>NZ_JBHNYT010000008.1:0-232203 GCF_054960575.1 Pseudoalteromonas sp. PSi26 | reverse complement strand
ATGCATTATATTGCGCTAAATTTTTGATTCCATGTCTCGTAGTTTTTGTTTTTTAGTATAAATTTGATCTTTTACATCTGCTATTTTACTTTCTAAAGACCGCATTTGATCTAAGAAGTCACTTTTCCATTTTTCTGAAATAGAACTGAGCTTAGATCTTTTATCTGATAGCCTACCCTCCAAAGAGGATAAATAATCTTCAGACTTAGATATTCCAGCCTTTGTTCTTTGAATATTTTCTTTTAATCTCTTTTTCCATTCACGCTGCTTTTCTTCTCGTTCAGCTTGCCTTTTCTTGTATTCTATTTGCTTTTCTTCCCATTCCCTTTGCTTTCGAGCTTTTACTTTGCTCTGCATTTTAAATACATCATCAAAATAACCTTGAATTTTTTTATAAATATAATCTCGGTCTGATTTTTTATATTTTTTGCCTTTCATATAATCTTGGGCTTTTTTTAAATGCTTTCTCTTTTCTTTAAAGTCTGAGTTTTCAAGTACGAGGAAACCATTAATCATATCTAATGTATGTGCTTTATTGTTCTCGCACTCCATTTCATAATCCCTTTGCTTTTCTTGAGAAATCTTGTGCATTTTATCAAAAAGAGACCCGATTGTTTTAAACAGCAACTCCCTGTTTTCTTTTGTAAATTTTTTACCCTTCATATAGCTTTGAACAGCTTTCAAATCTTCACGTAACTTTTTTAAATCCGCATATTTATTGAGATTATTTTCAATATTTTTTAATTTTGGTAAACAGTAATCAAAGTTACTTTTTACTTCTTTTAAATATTTTTCATGATGTTTTTTCTTCTCAGCTTCGAGTTCTTTTATTTTATTGAAGACGTTATCTATATTTTGCTTTATAAGGGTTTTATCATCTTTGAAAAAAACTTGAGACTTTAAGTCACCTAAAGCTTCAAACACAAGATCCTTAGCCTTTTTCTTATTTTCAAAAAAATTATCTGTAGCACTTAGAATAGCTTCACTCTTTCTTACTCCAGCTGTTATTCTTTCTATTTTACGTTTGTATTCTGTTTCAGCATAAGCATCCCAATTTGCATATCTAAAATCACTTCGTGGCACTAAAATACTTTCTCTGAATCTTGCATTGCCGTGGACATTATCATGGCATTCGCAACATAGTAATACACCATTATCTATATGTCCTTTACCTCCATCCTTACAATTTAAAACATGATGAACTGCAAATTCCTTGGCGTAAATTTCTTTCCCACATGAGCCGCATCGGCCATTCTGCCTATGCCAAATGAAGACACCCTTTTTGTATGAAAACTCTGATCTATTCATTTTTATCCAAATATATTTTCACGGAACCATTCAAAGCCATGATTAACACAGGCAATGCTTCCTGTAATGGAACAGAAATAGGGAGCATCTGCACTTATCAATTCACCGATAAAGCTTTCTATGCTCCCTCCAATAAAAACAAAATGAAAAAACAGCGACTCATCTTATTACCTGTTCTGGGCAACTAACACTTTTTTAGAGCCACGAAGTTCACTTGTTTTTGAAATGAAAGTGCTGGTCGCACTTTTACAGACTTCAGATGCAGATGTTATCGATTGCTTTACTGTGCTCGACAAAGCTTCTAAGTCTACTTTATTTGCATTAGATGATTGTTGAGAATTTGGTTGTTGAGCCTGTTCACCACCTTTCAAATGGACAATTAACTATGCCACTACACATGTTTATAGCGAGCTAATCGCGCGTATTTCTACCATAGCGTAGCTCGTTTTCTTATTGGTTTATTTTTAACAAACTTGCCAACTAATTGCCAGTGTTATTAAAATTCATACATGCGCGTTTTCTTCTCAGTATAAAACGAGCGACTGGGTTGTTTTCTTGACTATGCGAGCGACTGAGCTGTAACTGTATATACATACAGCACCAATTCGATGGATTGAAAATGAAAACTCGCTCTGCGTATTTAAATTACATTGCGGACTATATGCTCACTCGACAGTATTCACTAAGAACTATTAATGCTTATTTGAGTTGGATCGCAAACTTTATTCACTTTCACAACAAACGCCACCCAAGCTCAATGGGAAATTCAGAAGTCGAAGCGTTTTTAGACCATATTGTATTAAAACGTAACATGTCAGCTAAAACACAAAGTGCAGCTTTAAATGCACTAGCTTTTTTATATAAGTACATATTGTCAAAAATGAACTTTCGTTAAACTTGAACTTTGCTCGAAGTAAACGACAACCCAAATTGCCTGTTGTAATGACACCCGATGAGGTCAAACAATTGATGATTCATTTATCGAAACGATATTACTTAATCGTGGGGTTGATGTATGGTAGTGGCTTGCGAGTGATGGAAGCTGTGCAACTGCGAGTAAAAGACATTGATTTTGATTATAAATGTATTCAAGTTTGGAACGGGAAAGGCAATAAGCATCGTATCGTTACCCTTGCAACTGAGTTGCTCCTGTTACTTAGAAATCAAATAATGCAAGTTGAAGAATATTTGCGATTAGATTTACAAAACGAACAATACGCAGGCGTATGGATGCCAAACGCTTTAGCCCGTAAATATCCGTCAGCTAACAAATCACTCGCGTGGCAATACTTATTTCCTTCTTATAAATTAAGAAGTGATCCAGAAACTAGCGAGATACGGCGTCATCACTTCCATCCAACATGTGTTAGGAAAGCGGTTAAAAAGGCATTAAAGCAAACCAATATTATAAAGATTGTGACGCCTCGTACCTTTCGTCATTCTTTTGCAACACACTTATTACAAGGTGGAGCAGATATAAGAACGGTGCAAGCTCAGTTAGGTTATACAGATGTTAAAACCACGCAGATTTACACTCATGTCTTACAGTAAGGGGCAAGCGGTGTTGTTAGCCCATTAAGCAAAATTTTCTAGCGTAAAACCCACCATGAGGCAAACAAATGGACAAAGCACATATTTTCCAGTAGCAAGAATGTAAATCCATCAAAACCACAATATGCATAAAAGCATATCACCGAGTATTTCAACATAGCCTTTTAGAGTGCAAACACATTTTTTAAAGGGTAACAATAAAACTTTTAATATACCTCTTTTTGTTGCCGCGTACTTTTTCGTGCGTCATAATCTAACGCCTTATTTATTAGCGGACTTTTTATGAACTGGCTTGCGCATTTACCGACTCAACGAACACCTTGGCTTCTATTCACTGCGATTGTTTTTATGCTAGAAGTAACTGCATTGCTTTTTCAGTATAAAATGGGGTTAGCGCCCTGCATTATGTGTATTTATCAACGTACCGCGGTGTTAGGATTACTTGGCGCAGGTATTGTTGGGTCAATTAATCCACAAAGTAAAATAATGCGTATAGTTGCTTATATTGCTTGGGGAGTATCGAGCATTTGGGGGTATTTAATTGCCCGTGAGCACATAGATATGCAAACGACAACAGATCCGTTTGCGTTTAGCTGCGAGTTTGAACCTAACTTTCCATCGTTTATGCCGCTGCATGAATGGATACCGAGTTTTTTTGAAGCCACTGGCGATTGCGGTAACATAGATTGGGAGTTTTTATCGCTCAGTATGCCGGCTTGGATGGAAATTATTTTTGGGCTATTCGTCATAACATTTTTTATTGTATTAGGTAGTCGCTTGATACTAAAAAGAACAGTTTAATAATTATGTTTACCTTTTTTTCTAGTCAACTTAAACAGTTGCAACATTTAAAAATACGCGAGAGACAGCTTGTAATAGCACGTTCTTTATCAATGCTGTCACCTACCGACCGTGTATTACTGCGTATTATCAAAATATTGCTATTAAGCCCGTTATTTTTAATATTTACACTTTTTGAAGGTTGGATAATCATTCCCTTTTTAATACTCGGTGGGCTTTTTTATCCGTTATTAACCGCTCCGGTCGATATAAATTTTGCCAGAAAAAACTTAAACGAAGCACTACAACAACATGAAAAGGGCGCTTAGCGCCCTTTTGCTAAAGTTTAACTTTTCCTTCTAACTTATCCATTACTTTTTTGCCAATCCCCTTCACTTTGGCTAAGTCCTCAAGGCTTGTAAATACACCATTTTTATCTCGGTAATTTACTATTGCTTGTGCTTTCTTTTTACCAATTCCAGGAAGTTTAGCCAACATTTTTGCATCTGCATCATTAATACTTACCGCTTCGATGGGAGCCATAGATTTGCTCACTTCAGGTAATTGCGCGTAAGAGGTAGTAACCGGTAGAATGCTTAACAAGCTTGCTATGAGTAAAAGTTTAAACGTTTTCATTTTATCGTCCTTATTGTCCATTTTAGAACATATTTATTTTAATTATTAGGGAAGACCATAAATGACAAACGCGAGGCTAGTCACTTTGGAAGTACCTAAATGCATTATCACTTTTCTCCGAAATCCTTAAAATGCAGCTGGTACAACCAAGTGATATATTAAATAAAGTTAAGTTACCGTTTTTTGTCAAATTTAAGACACTTAAAAATTACAACTCTGCGCTTGCATATTTACTTGCAAACCTTTACTGTATATAAAAACAGTAATCTTATGGTTTTTTATAAACCACAGTGCCAAGCAAGTTTGCAGGAGAAATCATGGCTGTTGTTGTTAAATATGTTGTAGAACGAAACGGAGTCGAGCGTATGACGTTTACTACTAAAAAAGAAGCTGATGCCTATGACAAAATGCTAGACATAGCAGAATCACTTGAGCTGATGCTAGAAAAAGTAGACGTGCCATTGAGTGAGCAACAAATAGAATCGCTTGCGTTAGAAATAGCAAAAAGTAAAGACGACTTTATGTCGGTACTTAAAGGTGCCAAAGAGCCTACGACTAAAGCGGCAAGTAAAAATAAAAAATCAGATAACGTTGCATCTATTGACGATAACAACGCCAAACAAGCAAGCTAAACATTTTGCAAATAAAAAGGGAGCAACTTAGTTGCTCCCTTTTTTTAGCTGTTATAAAAACGAATATTAATTAAAGCTCTTTTTCAACTTCATCAAATAACGTTGTTATATCTGAGTTAGGCTCATTGGTTGCTAAACTTACAACTACAATAGCAATACTTGCAAGTATAAAGCCTGGGACAATTTCGTACATTACGCTACTTAAACTTTCACCGTTGATTGTGAATGGGCCGTAAATCCATAGCAAAACAGTAACTGCACCCACAACCATGCCTGAAAGCGCTCCCGCAAAGTTCATACGTTTCCAGTAAAGGCTAAACAATACAAGCGGGCCAAATGCAGCACCAAAGCCTGCCCATGCATTACTTACTAAGTCTAAAATAGAGCTGTCTCTATCGTATGCGAGGTAAATAGCAAGTATTGCCACAATAGACACACTAATACGCCCTACTAGTACAAGCTCTGCGTCACTGGCTTCTTTATGTAAAAATGTTTTGTAAAAATCTTCAGTTAGTGAGCTTGAGCTTACTAATAGCTGAGACGAAATTGTACTCATTATTGCAGCTAATATTGCCGCAAGTAAAAAGCCAGCAATAAGTGGATGAAACAACAGCTCTGACAGGATCAAGAATATAGTTTCAGGATCATCCACAACTATATTATTTTCATAAGTGTATGCTGCACCAAAAATACCCGTGCCTACCGCACCAATTGCAGCGACAATCATCCAAGACATACCAATACGACGTGCTGTTGGCATATCTTTAACACTGCGCACCGACATAAAGCGAACAATGATATGTGGTTGACCAAAGTAACCCAAGCCCCACGCCATTGCTGAAATAATACCTAGCGCAGACCCCGCACCTATCCAACTTAGCATATCTGGATTAACACTGTTTAGGGTTGACTGCAGTGGTTGCTCTAATAAAGAGTAAGCTACAGCGGGTACCAAAATAAGTGCAATAAACATAATACAGCCTTGCACGAAGTCAGTTAAGCTAACCGCTAAAAAGCCGCCAAAGAGTGTATACAAAACAACAACACCCGTTGTGATATACAGCCCCATTTCGTAGCTTAAGCCAAATGAGCTCTCAAATAGTTTACCACCGGCAACAACACCTGAAGAGGTATACAGTGTGAAGAACACAATAATTACAACAGCCGACACAACACGGAGTAAATTTGATTTATCGTTAAATCGATTAGAAAAGTAATCAGGGATGGTAATAGAGTCATTCGCTTTTTCAGTGTAAACCCTTAAACGCGGCGCGACTAAAAAGTAGTTTAACCATGCACCGGCAATTAAACCAAATGCAATCCATGTGCTACTTAAGCCAGTAACAAACATGGCGCCAGGTAACCCCATTAAAATCCAGCCACTCATATCTGAAGCACCCGCTGAGAGTGCTGCAACACTTGGCGACAAGTTTCTACCACCCAGCATATAACCAGAAACATCACTTGTTGACTGCTTATAGGCATATAAACCAATACCTAACATAACAACAAAATATAGTGACAATGAAATGATCATTCCTGTTTCCAAATTCGCCTCCATAAAACAATTAAAAGTAGCAGGCTTTTGATCCGAATATTGACTCTTAAAATTTTATAATAAAGTCACTATTAGGATAAAAGCATTCCTTCGGACTATATCATGCTTGTAACAAAAATCTCTATTTGTTGTATTTTCTTAGTTTAAAAATAATCATATTGAAAACAATTGCTAAAAAAACTTTTTTACACGTAAAAAATAGCCAAACGCTTTTATTTAATAATGATATTTTATTATTTAGTAAAATATACAGCATGCTATTTTGTATGTTTTCTAATATATTATTACAATAGCGACTGACTCGACTGACACGGATTTTTTTATGTATTTTTATGCTGCGCGCCAACCTATTTTAAATCGTGATAAAGAGCTTATTGGTTATGAGCTTTTATTTCGTGATGGCGTAGATAATGTATTTCCCAATATAGATGGTGACGAAGCAACTACTCGCTTAATTGAAGGCAGTCAGTTTAACTTTGGTTTAGAAGACTTAACCGATAATAAACCCGCTTATATTAACTTTACACTAGAAACCTTACTTAAGGGTTACCCTACCCTGTTGGGTAAAGACACTATTGTTGTAGAAATACTTGAAACAATTCAACCGGGTAAACGTTTACTTGCGATTGTTAAAAACCTCAAAGACAAAGGCTACACCATCGCGCTCGATGATTACATTCACCAGCCGGTGTGGCGCCACTTTTATCCGTTTATTGATATTATTAAAATCGACTTTTTAACGTGTGATTTAGCAACAATAAAAACCATTATAAAAGAGCTAAAGGCGCACCCTCATATAAAGCTTTTAGCTGAAAAAGTAGAAACGTACGAAACATACAGCTTAGCGTTAGAGCTTGGCTTTGATTATTTTCAAGGGTTTTTCTTTTCAAAACCAGAAATGGTGCAAAGTAAAGCGTTACCACCATCAGAAATGGCGCTTGCAGAATTACTTTACCAAACGTCAAGTGTAGAAATGGACCTAAAAAAAATCACCGATGTATTTGAGCGCGACGTAAACCTATCTTACAAACTGCTCCGATACTCAAACTCAGCAGCTTTTGCACGACGAGCTGAAATAAGCACTATAAAACAAGCACTTATTGTTTTAGGTGCCCAAGAGATCAAAAAACTTCTCTCTTTGTTATTTGCTGCACAAGTCTCGGCTGATAAACCGGTAGAGTTAATTAGGCTATCACTTACACGCGCTCGCTTTTGTGAGCTGTTAGCTATTTCACATGGCCAAATGAAAGATACCGGCATGGCATTTTTAACCGGTATGATGTCGTTAATGGATGCCATTTTAGATGAAAGTATGCAAAGCGTGATGCAAAAGCTTCCTTTGTCTAACGATATTAAGGCAGCTCTGTTAGATAACGAGGGGTTATTAGCGCAATACTTGAACCTTGTTAAACATTACGAAAAGGCTGATTGGTCACAAGCAAACGACATTTCAACAGCACTTAATATTGCCGATAAAGTACCTGATGCGTATCACGAGGCACTTAGTTGGGTGAACGAGCAAATGAGCTTGATGGTTAATACCTAATACTTGCTAAGCAATATTATAAAAAACGCCAGCATTAAGCTGGCGTTTTTATTTTGATTTGGCTTATAAACTTTCTAAAAAGTCTTCATCAAAGTCGGCAGGCTCTTCTTTAATTGGCGGGTTACCATCGTAAAGTTCGAATAACTGACGCTGAAAATAAATATCTTTTACAAATAAATAGGGGTCAAGTGAGTCATTTAAAAGCCCTTCTTGCGCCATTAATGAAGCACGCGCCTCTACCGCTTTTAACGCAAATACTAGCACCGTTTGTGGCGTAGTTAAGGCAATTTCAGGCAGAACAAAGTTGTCTACTACGTCACCGGTTAAGTTTCTTGCTGTAGTAGGCCCCATTGCAGGTAACATTAAATATGCACCATCACCAATGCCCCATACACCCATTGTTTGGCCAAAATCTTCATCTACTCGATTTAAACCAAGCGAGCTAGCTACATCAAAAATACCAAAAATGCCCACGGTAGAATTCACTAAAAAGCGCGCAAGGCTAACACTTGCATTACCCGGTTTACCCTGTAGCCCCGCATTTACCATATCAACCGGTGCCGTTAGGTTATCAGTGAAGTGAACAATGCTTTGACGCACAGGCACAGGAGTCACAGCAACATAACCAACCGCTGCTGGGCGAAGTATGTAAGCGTCTAAAACATCCATATTAAAGTCATATAACGGACGGTTAATACTTTGCAGTGGATCTCTTTCATCAATTTTGCTTTCTGGTACTTGCGCACAACCGACCAGTATCAAAAAGCTTAAAAAAGCTAAACTTTGTCTTAACATTTTTCGTCCTTAAGGTATTAATGTATCTATTTTAAGTTGGTATTCACTTACACTTTCACGCTTTAATGAGCCAGAATGCCCTTCTAATTCACCTGAACTTGGCATAACAGAGTCATCAAGCGAAATACGCGCCGATATAATAATATCTTCTGCGCTAGACAAGTTCATACCTTCAACCATGGCAGTGCTATCGTTTAACTCAACTGTAACAGGGAATGAATATGAAGTGAGTTTTACAGCAGCAATCGGCATTGGCGAACCATTTGCCGCTTTTGCAAATACAAATAAAGTCCCCTTTTCAGGCAGTTTATTTATAAGCTCACTGACAACATTTACGGTAACAGCAATGCTGTTGGCTTTAGTTACTGGCATTACCGAGCCTTCGCTTTGCATTTGCAGTTCAATATCTGCAATACGCTGAGATATTAAACCATAGCGAGAATCATTTTTTTCCATACTGGCTAGCAATACTTCAAAGGCGGCTTTAGCTTGAGGCCAGTCTTTTCGTTCGTAAGCAATGAGCGCCAATAACGAAATAGCATCTAAGTTAGTCGGTTCTGCGTTTAATACTTTAGACAACATACCCGCTGCACGCGTCATATTCGCTTCGCTACCCTCAAGTAGCAAAATTTGGCTGTAACTTATTAACACCTGTTTATTATCAGGGTTCATGCGCAGTGCTTTATCAAATGACTGCTGAGCCATATCAAATTCATTCAGTGACATAGCAACACGACCAAGTAACATCCATGCCATTTCGTCATCGCCTGAACGGCTTAACTTGGTGCGTAACGCCAGTGCAAATGCTTGTAGCTCGTTTTGAGTAAGCTGCTCGCCTTTTTGCATCACAGCGCGCTCACCGTATTCGGTCAGGTTATCCATGGCATCGTGCCATGCTGAAATTTGCTGTTGACTACCCGTTAAACTATAAAAAATACCGCTTAGTGCAATAACAAATGCGCCCCCTGTCAGGGCAAAAATACGGTTGTTACCTTTGCTAATTAATGACTTTTCTGGAGAAAGCTCATTAAGCAAACGGCGTTTTAGTTCAACTATCGATTCAGAGTAGTTAGTATCATCAATACGTTGGTTATCTAAATCAGTCTTTAAATCAACCAAACGCTGTTCATAAATACTTATAAGCTCGGCATTTGCGTTATGAGTAATTGTTTTAACACGCTCTTTTTGCAAAAAAGGCAGCATAACAAACGCCAGTGCAATCAGTGTGAGTAAAGCAAAACACGCCCACATTAAAATCATTTAACTTTGCTCCTGACGTTTATTTTGTTCAATTAGTTTATTTAAAAGTACTTCATCTTGGTTGCTCCAGGTCTGCTTCACAGACGCTTTACGCTGACGAATTACAATAAAACCAAATCCAACAATAACAATGAGTACCGGCAATACCCAAAGCACCAGTGTTGCAGGTGTCACAGGTGGGTCGTAATGAACAAAGTAACCATAGCGGTCAATCATGTAGTCAATAACTTCATCTTTTGTGTTGCCTTCTTTAACTAGCTCTACCACTCTTTCACGAAGATCTTTGGCAACAATAGCGTCTGAATCTGCAATATTTTGGTTTTGACATTTAGGACAACGAAGTTCTTTTGTAAGCTCTTCAAAACGAACCGCTTGCTCGTCGGTATCAAATACGTAGCGATCAGTTTGCGCTAATACACTCGTAGTCAGTAAAAGGCTGAGTGAAAACAATAGCCACTTCATTATTTTAGCTCCTGCATCATAGGTGCAAATTTAGAACGCCATACTCGTGGATTAATATCACCGGTATGGTGTAGCAAAATGGTGCCGTTTTTATCGATTAAAAATGTTTCTGGCGCACCCGATACACCCAAATCTAAGGACAGAGTGCGGTGTAAATCCAAAATATTAAACTGATAAGGATCACCGGCACGCTTGAGCATATCTTGTACTTCAGTACGTAAGGCTTGCATATCAAAAGGACCATCAAAGTCGGCGTCGTAGCCTTGCACATAATACAAGCCAATAATTTTAACGCCTTGCTCTCGCAACTTTGTTAAGTAACCCAGCTCGGCTAAGCAGGTTGGGCACCAAGTGCCCCAAACATTCAATAAATAAACCTCGCCTTTTAACGCTTCGTTGGTCCATTGCTTATTGTCTTGCATTAAATCAGGAAGGGTAAAAGCCGGCATTTCATGGCCAATTCGCCCTGTTTGTATTTCACGTGGGTTTGCAAACAGCCCTTGGTATAAAAATATACAAATAAAAGCAAAGGCTAAAAGAGGCGCTATGGCTAACAATTTACGGTTCATAACACGCTCTCCGCTGCCGCTTTTCGAGCTGTTTTTGCAGATGTACGGTAACGTTTATCAAACAAAATCATAAACCCTGCAAGTGAAATTAATGCACCACCGATCCATAACCAACGCACAAACGGCTTATGGTATATGCGAAGCGACCAAGCCCCTTGGCTTAATTGCTCACCGAGAGCAAGGTATAAATCACGTGTAAAACCAGCATCAATGGCGGCTTCTGTCATAAATTGCATGCCAATATCGTATTTACGTTTTTCAGCGTACAAACGAGTGACTACATCATCGTTTTTTAGCACCGTAACAACACCAGCATGGCCACTATAATTAGGTCCACGAATTGTTTTAACGCCTTCAAAGCGGTAGTTGTATTGATTAAGTTGCACTATATCGCCTTTCTTCATCGATACATCACGCTCAACAGAGTACGCTGAGGTTAACGCAACGCCTGCAATAACAAATGCCATACCAATGTGGCCTAGCACCATTGCCCAATAACTAACACCTAAGCGTTTTAACCCTTCTTTCAGTGTGCCATGCACCGCAGCTTTAGTGTAAATGTCAATCAAGGTTGAAACGGCAACCCACACACCCAGCGTTGTCGCTAATAGCGTAAGTGGTGTCACTTCGTCGTAAGCTGAGAACAACCACACACAAGTGATCGCAACACTGGCCAAAATACCTACAACAATTTTATTTTGCAAAAACGCCCATTTGTTTTGCTTCCAGCGCAAAAAAGGACCAATGCCCATTAAAATAGCAAATGGCACAAGTAGTATTGCAAACATTTTATTAAAGAACGGTTCACCTATAGAAATACTGCCCAAGCCCATTTCTTTGTGCACCATAGGCAATAAAGTACCCAGTAATACAATTAAGGTCGCCACAACTAAAAAGATATTGTTTAGCCATAAAGCCACTTCGCGCGATACAAACTTGTAGCGTCCTTCGCTATGAACTTGCGATACGCGTAATGCATAAAGCGCTAAACCACCGCCAACAACTATTCCTAAAAAAGCGAGTATAAACAGGCCTCTGTCGGGATCAGTTGCAAACGCATGAACTGATACAATAATACCTGAACGCACAATAAACGTTCCCAGCAAGCTTAACGAAAATGCTGCAATTGCCAGTAATACGGTCCACGATTTAAAAATGCCGCGCTTTTCTGTCACGCTTAGCGAATGAAGTAAAGCGGTTGCAACAAGCCAGGGCATAAGGGACGCGTTTTCTACTGGATCCCAAAACCACCAGCCACCCCAGCCAAGCTCTGCATAAGCCCACCAACTGCCAATAGTAATACCTAAACTTAAAAAACCCCACGCGGTCATTGTCCACGGACGTGACCATTTAGCCCACGTGTTATCAAGCTTACCTGTTAAAAGTGCTGCAATTGCAAACGAAAAAGCAACCGATAAGCCAACATAACCCATGTACAGTAATGGCGGATGAATGATCATACCGGGGTCTTGTAAAAGCGGATTCAAATCTCGCCCTTCTACCGGGAAATAGGGAAGTAAACGTTCAAATGGGCTTGACAATAGTAAGGTATACATCATGAAACCAACACCTAAAAAACCAAGCACGCCTAAAACACGGGCACGTAGAACCCAAGGTAATGACTTTGAGCGAGCAGCAACAACAGCAGTCCAACCTGCTTGCATCACTAACCAAAGCAATATTGCTCCTTCATGACCGCCCCAAGTCGATGTTATTTTGTAATACCATGGCAGTGTGCTACTCGAATGATACGCCACATAAGATACGGTAAAATCATCAGTTAAACTTGCATAAATAAGCGCAGCAAACGAAATTAATACAAACGCAAACTGACCAATAGCTAAAGAGGGGGCAGCACGCATTAAGCGAAGATTACCTGTATGCGCGCCCCAAAGTGGAAAAATACATAATAAAACGCTCAGCACCATGGCGAGCGTTAAAGAAAAATAACCAATTTCTGGGATCATAGCTAATTACCACTATCTAAGTTGTATTTTGGTTTTTCATGCTTAATACCTTTAACCGCTTCAGCAACTTCTGCAGGCATGTATTCTTCATCATGCTTGGCCAGTACTTCAAACGCTTCAATGACATTAGGCTCAATTAAAACACCTTGCGCAACAATACCCTGGCCCTCACGAAACAGATCAGGCAATATCCCCTGATATTTCACAGTTACTAATGGACCTGTATCAATTAATTTAAAACTCACTTCTAAGCTTTGCTCGTTTCTATCAACAGATCCTGGGACTACCATGCCACCAATACGAAGCTTTTGACCAATAAAAGGTTTTTCTTTGTTTGGGCCTTTGCCATCAATCAATTCACTTGGGGTATAAAATAAGTTTATGTTTTCTTGTAAAGCATAAAGCACTAAACCGATGGCAGAACCCAAACCAAATAAAATAGCAACAATCACTAATAAGCGTTTTTTACGTCTAGGGTTCATGATGCTTGCTCCTGCTTAGCTTGCTTTATACGCTCTTCACGCACAATTTGTTGCTCCACTGAAGCCATAATATGCTTAGTATCTCTCAAAGAGCTCACTAAAATACCTAGTAAAATAAGTGCGCAAGTACCAAATGAAAGCCACACATAAAATCCATAGCCTCCCATTGCAATAAAATCAGAAAAAGAGTCAAACTGCATAATTACCCCCTATTAAGCAACTGGCGCACCCATGGGCGATGCTTTTCACGTTGCAAAATTTCATTTTTAAGACGAATTAAAGTGACTGTGCCAACAAACGCTGCAAAGGCTAAAATATTTACCATCAATGGCCAAAACATGCTTGGGTCAACCGCATTGGTATTAAATTTAGTGATGCTTGCTCCCTGATGGAGGGTGTTCCACCACTCAACCGAAAAGTGAATGATTGGTAAATTGATCACCCCTACAATCGCTAAGATAGATGCAGCACGGCCCGCTGATTTTTTATCTTCAAAAGCGTGGTATAACGAAATTACGCCCAAATATAAAAATAATAAAATAAGCTCCGATGTAAGTCGTGCATCCCACACCCACCAAGCGCCCCACATAGGTTTACCCCAAGCAGCCCCCGTTATAAGTGCTATTGCAGTCATACATGCGCCAACAGGTGCAATTGCTATAACGGCAAGTTCTGCGTTTCTGAGTTGCCATACAAGCGCAACAATGGCAGCAATGGCCATAGAGGAATATGCCCCCATTGATAAAATGGCAGAAGGAACGTGAATAAAAATGATACGGTAGCTGTCTTTTTGTTGGTAATCGGCAGGTGCAAAACCAAGCCCCCACACCCAACCAACGAGCATACTAACAACCGTAACTACGGCAAAATAAGGCAGTAACGTATTGCATAACTGGTATGCACGCTCTGCTTTAGCATAGGGATGTAACCACTTCCACATTAACTTATACTCACTTTTAAAGCTGACGATATGGCGATTGGTGCGCTAATAATAGCGATGACTAACATAGCACCAAGGATGGCAAGTTGCCCGCTATAATCCAGCGACATAACACTGGTATCGATAGCCGACGTTGCAAAAATTAGAACAGGAATATACAAAGGCAGTACGAGTAAACTCATCAAAATCCCCCCTTTTTGTAGCCCAACAGTAAGCCCAGCACCTATTGCACCAATAAAACTTAATAACGGTGTACCTAATAATAACGTTAATACAGTGGCCATCAGCGCATTACTATCTAAATTAAGTAATAACGCGAATAACGGTGTCATTAATACAAGGGGCAACCCCGTCACAACCCAATGTGCAGCCACTTTTGCAAGCACTGTAAGTGACAATGGGTACGATGAGGAAATTAACTGCTCTAGAGACCCATCATTAAAGTCATCTCTAAACAGTTTATCTAGGCCCAACATGGTAGAGAGTAAAGCTGCAACCCAAATGATACCGGGCGCCATTCTAGCAAGGAGACCGGGCTCAGGACCTATTGCTAACGGAAACAAAGAAATAACAATTAAAAAAAACAATATTGGGTTTACAATTTCAGCTCGCTGGCGAAAGGCAAGCTTTATATCTTTAGTAAAAACCGCACTAAATAGTAACCAATAAGAGTGTTGACGAGTCATCAGTGGCGGTACTCCAATGTGATTGTTTGTAAATCACTAAAGTGAGCAGTTAGATCTTGGTGGGTAGTTAATAATATGGCGCCATTATTATTTAGATGTTGAGTAAATCGCTGCTGCAAAAACGCGACACCGCTTTTATCGAGCGCAGTAAATGGCTCGTCTAATATCCATAAATTTGCGTCGCTTAGCCAAAGTCTAACCAATGCAACTCGTCGTTGCTGGCCTGCCGACAGCATTCTAACAGGCACATCTTCAAGACCGACCAAGCCTAGTTTTGCTAAGATTGGGTATAGGTCGGGCTCATTTGAATAACCGTTGATCCGTAACCAAAAGCGTACATTTTCAACAGCGCTCAACTGAATGTTAACACCCGTTTTATGGCCTATAAAAAGTAAGTCGTGGGCGAACTCTTCATAGTATTTATTTATTGAGCGTTCTTGATACAAAACCTCGCCTTCATCAGGCGCAGAAAAGCCAGCGATGATACGCAATAACGATGTTTTACCAGCCCCATTAGGACCCGCTAATTGCATGATTTGACCGCTTTTAAGGCTAAAATTAAGGTCCGCAAACAAACAACGTTCTTGCTTGATGCAGGAGACGGACTTAATGTGTAACAAGATGACGATTCTCTCTGCCAAAAATTAGGCGTTAGTCTACCATAATGATAGGGTAATACGAATATTGCTTTAAAATCGATTCACTTAAAATAGAGAAAACTTGATTTAAAATAATGAATACGCCAACGCAAATAACATTATCCAATTCATTGGTTATCAATTCATCAACTAATAACCAAACCAATGAGTTACCACAAATACCAAGTGAAGTACTTGCGGCTAAAAACATTCAATTTTCAAAAGACTCTATCACACTAGAAGTACTGGTTAATAAGCAATGGCAAACGCTCAGACTAGGCACAAGCAATGCCCCTCAATCTTTAGATAAAATTGCTAGCGCGCGCATTCAACTAAGCGCAGACGGAAAGCAACTATCTATTTTGCCAAATACCGCAACAATTAAACTTAACCAGCCTGCCCAATTACAACGCTTATTAAATTTCATTAGTACCGGCGCAGAAGTTGAAAGCAAGCCACTTGCCGTTCAGGTTGCTTTAACGCCGGCACCCAAATTAATTATTGATAAGCTCAATGCTAGTATTGCCATTAATAAAGACGTTGCACAATTGCTCAGCACAGAGCAACCTTTAAAACTAGTCATAAGTACCAACACTAAAGGCGCGCAAATTGATGTTATTAACCGCTTTGCTGATACCGTTCATACCCAGCCTTTAAGCCAAACAAAGCTGGTTAAAATGCTAGCAAGCTTGTTACCCAATGCACAACTACAGGCAACGCCTAAATTAGCCATTTTAACGCATCCGCAAAAATCAGGCTCTTTCACCACACAAGTATCAAACACGCAGCTTGCTGAACTGCCAAACTCGCCTGTGAAAGTGACTGTTGCAAATCAAGCAGACAAGCTAGTAATAAAAACACAAGCTCAAAGCATAAAAGTGATGCTGAGTAACTCTTTTACTAAACCTTTTAATGAATTACTTACTGCGCAACACGCTAATTTACAAACCGCGCCAGCGCAGATTAATAACACCGCTAAAGTAAGTCCGCTGGTGAGTACTCATAGCCCTATAAAGTCTTGGCTACAAACTAGTTTTAGTGATTTAAAAACACGAATCAATGATGCAGTAAATTATTTTGAAAACAAATCGTTTGCAAACGAAAATAAAAATCAAATAGCACCATCACTCACTTTACAAAAACAGTTTATCGCCCCGTCTCCACAAACGAGTAGAATTAATTTAATTGAAAATGCAGGTATACAAGTTGCTAATAGCGCGCAAAAGCCAAGGACGGAATTTGTTAATATTTTACCTAAGCATTTCTCTCAATTGCCCCCTATTGTGCAGTTAACACAGCTAATAAAAGCAAATGTTGCTGTTTGGCAGCCTCCTGGTGGCAAAGTTATCAGTAGTCATTTGCCTATACCCAATGCTATTACGGCAAATACACCAGAACATAACCCCCAATCAATCGAAAAAGCCTCAGCCCAAAGTAAAGCAGAGGTAGGTGCACAATCAGGCGCACTATTAAGCACTCAAAAAAAGGCAGAGCCCGCAACCAAAAATACAGAGCAAGTATTAAAAAGCCAAACAGTGCAAGTTCAATCCACCATGAGTAATAACCTACAAAAACAAACGACAATTAAAGAGTTAAATTCTCTTCCTGTTACAAAAGTGGGGCTAAGCCATGCTCAACAAGCTAATGCAGATAATAAACTGGCTACACTCCCTACCCTAAAAGCCAATAGCCCAGCAACCCAACAAACACATGCTGTATCTTCTACACCAGCAAGTAACCCCCTATTTAGTGCAGTATTTAGTAACACAACGACTATTGCCTCACCAAGCCAAATGTTGCAACCTATTGAAGCTAAAATATTAACGCCGCTTTTAAAGCTGCCACCATCGCATGATTCAACTCACACACTCACTGAAGAAAAAATTTCATTGAGTAGTCAAATAGCCGATATTCAAGTTAAAGCGACTAAGCAAACACCTGACCTCAATGCGCTGGTTAATCAAGCTTTTAATCGTATGGTATCAAGCAGCAACGTTAGCCCGACTGCCGTGCAAAGAGAGATATTAGCGACGCTGCAGCCTAACAGCCTCACGCATGACACCCTGCAAAGTAGCTTTACCAAAGGGCTTGAGCAGCTAGCGGTTAGTATTTTGGCGGCGCCTATTATTAACCAATCTGTAGCCCCAATTACCTTTGACTCAAAAACAGGCATTGATGCATTACTACAGGTGCTTATGCCTACGTTTAAAGCAGGCAAAGCAAGTTCAAAAATACTAGAGCAACTTCAGCAATCACAAGTGCAAGCGCTTGCTGGAGAGCTTACTCAGGTTAAAAACACGCTCACACAGGTAAGTGTTTCAACACCAAATCAGCAACCCGAAAGTAACCCGCTGGCACAGTTTTTACTTCCGATGAAATTACCGCCAGAAGCAGCCCAAACAGAAATAACGCTAGGGCAATATAAAAAACCATCGGCCGATAAGCTAGAGCCTAAAAATGTCTGGTTTGTTAGATTAAATTTTGATTATGCAGATCTCGGTCAACTACAAATTACCGCCGAGTTAATGGACAAATCGCTCGATTGCCAATTATTAGCATCAAGCCAAGAAGTGAGTGCCATTGCCCACCCTCACCTTGATAACCTGCGCTCAAAACTGGCTAAACACGGCTTGCAAGTTGCTGAACTAAACCTAAAACGAGGGGAGGCAACCCATGCTGCTTTTTATAAATCCCATGCTATTATTAATATTAAGGTGTAGCTATGAGTGATTCCCCTAAAAGCAAGTCGGCAATTGGCCTTTTATACGAAGCAGGAAGCACGCCTTCAGTGAGTGTTAAGGGATTTGGGGAGTTAGCGGAAGAAATAATCGCTGCAGCAAAACAAAAAGGGATCATGATCCACGAAGATCCTGATTTAGCTAAAACCTTATCGCACCTCGAATTAGGTGAAGAAATTCCAAAAGAGCTTTATTTTGTGATTGCAGAACTGATTGCGTTTTCGTATGTATTACGTGGGCAGTTTCCACCTGGGTGGCAGGACTTTCAAGGTAAGCTAAATATAAAAGCTTAAAATTGAAAAAAGGCGCAAAGCGCCTTTTCATTTATTTTGGTAAATTAGTCATTTTTTTCTGCTCGAGCATTTCTTTCCAGTGCATTACTTCACTTGGTAAAATAGGCGTTTTACCTTCAAAGCCTGCCACTTCAAGCATTTCTTCAATACTTATAATACCTTTTTTGCTTTTAAATACACCACGTACGTACGCAATCGCATGCAAGCCACGATCAGAATGAAATTTCTGCTCAATGTAAAAATACTTATGATCCCAGCCCACTAACTTAGTGCTAATAGTGTATTTTTGCATGGGTTTAATATCACGGATGTAAGTAATAGCTGTTGCATTAACAATAGGAAACCAGCGTCGTTTCATTATTTGTTTTAGCAAACCTACTCGCTCAGTCATCCACGTACGCGACAAGTCCATCATGGCCAAATAACGCGAATTAGTTAAATGTAAATTAATATCACAATCAGTAGGAAGTGCTTTGTAATCAATATCTACCGTATCGAGTAAATCTTGATAGTGTTTATTACGCTTAATTTTAAAAAATAATAATAGGAGTCGAATATATAAGTTCACAACAAAGGTCTTACCAGCAAAATTTAACCGAGTGTATCACAAGCACTTGCTAAGACGTATGTTCTCCCTTACTCTTTATTACTCATATATATAAAAATTAAATGCTTATGAAACCTCTACTACATATAATTACGTTTATTGGATTACTCGTACCAAGCTATTCAGCATTAGCTGATTTTTCATTACCCGGCAAAGGCACTATTACCTACCCTACGGGTATACAAAAAGAATTTGACTTTGGTTTTGCTTGGCAACAAAAAGCTGAACAATTTAAAATTGGCGCTAAAAGCTACAATATGCAAAGTATTCCAAATTCATATTCAGTGGCTATTACACTATCAAAAGATGAAAGCCAGGTATGGGTACAAGAGTTTAACAATGGTTTTATTGAAGGGTTTAATTGGCAAATTGGCGAGCATACTGTGTCACTTAAAAAGCAAAAATTTAGTGACCGAGTAAAAGGCGATTACGTTATAGAGTTAAATAACCGTAGTTACTTTTTTACCCGTAACAATGCCAGTATTGTTATAAACTTTAATGAAGACGGTATAGAAACTATTGCTATTGATGGTGTTACAAAAAACATAGGGACTAAAAGCTAGTCCCCTGTTTTAATTTTAGAATCATCTAAACCTTAACGGTTTTTCTGTTTATGCCGTAGTCACGCAACTTATTTGCCACTGCGGTATGACTAAGCCCTAAGCGTTTAGCGAGTTGCCTTGAACTTGGGTAAGCAGGGTAAAGTTTACGTAGTAATGTGGCTTCAAAACGTTTTACTGCTTGATCAAGCGTTCCCTCAAAGTCTGACTCCAAATACCCTAATTCATGCGTAAACGTAGGCAGTTGTAAATGCTCTAAACGTAACTCGCTATCATCTAACAATGAGACTGCGCGGTAAATAGCATTTTCAAGTTGGCGAACATTTCCAGGCCATGGGTATTCTTGTAAAAAGCTTAAGCACTCTTGTGATAATAACGGGATAGCATGGCCATTTTGCTGAGCATATTTTTGGATAAAATGCTCTGCCAGAGGACCCACATCGGCTTTGCGATCTCTTAGCGGCGCTATTTCGAGAGTTAATACATTAATTCGATAGTACAAGTCTTCTCTAAACACACCTTCTTGTACCATTGCGGGCAAGTCTTTTTGAGTAGCGGCTACAATACGAACATTAACCTTGACTTCGTTCTCATCGCCTACTTTTCTAAACGTTCCGTCTTGTAAAAAGCGCAAAAGTTTAGTTTGTAGCTGGGTCGACATTTCACCCACTTCATCTAAAAATACAGTACCGCCGTCAGCTTGCTCTAGTACACCGCGTTTAGGAGCTGCATTTTCTTCGTAGCCTGCATAACCAAAAAGCTCAGACTCCGCTACATCATCAGGTAACGACGCGCACGAAAGCGCAATAAACGGCTTAACAGAACGGTTTGACGCATAATGACACGCTCGCGCAAGTAACTCTTTACCTGTGCCCGTTTCACCCGTGATGAGTATGGGTGCTTCTAACTGTGCCATTTTTCGTGCTTCACGCACAACACGGCGCATAGCAGTACTAAAGTTATGAATGGTGGCAAAGCTTTCTTGTCCGTAGCGTCTAAATGCACTAACTTGCTGGCCTAAACGACTTTGCGACTTAATGTTAATAACCGCACCAGCTAAAACATCGCCTTCACTGCCTTGTGGTACGGCAATTGGTAAAATATCGGCAATAAAGTCTTCGCCAGCTACTTCAACTCGGGTGGTTTGGCCTAACACTTCCTTGCCCTCTAACCAACGCGTAAAGTTAAAGCCCTTTAGTAGGTTGTTTATGTTAGCGCCAATAACCTCTTTTTCACTTAACTGCAGGTCTTTACACGCAGCATCGTTGCATAAACGAACCCAGCCCTTAGCATCAATAGAAATAACACCATCAGGTAATGCACGTAACAAGGTATTTAATTCGTTATGCTCTCGCTCAGAAGGGAGAAATGCGGTAGTGCGTACATCATGCACACCATCAATCAGACGGATAGAAGGCATGATTTTTTGAAACTGCTCAAACTCTATTTCTGGAAAGCTCACATACATACGGCAATTGACAGAATCGACCTCAATACCTTTTAAATCAACACTGTAGTTAACTAAAATATTAAGGATTTCTTGGGCTATACCGATCCTATCAGCACAGTGAATATCTAGACGCATACATCCTCAAAGCAGGAAAAACTAAATTAGCCGAATAATACGCTAAGTCGCTTTGATAAGGTAGCTTATTGTAAACATTTTTGGACAAATCTGCGTTTAAATTAAGCCATAGGAATAACAGCCTAAACACGCTACACAGCAGAGCTAGCCTGCTGCATAGCTAGATTACTTTTAGCCTTGAGGGTAAGCAGACCATTCTTCGCCATCAAGTTGTATGTAAGGTCGTTTATTAACATACATCATGATTGTGCCCGCATTTTCAGCAACTTTTGGTGCTTTTGGCAAGTTTTCAACTAAATTGGCAATGCTGTTATTACCCCCAAAAACATTTGTCTCAAGTGTTTTTGCAACAATTTCAGATAAGGCAAAGTAACTAGTCGATTCGTTAATCATAATCTGCGAGTAGCTTTTAACGTCTGGGCCAATAAATTTAATAGCAGCTGGTACAGATACAATAGTAGGGCTGGGTATTTCACGAAGGCCAGCAAACTGTACTTTGTCACCCTTTAATGCTGCGCCATGTTCGGGTACTACCATTAGCATGACATTACGACCGCGCTTTTCAAGGTTTTGAATAAAACGATTAATATCAGATAATAAGTTAGCGTGCCTGATTGGGTAACTTTCAAGGCTATTCATACGTTTTTGATTAGCTAACTGGTTACCGTCGTGCAAACTTGTCGTGTTGTAGTACATTGCACACGGCTTACAATCGTCTGCCTCATTTTCAAGCCAGTTGTTTAATACTGCCCCGTCAGAGTAAATAGGGCTATCGTCAAAACCGTATTGCGCTACTGGAAGCGAATCAATATTAAGTGGTTTATCGTTTAGGCCACCAAAGCGATTAACCAAGCCTTTAAAGTCATCGAAGTGGCCATCGTGGTTCATCACCACGCTACTTTGATACCCTAATTTTTCTAAGTTTTTAAATAAATAGCACTGCTCTGGTGCATCATTAAATAAAGCCGTTTGGCTTGTTTGCCCACAACTTGCGCGTAAAAGCCTAATAGCTGCAGGCCCACTGTAAGATGTTGCTGAGTTAAAATCTGAAAACACCACATCAAAATCATTAAACATATCTTCAACACTAACGCCAATAGCGTTCAAGTCATCAATCGCCATTGAACAAATATTTAAAACGATGACATCGAACAGTTCGCCATTTACTTGTGATGGAAAGTGACTCACTAGGTGACTTTGTTGCTGGTAAAAATCAGTGAGTTTTTGACCCGGTGTTTGAGTAGCGCGAGTAATAACCTGTGTTTGTTGCTCGGGTGAGTTATATATGGCGGTATTCGCTGAGTTGTTAATAGCAACTGGTGGCGTTTGTTCGCTGTCTCCCTGCCAGCCAATAACGAGTAACCCCACAATTGTGATAGTTGTAAAACGTAACCATTGCGATGTGTACCAAAAGCAGACTGTGATAACAAATAATGCCAATAACATATCAACACTAATTACACGTGCTAAAAGTTCAAAAAAATAGCCAAAGCTGAAATCTTGAACATTACCAGCTTGCTTTGTCAGCCTATTTATCGGGGGCAACCAAGAGTCTTGGTAAAGTATGATAATCGCAAAAATACCACCAAGTACATGTTTTAACTTTTCAAAAGTCGGTTTATTAAATTTGATTGCTAAAAGTGCTGCAAGGGCTGCATTGGTTAATACATTAAAATCAATTGCGCCGTAATAAAACAAGGCAAATTTAGCTAAGAAATAAAGATTCCACGCTCCTAAACCTGATAATTTCACTGCTCATCCTTCTCTTTTTTATTCGGTGTATAAGGTTCAAGTACTTCGTGTTTAAAAGTAAGCTTGTAATAATATGTTTTTACTCTGGCCAATATTTGAGTTGCCGACATACAAAGCACAATACCGACTATAATCGCCAAAATAACGGTAATAAAAAGCTGATTAATACTCATTGGTTAAGCCTTTAACCTCATTACAAATGACACAGCATCGGGGCGCGCATCATTTGTAAACTCAGGTGTTTCTAATGCCTCTGTAATATTTTTTGACACACCGGGTTCAAACTTATAGCTATCATTCTCTGTTAACTGTTTAGAATAATCAGTAACATGTTTACCGCTATAAAGCCGTCTTAATTGCTTACATTCTTGCTGTATATGAAAATGATCTGAAATAACATTTTGCTGCACAAAAAAGTCACTCGTTTGTAGCTTGAATAAATGCTTAATTGCATTATTTACGTCGTTCTCTCTACACGCATGCAAGTACAAATACACGGTGTTATCTGCAAGGCTAAATACATCCCCTTCACGCTTAATATGAAACAAGTGTAAAGGGTGAATGGGCTCTATGCGGGGTAATAACTCAAGCTTAACCAACACGCCGCTAACACCCAGATTAACAGCAGAGTCACTATGAACCTCTACTTGGCGCGTAAATTCATCAAAAGGTAGATAGCCTTTAGAAAACGTATTTTCAGTATATTTCAGAACGTGCTCGACAGATGGCGGTAACGGTCTAGAAAATTGAAACCCTTGAATAGATTGAATTTGAGATAATAATCGCGAAGGTTCAGAAAAGCTATACAAAATAAGGTTAACGCCTAACGTTAAAAATAAACATTCATCTTGATGGCGAATAACGCCATCAACATTTTGTACTACCAATTTCAACCAACGACCGCAGCTTTTTCTAAGTTCAAAGCACTGTTTACCTAGTAGCGCTAAATCTGTGTAACGCGTAACAGCAAACACCAATGTAGCCGCTTTTAATTTGGGGCCTTTGTCGAACAATTCATTATTGTCTTTTGCGGTATAATAATGCGTAGGCAATTTTGTACCGATTGGTACCGCGCTTTGTACTAACCAGACATCGTCTTCATCTGGAAAATGCGAGCCATTGAATATTTTTTGATCGTTTACAGTGCCCTCTTGTACCAAAAACTGATTACCTTCAAGCGACAGTTGAAACTGCATATCAGCAAATACACCCGTAGTGTGGTGCCAATAATCGTACTCTAAAACGCGGGTAGCGGAATCATTATCTACAAAAATTAGTCCATCAAAAGATTTATTAAGCTGCCTTATTAAAAATCGATAGTGTGTTACTTCTGGACCAGATAGCAAAAATAATAAGGTAACCCCTGTTTTTTTTGCAAACTCACTGTAATCGTTCATTATTGTTTTTGTGCTAGCTTCGGTTGCTGCACTAAGTAGCTCTGTGTTGAAGTGGATAAACACTAGCGCATTTTTTAATTTTTTATACGCGCCTATCTCTTTAATTATACCTTTGTTTATTCGCTCTATTGAGTAATGCTGTGTCTCAGATGAGAGAGAAAATGGATGAACTTTACTGCGTTTGTACGCAGTATTAATTGCTGCAGAAAATGACGACTCAAAGAAAGATTCAACGTCTTGAGAAACAATGTAAATAGCGTTTGCGCAATTTTGGTTAATTGCATGTAAAGCAAATTCAACCACAAAATTGTCTAAAGGCGCTAAAACAGCATAACTTGAAGCCGATTTTAACTCCTTTGCAGCTGGCTCTAATCCAGGTATGTTAAAGTTATGCACTTAAAAAGCCCTTAAAAAAAATACTTTTTTACTAGTTTTGCCCGCTATTCTATATATAATAGACAAATATTGTCCACTTTTAATAAAATAAATATTACGCTTACGAAGGTTGTGATGAACAATTTAGCTACAAAAAGCTCACAAATACTCACATCAAGTGACATAGAAAACCTAGCTCGCCGTTTTGGTGGGAAAAGCGATGACTATATAGAAATTATGAATACACAAAAAAACCAAAAAACAATAAACAAATACGCGCTATTAAAAGAAATTGATGACGCAATAAAAACAACCAATAACCAATAACCAATAACAAATAACAAATAACATAAAGGCAGCGTTCCATTGCAACGGATTTTTGTAAAGGGTATTAAAGGAGGAATTGGCAGCACATCGGTCGTTGCCAATCTTGCGTGCGTATTAAAAAAATCGGATGTAGATGTTATTGCCATAGATTTAGACGCTAAAAGCGACCTTGGGTTGCATTTTGGCCTTAAGTGGACAGCCACAAAAGGGTGGAGCAACGAGAGTACTTTTGACGATGCGTTATTGCATTTTCGTAAAGACAGCGATGGCGTTCTTTTTTTACCCCATGGCGATAATGAAGCAACGTTAGATGAAATTATAGCCACAATTAACAATTGCAAAAAACTGGATTATAAGGAATCTGCTTGGATAATATTCGACTGCCCTTCACACATTAATATTTCTCACTACCCGTTAGAAGAAAACGATATTGTTATTGAGCTAGTCACTTGCGATGCAATTTGCCATAGCCTCATATACAAGCGCCTACAAACCCTTAAGTCAGTAGAGTCAAGTTGGAAACACTTTTTTGTTGTTAATCGTTACAACGCAGCCTCAGTGTTAGAATTTGATCTATCTTCTCTTTGGCAATCTACATTGCCATTTATGGCGCCGTTTTTTATCAACAGTGATGAAGTTATTAAAGAAGCCACAGCAAACCGAAATGTTGCACTTAATTGTGCACCATACAGTGTCGCTAATGATGACTTTGAAACACTTGCCGGGTGGCTTGTAAGTAAAGCGGCGTTGTAACAATGAGCTTTTCTCTTTTTTATAAACGGCCCATACACAGTACTCTGTATTTGCTGCTGAGCATATTATTTACTGATAAGCTTGTGCGTTACATTTTATTTAAATTTCATAGTTACTTTAACCAGCACAAGGTTAATGTAATTGAAGCATTTTTAATGCCCTTCATTACTTTGTTCGGTTCATTATTTGTAAATATAAAAAAGAACAAAGAAAACTTTGAACTAACCTTATATAACTATTACCCACACTTAAGGCTCCCTTACAGGTCCTTCATATACTCTAATATTGTGCGCTTTATAATTCAGACCATTTTTTTATTATTTACCGTCAACAAACCTAAAAGTAAATCTGTATCAATCAAAAAGCATGCAACAAATTATTTTTATGATTTGGTGAGCTACAGCCTAAGACAACTTCGCTGGTACGACCTTAAATTAGGCCAATTAATAAGGCGCCTTTTTTCCAAAAACAATAAGCCTAAAAAAAGTGCTTTTAAAACAATGGCCGACGCTCGTATTTGGCAAAATAAGTTAATTAAGTACATTGTAGTTGCGCTTATATTATTTTTGCTCGCAATCTTTGTAACCATTCCATTTAGCCTTGAAGCACAAGCCGTTTTTATTAGCTTTATATTACTGGTTGCTTACGCGCTAAAACGCGTAAAAGGTCATATGGCCACCATTGTAATGGTCACGCTTTCTGTCACTACATCTTCTCGTTACTTATGGTGGCGCTATACCGAAACACTTAACTGGGATGATCCACTCGCATTAACATTGGGTGCAGGTTTATTACTTGCAGAAACATATGCGTGGATGGTGCTTATTTTAGGTTTCTTTCAAACAATTAATCCACTTGAAAGAAAACCCGTAATGCTGCCAAAAAATACTGACTTATGGCCTACGGTAGATATTTACATTCCCACTTACAATGAACCATTAAGTGTTGTAAGGCCCACTACCCTTGCTGCATTAAGTATTGATTGGCCGGCAGATAAATTAAACGTGTATATTTTAGATGATGGTAAACGCCCTGAATTTGGTGAATTTGCCAAACAAGTGGGTGCAGGTTATTTAACAAGGCCAGATAATAACCATGCAAAAGCGGGTAACATGAATAGTGCTATGCGCTATACCAACGGTGATTACATCGCTATTTTTGATTGCGACCACGTACCTGCTCGTTCATTTTTGCAAATGACCATGGGACAGTTTTTAAAAGACAGTAAAGTGTGTTTAGTACAAACACCACATCATTTTTTCTCAGCAGATCCATTTGAGAGAAATTTAAATAACCACAGTCAAATTCCAAACGAAAACATGTTGTTTTACGGGCTTATTCAAGACGGAAACGATATGTGGGATGCCACGTTCTTTTGTGGTTCGTGTGCGGTACTCAAAAGAGAAGCGCTTGATGAAATTGGTGGGTTTGCTTTTGAAACCGTCACCGAGGATGCACACACTGCGCTGCGAATGCAACGCGCAGGTTACAAAACGGCTTACATAAATATTCCACAAGCGGCAGGACTTGCCACTGATAGTTTATCGGCTCATATCGGCCAGCGAATTCGTTGGGCCCGTGGTATGGCGCAAATATTTAGGCTCGATAACCCGCTTTTAGGTAAAGGCTTAAACATACCTCAGCGACTTTGTTACTTAAACGCTATGCTGCATTTTTTATCCGGCATTCCACGCATTGTATTTTTGACGGCGCCCCTGGCACTCATCTACTTTAATGCATACATTATTTATGCGCCATTTTTAGCTATTTTTATCTATGTTGTACCGACACTTATTCAGATAAAAGCAACTAACTCACGAATACAAGGTAAGTATCGCTATTCGTTTTGGGGCGAAGTTTACGAATCTGTGCTTGCTTGGTACATATTAAAGCCAACAACGGTTGCTTTATTTAACCCAAACAAGGGTAAATTTAACGTTACCGAAAAAGGCGGCTTAAATGACAAAGAGCATTATGACTGGGGAATCTCTAGGCCCTATCTTGTTTTACTCGCCATTAATTTAGTAGGTATGTTAGTTGGTGTTTTGCGCCTGTTTTTTGGCGACCCTACACAGATTGGTGTGTTACTAATTAGTATGGGGTGGGCGCTTTATAACATTATTATTTTAGGGGCTGCCGTTGCGGTAGCTGCAGAAGCACGTCAGGTTAGGCACTCTCACCGTATTAAAGCAAATTTTCCAGCGGGTGTTCGTTTAGCAAATGGACATACGCTAAAAGTAAAAATTACAGATTACTCAGACAACGGCGTGGGTATAGAAACCGACCATGCGCATTCTTGTCGCGTAAACGATAAAATAGAATTATTAATGAGCCGTGGTAATAAGCAGTTTTCCTTCACTACCCATGTTTGTAATACTCGGGGTAATCAAATTGGCTTAACCATTAAAGATTTATCTCTTGAAAAACAGCGCGCGTTTATACAATGTACATTTTCACGAGCAGATGCCTGGCTTGACTGGCAAAATAACTTTAGACATGACCGCCCATCTTACAGTTTTAAAGAAGTGCAAAAAACGAGCCTTAGAGGCTTTAGTAACCTGCTCTTCCACGCGCCAAGAGCGCTTCAACCGACTATTCAGTTCATAACTAATATAGTTGTGTACATAAACTCATTTACCCCAAAAAGACCAATAGTGCATAATAATTATGATTAAAAAGTTGCTAAATACACTCCTAACATTGTCACTTATTTGTAGTGTGCATATTGCACACGCGGTTGAGCCATTACAAAATAAATCAATGTTCATTAATGGATACCCTGAGAGCGCTCAGGTGTCGAGTTTACGCTTAGAGTTTGAAGCGTTAGGCTTTACAGGTTTTAGGCTCAACGGGGTAAATAATAACTCCCGCGTTGACTTTACAAACCGAATAGATAAATTGAGCACCAATTTAAAGCTTAACTTTTCGTATACTAACTCGCCTTCATTAATCGCGAATGTTTCGCACTTAAAAGTATACTTTAATGATAATTTAGTCACTGTTTTACCTATTAACGAACAACTTAGTATTGTAAAGAACACAGTGCAGCATAGCCTCGATCTTAACGCTAAATACATTCAAGATTACAACCAAGTCCGTTTTGAATTGGTTGGTTATTACGACCTTAGATGTCAAGATTACTTCAGCCGTACTATTTGGACAGAAATAAATAAATCAAGCAATATAACGCTCGATCAAAAGCAACTTGCTATCGATAGCCGTTTAGAATACCTCCCAGAGCCGTTTTTTGATGAAAAGGATTACAACAAGCTTAACCTTCCATTTGTATTTGCTAAAACACCCAATACCCAAGCTATTGAGGCAGCAGCAACGCTATCGAGTTGGTTTGGAGCACAAGCTGATTGGCGTGGATTTAATTTTCCGGTAACGTTAAATAAATCGCCTGACCAACACAGTGTGATTTTTATTACTAATGATTCAAAACCTGATTTTTTGAAAGATTACCCAGATGTTGAAAAACCAACGATTGAAATCATTTCAAACCCATTTAATCGTTACTATAAAATGTTACTTATATTGGGCCGTGATGAAGCTGATTTAAAAACAGCGGTGACTGGCCTTGCATTTGGCCACAAAGTAATGACAGGAAGAAGCGCAAGTATTGAAGCCATAAATCAGTTGCCACTTCGAAAAGCGTATGATGCACCACGCTGGCTTAGAAGCGATCGTCCAGTGCATTTTGACGAGCTTATTGACTACCCTACGCAACTACAGGCGCAAGGTCTTAATAATGGTCCTGTAAAACTAAACATTCGCTTTGCACCTGACCTATTCACGTGGCGTGAAAGAGGAATACCTATTACTCTTCAGTACCGTAGCACGCCAGAATCAGAAGCCATCGACTCTCGTTTAAATATGCTTATAAACCAAGAATTTATAAGTGGTTTTTTACTAGACGAAAACAACGATTTATTACAAACAACTCAAATGTTGTTGCCACTAGTTGCCAATACAGACACCACACAAAGCACAGAAGGCTTTTCTGTAAATGGCATTAATTTAGCTAACAGAAATGAGCTTAACTTTGACTTTAGGTTTGGGGTCCTCAAAAAAGGCGAATGTGCTGTTGCACCTCCTGGCGGTGAGTTTGGTGTTATTGATGGCGACTCAAGTATTGATGTAAGCGGTTTTGACCATTACATTGCTCTGCCAGACTTAAATGTATTTGCTAATAGTGGGTTCCCATTTACCAAATATGCTGATTTACAACAAACACTTGTGCTTATTGATGAAAACCCAACACCTAATGCTTTAACCGTTTTATTTAACTTAACGGGTCACTTTGGCGCGATCACTGGTTATCCAACCCATAGAATGAGTGTTGCTCATTTAAATGAGGACACTGATTTAGATGATAAAGACATACTCGTTATTGCTAAACCTAACAGTATTGCTAATGACTTAGATGAAGATGCACAAACAAATGTTTTACTGAATAATAATCAGCGCGCAATTAAACAAGCGATTTATAATGGTGCATACGACGAACAAACGACCGATAAAGTAGAGGTTAGTATTAAAAGTAGTGGCGATATGGCTGTTATAACAGGGTTTCAATCACCGTTTGACTCAGACCGCTCTATCGTCTCTTTGAGTGCTACTACTCAAAATGCATTTACTATACTTGACGATGTTCTAATGAACTCAGAAAAATTAGCCCAAATAAATGGTAGTGCAGCCATTATCAACTCACAGGGTATTAAAACCATCCAAGTAGATGAACAATACTTTGTAGGCCATATTCCAGTCCATACATTAGTGTGGTTTCACTTATCTGATCATCCATTTATTTTGGCATTATTGTCTATTTTAACGCTATTGCTGATCTCATTTATATTATGGCGATTATTACAAGCACTAACTTACAAGCGTTTAGCTGAAGGAGACGAATAATGAAATCACTCGTTAATATGTTTTTTACTGTGATGGCACTATTTGCTTTCAATGCCAACGCACAAGTTGAACAGTGTGAACCTTGGCAGTCGTGGCAAGTGTTTAAAAATCATTTTATAAGCCAAGACGGCCGCGTTATTGACTTGGGCAGTGATCAAAGTATCACAACCTCAGAAGGCCAATCATATGCACTATTTTTTGCGCTAATTGCCAACGATAAAGCCGCTTTTGATTCTGTTTTAAATTGGACCCAAGAGCATTTATCAGAGGGCGATTTAAGTACGCGTTTACCAGCATGGAAATGGGGACTAGATAAAAACCGCGTAGGGGGGATTTTAGATTCAAACCCTGCGTCAGATTCAGACCTATGGATTGCCTACAGTTTATCGCAAGCGGCAATTTTATGGGATGAACGCCGCTATAGTATTTTAGCCGCAGTGCTTGCTCAACGTATAATCAGAGAAGAAACCGCCTACATAACGGGCCTTGGCCTGTCTTTACTCCCCGCGCCTGCCGGTTTTGAGTTTGACAATGAGCGCTATAAGCTAAATCCTAGCTACTCGCCGTTATTTATTTACCAGCAATTTAAAAAGCTTTATCCACATTCACCGTGGCACCAACTGCACGAAGGATCAGCTAAGTTAATTTTAGATACCGCAAAGCAAGGCGTCAGCCCTGATTGGGTTATGTTTGATTCAAACCGCGGTTTTTACTACGACAGAAAAAATTCAGATTTAGGTAGTTATAACGCAATTCGTGTTTACCTTTGGGCAAGTATGATGGCAAAAGATGCGCCCTACAAACAAGAGCTTATTGCTCAGTTTGCACCGTTTGTGGACACTATTAAAGAGCGTGGCCATGTTCCTTTAAATACGTACGCTCAATCAGGTAAATCTGAAAAAAGAGGACCTTTGGGCTTTAACGCTGCCCTGTTGCCTTTGTTAGCAGAGCAAGGTAATGATGAGCTAGTAATGGCCATTCAGCAAAAGCTAATGATTGATAAGTCTTTTACGCAAACACGTTATTACGACAGTGTATTGCATTTATTTGGTGAAAGTGCTGTAAACAAGCGCTTTAAAATAACGGCTGATGGAACGCTACAACCTACTTGGAGCACTGAATGTCGTTAAGGTTGGCCTTAGCTTGTACATTGGCACTAAGCACTAATTTAAATGCCGCAACAATAAATGATATTGATACACAATCGGTTGATTGGTTATTAAACCAAATTAGTATTGGTGAAGCACAACAAAACAAAAGACTTGTTGAAGATAGCCTGCAAAAATTGGTTGCAATTGCCCCTACGCGAATAGAAACGCAATGTGCGCTTGCACATTACGACTTTACGAATGGCAATACAGACCAGGCAAACTTGTTATTAAATAAGCTTGATAACCAACTAACACAACAAACACCTTGCGTAAAAAAACTCAAGGTTATGTCTCGTATTCAAGGTAAAGACAAGGCAGTAATTCAAGAAGCAAAGCTCCTTGCTCGTGCCGGCAGATATGAACAAGCACGTCAAATTTACAATAAAATATTTAATGATGTTTATCCTACTTTAAACTTTGAGCTTGAGCATTTAAGCTGGTATGCACAAGACAGCGCTCAATGGCAAGGGGTTAAAAATGGTTACAAGCAATTATTAAAACGCTATGACAACCTAGGCACTATAGAAGTTGCTTATGCCAGACATTTACTAAGACGTAACCCACGCGATAAAGCAGCTATGCGTATTTTAAGTAAGTATGGATCGACATCAGGTTTTAGTGATGAAGTTGAAGGTATTTGGCTCTCTGCACTAAAAAATATGCCAATAAACAGTAATACTGACAAGCAATTTCAGCAATACTTTATACTTTACCCGTTTAGTAACAAGGGAGAGTTACAGTATCAAGATTTTAAAAAGCAATTAAAAGCACGCCAAAAATTATTAGCCGACCCGGCTTATCAGCTTTGGTTAAAAGGCAATAAGCTACTCGAACAAGAAAGGTTAAATGCAGCAGAACCTCTTCTATTAAAAGCATTAAAAGGCCGCCCTACTGACGGCGAAATCATGAACAGCTTAGGCATACTTTACCTACAACTAGGTGAGCATGGTAAAGCCTATAACTATTTTACACGTGCACAAAAATACACTGCCGACTTTGCAGAGCGAAATACCCTTAAAAGTATGGCTAAAACAGCTAAGTTTTGGTTGTATATTCGCCAAGCAAGAGACGCTATAGATAGCAGTGAATTTAGAGTTGCTAAACTAAAACTCGATTTAGCCGCCGCATTAGAAGAAGAACCTAATACCGTATTGGCAAATCGTGGCACCTTACAATTTGCCCAAGGGCTATATTCACAAGCTGCGCTTACCTACCAAGTGGTGCTTAAAAGCGAGCCTTTAAACGAAGGCGCCCTATTTGGTTTACTTGAAATTGCAAAGCTTGAACAAAGTGAAAAAACGCTCACCTCTTTTTTTAATCGACTTTCATTTTCACAAAAAGAAATATTAAGAGCGTCATATTTAAGCTCATTAAGTAGCGTGTATAGAGCTAAGGCAACAAAGCTAACTGAAGCTGGTGAATTAGAAGAGGCTGAAAAAATATTAAAAGAGGCTATTCAAGCAACACCAGAAGAGCCTTGGTTATATTACGACTTAGCGTTTATATATCAACAAAAAGGACTCACCGACAAAGCTCGCTCATTGTTTAATAATGTATTGTGGCAATTTCCGCTAAATTCACAGCTTAGGTATAGCCATGCACTGTTTTTGCGTGCTTTAGACGATTACCAAGGTGCGCTTGCTACGCTTCAGTATATTCCATTTAAATCTCGCGATGCTGACATTGTATCTCTTGAACAACAGTTACAACTTAATGAGTCTTTAGCACAAAGCGAGCGTTTTATTAATTCTCAAAATAAAGCGGCTGCTATTTATCATTTAAGTGCGTTAGAAGCGCAAAATTTAACCCCACCAATGAAAGCTGAGCTAGCACGAAGCTGGTTTAGCATAGATGAACAAAACCACGCTTTAAAACTCATGCGTGACGCCTTAGCTGAAGACACCTCATTATCAGCCTATTGGCATATGTTGTATGGAGAATGGCTTTTAGCACAGGGTAATAAAGCTCAGACTACGGATTGGTTTAATCGTTATAGGCTTCCTGAAAATGCCTCTGAGAGTGAAATAGATCAGTTTGTGCGATTACAAAATGCTTATTATTCTGAGTATTTTAATGGCAGTGACCTTATTGCCAAGCTAAATCAGCTTGATCAAAAATACCCCAGCTCACCGGCTACAACGACTGCGCTAATAAATGCAAACTTAGCACTTGATCAAAACCAATCAGCCATTATTTTGTATGAACAAAAAGTAAAAAATAATCAGCTAATTGAACCCCAAGCTTTAATAGCAATATCTAAAGCCTACAGAGCACTTGGGGATGATTTCCAAGCAAAAGAGGTCACACAACTCGCCATTGAACAAAGTACAACGCAAGAAGGTTATTTTCAGCGTCAAATTATGGAATCGTTAAACGATTTTAACTACGCAGGTGATGCCCTTTATTTAGCTGAACAACTTATTCAAAAAGCACCTAATGATTTAGAGCTTCGTTATTTAGGCGGGCAAGTTGCTGCTAATTTTAATGAAACAGAGCAAGCACAAACGTGGTACGCACAAACGCTTTCACCTAATCGTCAACTAAATGAAAAAGAACTCTACGCATCACTTTCACGCATTAATGAAAACGACCAGTGGTATATAAACGGCGCCAAACGAGAACTACTCAGCCAACAAAGCAAAAACCAAGCCTACATTGCTGTTGGTGTAAATTTTAGCGGACAAGTAAGCACTGAAAGTGAAGCCACATTGGGCGCTGGTTTAGTCCCTATTGAAGCGTACTTTCCGCTTTGGCAAGGGCAAGGCTTTGTAAAAATAGATCCTACAAATATTAGCGCGCAAACAACACGATTTGACGAGCAATTTGCTGGCAGTCGATACGGACAAGGCGCTTTGTGTATATTTACCTGTGGTATTGACGAGGTAAGTCCCGAGCAAGATGGCGTTGATATTGGCATTGGTTGGCAGAACGAAAACTGGCGCGTAGATATTGGCACAACACCACTGGGCTTTTTAATCGAAGACATTGTATGGGGTGTTAATTACTCGGACGACTTTGGTGACTTTGGCTATAGCCTTGAGTTAGAAAAACGACCAGTAACCAGCTCAGTACTCGCCTATGCAGGTCTTGAAGACGTTAATACTGGTAAAATTTGGGGGGGTGTTCGCTCAACCGGTTTAACCGCTAATGTTTCTCACGATTTAGGCGGCGATTGGGGATTTTGGTCTAGTGCTGACTTTACATTATATAAAGGTCAAAACGTAAAAGATAACCAGCGCTACCGCTTAATGGGCGGCACCTATTATCGCGTGATAAGCAATCAAGACCGCGAATTTACAGTGGGTGCAAGTTTATTGCATTGGGCGTATAAATTTAATTTAAGTGAAGAAACCTGGGGTCACGGCGGCTACTATAGCCCACAGAACTACATTGGGTTATCGGTTCCTTTAACCTACGATGCACGTTGGGGTGATGACTTTGTATACCGCGTAAAAACAGGCGTGTCGTATTCACAAACTAAAACGCAAGCCATCGACTTTTTCCCTAATGATCCTGACCTTCAAGCTGAAGCCTTTGTTCGCCAACTTGAAACCGGTGTAGATCCTGCCTTTGATTCAGATACAAGTGCGGGCGTATCGTACAACTTAGAAGGCAGCTTTGAATACAGAATAACCCCACATTGGTTCTTTGGTGGTTATTTAGCTATTGACCGTTCTGACTTTTACGAACCTAATTTTGGCCAACTGTATATCCGTTACTACTTCAATCCTGTCTACGGGACGCTCGAATTTCCGGGTACACCTATTATCCCTTATGCTGAGTTCTAACTTAGCATAAGGTGATACACCGCTCAGTACTTCCCCTCGCCTTGAGGTATATGTATACTTGAGCGCAATTGTAGCTAGGATAAGGGTGTGTCTCTTACCTTGTGGTGTTATAGCCATACAGCAAATCATTATCTTAGATACAAATAATATACTGGTGGTCGAGCACTTTAACCTTATAAACGGGCTAACTTAGCTAAAGCAAAAAATTATAAGGCCATCACAACAATTCTTTAAGTTAGGAAGTAAATATGAGTTCAGCTCCAGATAGTGGCTGGTTTGGCCACCCTAAAGGACTTTCGACATTGTTCTTCACTGAAATGTGGGAACGAATGAGTTATTACGGTATGCGAGCTATGCTCGTATTATTCATGACAGCAAGCTTACAACAAGAAGGCCTTGGCTTTACGGTTGCATCAGCGGCTGCTATTTATGGTTTGTACACAGGTGCGGTATACTTTTTAGGTTTGCCAGGTGGCTGGCTTGCAGATAGATTATTCGGTGGCCAAAAAGCGGTTTGGTACGGCGGTATTATCATTATGTGTGGCCATATTATTTTGGCCGTTCCGCATGAATATTCGTTTTTTATTGGTTTAATTTTTGTTGCTACAGGTACGGGCTTACTCAAGCCAAATATCAGTGCAATGGTAGGCCAGTTGTACAGCGATGCTGATGAGCGTCGTGATGGCGGTTACGCTATTTATTACATGGGTATTAACTTGGGTTCTTTAATAGGCTACTACGTATGTGGTTACTTTATGGAGAACGTAGGTTGGCACTGGGCATTTGGTGCAGCAGCTGTTGGTATGGCCATTGGTTTAGTACAATACAAACTTACCCTTAATAACTTACCAGAGCACAGCGCTTTACCTGCTAATCCATTAAGCGCTAAAGGCACTTCACGTACTTGGGGCGCTATCGCTTTGTTTGTGGCTGTTGTTGCGGGTGTTACCATAGCCGCTATGACGGGTGCCATTATTATAAACCCTTCAGTTGTAGCCGGTTATACAGCTGTTATATTTACTGTTATATTCTTTGTGTACTTTGGCCTTATTTATTTTAAAGGCAAATTAACAGGCGAAGAAAAGCAAAGAATGTGGGCACTATTTTTAGTCTGTGTTGCCTCTGCATGTTTTTGGTCTGGTTTTGAGCAAGCTGGCTCCTCATTAAACCTATTTGCCCGCGATTACACTGACCGACTTATTGGTACTTTTGAAATTCCAACTACATGGTTTCAATCTTTAAATTCAATATTTATTATTGTTTTATCGCCATTTTTTGCTGCGCTTTGGATAAACCTATCTAAAAAAATGATATCGCCTACTTACAGCGTAAAATGTGCATTTGGCTTGATTATTATGGCCTCAGGCTTTTTAGTCATGTTTATGGCAGCACATTATGCAGCAGAAGGCTTAAAAGTAGCGCCTTACTGGTTGGTTACTACGTACTTTTTACACACAGTGGGTGAGCTTTGTTTAAGCCCTGTGGCATTAAGTGCAGTGAGTAAACTGTCGCCTCGTCGCTATACGGGCCAGTTAATGGGTGTGTTTGTTTTAACTTACTCTATTGGTAATGTTATCTCGGGCATACTTGCAGGTAACTTTGATCCTAATAACGTTCAAGAGATCCCTACCCTATACTTACAAATTGCATTATTTAGCATTGGTGTAGGTATTGTTTTAGTGCTTATGAGCTTTAAAGCGAAAATATGGGAAAAACAAGGATTAGAGACCTAATTCGGTTAATCCTTTTGTACTAATAATTATTTACTGCATATTCCAAATGTAGTAACAAATAAAAAATGCCCCCATAATTGTTATGGGGGCATTTTTATACAGCTATGCTCCCATACTTTTAACTGATATTATGCATTAATAAATTGTTAAATTAGACACCCGAGGACTGCTGTATATGTTATTGGACAAGTTATTAAAAATAGCTGCAATACCATTTTTGCTCTTTATGTTAAGTGCATGCGGTGGTGCGAGTGATGCAGTAACGGTTAATCCAAACGATCCTGTTGAACCCGAGCCAACCCTACTTTCTTTAACTGCTGCTAACGGATTAAACTCAACGCTAGATAACGGCGGGTTTGAATTAATTATCCCTGCAAATATAGCTTCATCAAATAGCGAAATCACTTACGAAAAAACAACGCTAGATGATGCCAACGCACAGTTAAACATTATCTCTGATTTACACACTCTTATACCCGACCCTGACATTACATTTTCAGATTCTATTACTATTAGAATAAAAATACCTGAAGACTATGTACTCGGTGGGCAATTATTCATAGCCAGACAGTTAGGCCTAAATAGGTGGGAAACGATTACTAACTCAACCGTAAGCGATGATTATGTCAGTGCACAAGTGAACCAAGTAGGCACTTATGCAATTCAAATGCAGCGTAAAGAAGCATTCGCCGATATTGGTCCAACATGTGAAGCGAGCGCAACAACACAATCGGTACGCTTTGTTCATGTAGCAGACTTACATGCTCGTTTTGGGTATCAGGAACAATACTTTAGCCGTATTAAAGCCTATTACAATCAAGTCGCCAACCAAACACCACATACCCTATTTACCAATGGTGGTGACGATTATGAAAAAGGCACGGTAGCAGAGCAACTTTCACAAGGTACAGCAACCGAAGAAGCCATTAAAGCGATGCAGTTTGACATTCGTGTTGTGGGAAACCACGACTATGCATGGGGGCCAGAAAAACTACTGAGCTATTCGCAAGATGATAAAGCAATTGTGCTTGCAAGTAACACTCGCTATGAAGGGGAGCAACTTCAAGATTTTGCCGCTGTGAGCTTTGCAAAAGTGCAAGTGGGCTGTGTGACCTTAGGCGTATTTGGCATGACGTCGGTGCCATGGAATGAATTAGATGAGCCACAGCAAGACGATCCAATTCCTGATTTTATCAAACAATTTAAAATGAGCTGGGAATGGCAACAAGTCGCACAAAGCATTGTAAGCCAATACCGTGATGATGTTGATTACATGGTAATGCTAAGCCATTTAGGTGTAGGCCTAGATACCGATATGGCAACTGACGTTGAAGGCATTGATTTAGTATTAGGGGGCCATACTCATGGCGGCGAAAGCTTTGATACACTAGATAATGGCGCCATTGTTATTCAACCTGACTTTTATGCAAAAGGAATAACCGATTTAACACTTGAGTTTAATTTAGCTGATAAAACATCCCCTGTTGTGAACTATCAAACAATTGCCACTGAAACAATTACAGAACGTGATGACCCAACAAAGCAAGCCATTGATGAAATTATGGGGCGTTACGCACCCGATGCGCAAACCGAAATAGCTATTTCAGAAAACTACCCTAGTGCAATTGAGTTAGCTGAAATAACAGCATTAGCCGCGCAACACGAAAGCTCAATCACAGCTGCACTGTTAAACCCCGAACTGGTTCAAAAGCGTTGGACACCCGGCACGCTCACACAAGAAGATTTTCACGAAGCATTCTATGTAGAAAGACAGCCTTCAAATACACCCGGTTTTAACGCAATATATAAAGTGACAGTAACAGGTACAGACTTAACATCTATGTATGCAAGCCAACCTGACTGGTTTGCACTTACACCAGATAACATTCAAGCTACCAGCAGCTATGATGTTGCTTTATTTAAAGGTGCAGCGCTTAACCCTGAATTATTTTTTAATGGTGTTACATTTTCAAACGTAGAACCCATTGCCGAAGCATGGTGGTTACTAGATCAGTACGCCCGATTTAGAACAAGCCAGTGCTTATACCTAGATACCAACAATCAACTGTTTTCATGTACAAACGAAGAAAACATAACGGTATGGAATTTTGATAATACAGCAAGCCCACTTACAGCAGATTTTGGACCTTCAGTACTCAGTTACTTCGATCCTGAAGAAAAAGACTGGGGCCCAGAAGAAACTCAATATAAAACCACTACCGAACTCGGCATTAGTGATTTGAGTGATGGACCGTCAGGTGTAATGGCATTTTCAAGGCATGCACCAACCGAAGGCTTGCATATTACCTTAAACACACCCGCTAACGGCGATTATGCCGCTGATGGCATGGTTTCAGACTACACGCTTGTAATGGATTTATACTGGCCATCAGAAGGCCAAGATATTTATCGTGCGGTTGTCCAAGCCGATACTATTAACTACCTAACCGACGACGCCGACATATTTATTGACCCAAGTGGTGGTTATGGTAAATCAACCAGCGACAGCGGCTATTTTGGCAATACACAACCAGACTCTTGGCATCGTGTCGCTTTAGTATTTTATACGGCGCCTTCCAATGGCGTATTTGAAGTGTACATAGATGGCGAACTAGTGGGTGTAAAGGAAGATGGAGAAATAAACAACCGCTGGGCACTCAAAGACGCAGTACTGCTGTTTAATGATGACAACTTTGAAACCGAACCAGGCTATTTAAACGCCATGCTTTATGCTGGCCGTGCAATGAGCCGCGACGAAATAAAAAGCTTAGGTAATGCGCAGCAAAAACTGACTTACGAGCAAGCAACACGCGTACTTAATCAAACCATTGAACGCCATTACCAAGCGGCCCCTGAAATAAAACCAAACTTGTGGTTACAACAGCGTAGCAAGTTTTTTGGTGAACACACCAAAAACGTAAACAATTAATTACACTTAACCCTATTTCATACCACTCCACAAAAGAGAGTTTAGCCACTTAAACTCTCTTTTTTATTAATTTAAATCATAAACTTAACTAAAAACCAATAACGCTAACCGCTTATTTTTACAGCGTAAATGTTCTCCTCTGTATGCACTAAAAGCAAGTTCACCTTAAACGTCCTATAAAATTTACACACAGCCTAAATACTAAATACAGCGCAACGCTTCCCCTAAATCTTATTCTGGTTAATTATCTTGCCATTAACACAACAACAAATAATCACAGTGCTTACATTGTGGGAGTAATTAAAATGAGTGAAGTAACTAACTATTTAGGTTTAGTCGGTATTGAATTTACTGAATACGCCACGCCTGATGCAGATTACATGGACAAAGTATTTACTGACTTTGGCTTTTCAAAGCTTAAAAAGTTTAAAGGTAAAGACATTGTTTATTACAATCAAAACGATATTCACTTTTTACTGAACAACGAGCGTGAAGGTTTTTCAGCCGAATTTGCTAAAAGCCATGGCCCTGCAATTTGTTCAATGGGTTGGCGTGTTGAAGATGCTCAAAAAGCATTTGAAACTGCAGTAGAGCGCGGTGCAAAACCTGCAACCGATTCTACACACAAAAATCTTCCTTACCCTGCAATTTACGGTATTGGCGATAGCCTAATTTACTTTATTGACCAATTTGGCGATAAAGGCACTATTTACGAAAGTGACTTTGAAGATTTAGCAACACAAACTATTGTTGAAGACAAAGGCTTTAAGCGTATCGACCACCTAACTAATAATGTTTATAAAGGCACAATGGAAACATGGGCAAACTTTTATAAAGATGTGTTTGGTTTTACAGAAGTACGTTACTTTGACATTAAAGGTCAAAAAACGGCGCTAATTTCATATGCGCTTAAATCTCCATGTGGCACCTTCTCAATTCCAATCAATGAAGGTAAAGGCAATGACAACAACCAAATTGACGAGTACTTAGGTGAGTACAATGGCCCAGGCGTACAGCATTTAGCATTTTTAACTGACGATTTAGTTAGCTCGCTAGACAAGCTAGATAAATCAACGATTGCAACGCTTGATATTATCCCTGAGTACTACGACACCATTTTTGACCGTGTGCCGTGGGTAAAAGAAGACAAAGACAAAATTCGCGAACACCAAATACTGGTTGATAGCCAAAGCGAAAATTGTTACCTACTACAAATTTTCTCTAAAAACTTATTTGGCCCAATTTTTATTGAAATGATTCAACGCGTTGATGATGGCGGTTTTGGTGAAGGTAATTTCCAAGCGTTATTTGAATCAATTGAACGCGATCAAGAGCGCCGCGGCGTTTTATAATCTTTTTGAGTGAATTAAAAGCAGCGGCCTTCGCTGCTTTTTGTCGTTTTAATATTTAAAATGTATGGCTTAAAGTGCAAGTATGCTTAAATAAATACTCCATTGTTGCCATACAGTTAAACCAAAGGAAATGTAATGAGCCTAATTAACGAAACCCATGATATTAATTTAACAAGCTGGGTAGAGTCAGCGAATGTTGCCAATTGCGACTTTCCTATTCAAAACTTGCCATTTGCCGAGTTTCGTCGCAAAGGTACTAACGAAGAATTTCGTGGCGGTGTTGCGATAGGTGATCAGGTTATCGATCTTGCAAAACTAAGTGAGCTTAATGTATTTACAGGCGATGCTAAAACAGCACTCGATGCAGCTAGCGAATCAACACTAAATGCATTTATGGGTTTGGGTCAGCAATTTTGGTCAGCACTTCGTTTAGCCCTTTCAAAAGCATTACGCGAAGGCGCTGATTGTCAAAAAGATATTGCGGGCGTATTAATATCGCAAGCTGATATTGAATTTTCATTACCATGTCGTATTGGTGACTACACCGACTTTTACACCTCTATTTATCATGCAACGGCAGTAGGTAGTTTATTTCGCCCTGATAACCCACTATTACCAAACTATAAATGGGTACCAATTGGTTACCATGGCCGTTCTTCATCTATTGATGTGTCTGGGCAAACATTTCACCGCCCTAAAGGACAAACTAAAGCACCTGATGCTGAAGTACCATCATTCGGCCCATGTAAACGCCTTGATTACGAGCTAGAGCTTGGCATTTACTTAGGTAAAGGAAATGCGCTTGGCGATGCAATTGCAATCGAAAATGCAGAAAGCCATGTATTTGGTTTTTGTGTGTTTAACGACTGGTCTGCCCGCGACTTACAAGCTTGGGAATACCAACCATTAGGTCCGTTTTTAGCGAAAAATTTTGCATCAACAGTGTCTCCTTGGATTGTTACAACAGAAGCACTCGCACCTTACAGAACAAGTTGGACCCGTGATGAAAACGATCCTCAACCTATGGCATATCTAGAGTCTGCCGCTAATCGCGAGCAAGGTGCATTTGATATTCAAATGGATGTAAAAATTCAAACCGAAAAAATGCGTAGCGAAGGGCACTCTCCTACCCGCGTATCTACCTCTAGCTTTAAGCACTCTTACTGGACTGTTGCTCAAATGGTCACTCACCACACGGTTAACGGGTGTAACTTTATGCCGGGTGATATGCTGGGTTCGGGTACGCAATCAGGCCCAACACATGAAGAAGCGGGTTCTTTACTTGAGCTATCTCGTGGCGGTAAAGAAAAAATAACGCTAAGCAATGGTGAACAACGCAGCTTTTTAGAAGATGGCGATAACGTTATCATGCGCGGCTGGTGTGAAAAAGAAGGTTTTGCACGTATTGGTTTTGGTTCAGTTGAAAGCACGGTTTTAGCCGCAAAATAATCTCAATCAAACATACTTAAATGAAAGGGCTGCTTTTAAAAGCAGCCCTTTTTTATTAATTTTTGAACAGTTACAATTTTTTTCTGGCTTTTTAAGCTCAGATTGATACATTATTCCGGTTAGTAGCCAGTGTTTATATGCCATGTCAGTATTTATAAAGTCTTACAAAAAACTTTTTCCAGCTCGCCAACTCCTTATTCGTCAAAATGGCGAGGTTAAGCATGTTGTTTTAGCGCCTTGGTTACAACTTTTTGCAATAGTGCTTATTTTAGCAACACTTGTCTGGGTGAGCATTTCTAGCTTTCGTGTATACACACAAACTAACCATATCTCTGACATAGAAAAAAATCAGCTTAACAAACAAGCACTATGGGAACAAAAAGTTAGCGAGCAACAACGTCTTCACGAACAGCAACTCAAACAGCTAGTAACCCTTGAACAAAAACAAGCGCTACTTCAAAGTATGATCGAATCTTTACCTGCTTCAATTAGCCAAGACGTTATTCAGTTGAGTGAAGAGCTTGAGTCACCTATTAACGAAAATAAAAACGAATTTCATGAACCTTTAGTGGATGAAGCCCCAAATGTTAAGCAAGTTAATTTAGGTAAGCCTATTAGTTTTGAGGCGCGTTTGGCACATTTAAATGAGCAATATGAACAAAGCTTTAATTACCTAGACAAAAAAATAAACGAACGACATAACGCTATTTTAGCGATGCTTAAGGGCGCAGGCCTTGATGCCGCTTTGGAAAAACACCTAACAATTAACTCTTTGCATATTGCTCAAGGTGGCCCGTTTGATGTATTCGATGAAACAAATATACCCGGTCATTTTTTGGCTATAGTTGATAAGTTAGTTGCGTTAAATAATCTAGAAAATTTATTAACTGAATTACCTAACACCCTGCCCTTACCCGCTGCAAAATATTATATTTCAAGTAGCTTTGGCTTACGTAAAGACCCAATGAATAACCGCCGAGCATTTCACAAGGGCGTAGACTTAGCGGGTTGGCACAAAACCGAAATTTTTGCTCCGGCCGACGCTGTGGTTCTTCGTGCAGGGCGTAATGGCGGATACGGTAATTTTATTGAACTTGAACACAAAAATGGCTTAGTCACTCGCTTTGGCCACTTAAATAAAATAAAAGTAAAAAAAGGCCAGCACATTGCTAAGCACGATGTGATTGGTTTAATGGGGAGCACTGGAAGAAGTACCAGCACTCATTTACACTACGAAGTATTGGTTAATGGCGAACAAGTCAATCCTCTAAAAATAACAAAGGCGCTCTCTCGTGTTCGGTAGAAAAAAATCAACAAGTACTAACCTAAGAAAGGTTAATCACACCCCCTCTATTATTTCTGAAGATGTGCGCCTTACTGGCACTTTAATAAGCCAAGGTGAAGTTCAACTTGATGGTCGCATAGATGGCGACATTAAAGCCGAGCAGTTAGTTATAGGCTCCTCCGGTGTAGTTGAAGGAATTGTTGAAGCAGTAGGCATTGTTGTTAAAGGCACTGTTATTGGCTCTATCAATGCAAGCGAAGTAAAAATACAAAGTGGTGCCCATGTTCATGGCGATGTGTTTCATGACTCATTGAGTATTGATGCTGGCGCTGTAATTGAAGGCAACTTAAAGCAACGCACTGAAAAAGAAACAGTAGAATTAACTGCTGAACCAATTGAAACAGAAGTAAAAACACTGATTGAAGAAGATGACAGCGGCTTGTCGTTTGTAAATAAACAAGCCACAGATAAAAGTTAGCGGTAGGCTATTTTTTCTCAGTAATATACATTGTAATATCTGCAGTGAACACGAGTTCGTTGCGGGTATTATAAAGCTTAACGGGTACTACTAAGTCTTCTTTATCTATCCACTGGCGTGGTAAATCAATCTCAGCAATAGCCGTAACGTCTGTATCAACCTTTGCCAAATATTGTACGGTCATCCCCTTTGGGATCCAACGGTGGGTTTTTACCGGTACAGTCGCATCAACCATCACACCTGCACACAACTCAGCTAGGTTACACTGCGCAATTGCATGAATGGTTCCAATGTGGTTATGAACACTTCGGCGGTTTTTAACAACAGCGCTACAATGACCTTCTCGAAGGTCTAATACGTAAGGTTTCATAGAACCAAAGTAAGGGGCTTTAAAACAAACCGCCTTAGTAAAAAGCCAATTACCAAAGGGTAAGTTTTTAAATTTATGCCACGTTTTTACAAGTGGTGATTGATTTGCCATTATAGTTTTCCAGTTACAATTACTTTATTAACGCTAACACATCAGACCAGTTAAAAAAAGCCGTTTTAATCGCTGCTTTTACCACGTGTTTAATAAAAAATACGAATGACGACGTATGCATAGGCCAAAAGCCCTTTCTTTTTTATGAGTGCCCCCCTAAAATACGCGAAAAAGGAGACTCAATGCATTCACAACCCGCAAAACCTAATCTAACTTTATTACTTATCTTAGCGTTGCTTGTTATTTTTTGCCCTATGGCTATTGATATTTATCTGCCCGCCTTCCCTACCATAGCAGAGCAATTTTTGGTAACTGAGCAACAAGTGCAGCAAACCGTTGCCATTTTTATGTTAACTGTTGGATTAGGTCAATTAATAGCAGGGCCTTTAGCTGATAGATTTGGCCGAAAGCCTGTCGCATTAGTGGGTATAAGCTTATATGCAGGCTCTGCGCTACTTGCTTACTATGCCCCTTCGTTTGAAGTATTACTTTCTGCGCGTGCATTGCAAGGGTTAGGCGCATGCGCCACATTTGTTGTTGCTTTTGCTATTGTAAGAGATAAATTTGGTAGCGAGCGTAGCGGCCAAATTATTACCTACTTAAATGGCATTGTGTGCTTTATTCCTGCGTTGGCGCCCATTTTAGGAGCTTGGTTAACGGTTAAGTTTGGCTGGGAAATGAACTTCTTATTTTTAACTGGGTTTGCATTAGTAGGCTTTATTGTAACGCTATTCTTTTTTAGAGAAACACGACCAGCCGATAGCGTGTATCAGGGGCATATTCTCGACTTAAGACGCTTTATACCCATTATATCTACGCCACTATTTTTATTTAATAGCTTACTTTGTATGGTCACAATGTCGGTTATTTTGGTATTTGTCACTTTAGCGCCAGGGTGGATCATTACAGAACTTGGCGGCAGCGTAGCTAACTTTACATTTTGGTTTTCACTTAATGCCGTTTTAAGCATTATTGCCAGCTTTGTTATGCCGCTATATATAAAGCGCCACCCCAAACGTGCTTTGAAAATAGGGTTACTCCTATTGGTTGGCTCTGGTTTATTGATGCTCGTGTTTAGCCAATATAAATCGGCACTCGCGTTAATGATCCCCATGTTTGTGGCTGCATTTGGCTTTGCACTTACCCTTGGCTCTGCAGCAGGAAGAGCATTAAGCCTCTTTCCTAAACAAGCAGGAACAGCTTCAGCGCTGCTTGGTGCAATGCAAATGAGTGGAGCAAGTTTGCTGGTGTTCATCACTCAATTTTTACAATTATCGACCCCGATATTAATTGGCGTCCACTTTTTATTATTGGCGCCTTTTAGTTATTTGTTGTTTCGCAAAGCACAGTTTTCATAACCTACTTAACAAAAGTTAATCATTAGTGGGTAAGTAACTTATATTTACGCACTGTTAACTGGGATCTGTTGCCCCTTCAAAGTTAAATTTTCAGCAGCCTATGTAGTGTGGTTATTACCCATAAATTGGCGATAAAGCAGCATTAATGCCAAACAATCGCTGCTCAAGGGTTTCTTTCTAGAGGCTATCTACTCTTTGTTGCCTTCATGAATGAAGGTAAGGAGCGTGAGCAGGATGCGGAAGCTTTACTCAATTTTTACTTATTTTTACAAGGATGTAAGCCAGTTAAATAACGCAGAAACGGTTATCGACTGCTCACTAAGTTACAACTCTCATGCCGCGATTAAATAACCCCCAGTTTAAAAAACTTTAATCCGCAAAGATCAACAGACCCTAATAACTCAATCAATATTATTTCACTTTTATTAACAATCCAGTGTTGCAATCTAGGTACAAATCCTCTATCGTTAATTTAAGTTAACGAATGGTTAACAATATAGTTCTAGGATGTAAAAATGAAAAAAAATAAACTTGCCTTAGCATTAATTTTATCTGGTCTATGTGCTGCAAGTAATGCAAGTGCACAAAACGATCGTTTCGTAATTCAAGTCGATAACAACAAAAAAGGTGTCGTAAAAGCGCTTACTAAAAAGCTCGGTGGTGATATAAAAGTTGACGGTAACGGGTTTATTGCCGCTGAATTTACCGGCCACGATTTAACAAGCTTAAAAGGTTTACTGAATAACCCTCACATAAACCTTATTGAAGAAGACCAAAAACGTGTTCCTTTATCATTATTTAATGATGACGCTGGCAACGCAATGCAACAACAAATTACACCGTATGCTGTTTATCAATCTCAAGCTGACCAGGTAACATTTGACGCTAATGCGGGTATGAAAGTATGTGTTATTGATTCTGGCTTAGACAGTACAAACCCTGATTTCATTTGGGGAAACATCACAGGTGATAACGACAGCGGCACAGGTAACTGGTTCGATAATGGTGGGCCACATGGGACTCATGTTGCGGGTACCATAGGTGCAGCTGATAACAACTTAGGTGTTGTAGGCATGGCACCAGGTGTTGCTATGCACATAATAAAAGTATTTAACGAATCTGGCTGGGGTTATTCATCAGACCTAGCACAAGCTGCTAATTTATGTTCTCAGGCAGGTGCAAATATTATCAGCATGAGCTTAGGCGGTGGTGGCTCAAACAGCACTGAATCGAATGCTTTTGCTAACTTTACTAATTCTGGAGGCCTGGTAGTTGCTGCTGCCGGTAACGATGGCAACAACGTTCGTTCATATCCAGCTGGCTACCCATCAGTTATGATGGTGGGTGCAAATGATGCAGATAATCAAATTGCTGACTTTTCACAATTCCCGAGTTGTTCATCAGGTAAGGGAAGACGTGTTACAACTGACGAAACAGTATGTGTTGAAGTAACTGCTGGTGGTGTAGATACGCTTTCAACCTACCCTGCTGGCATGGCATCCGCTGCAAATATGTCTGCTGACGGCACACCATACGCATCATCTGCAATGGAAAATACTGGTCAAGCATCAGCATCTGCGTACTTTATGGGAACTGCACAAAATATTGATAATGGTGCTGCTGGGAAAGTGTGTTTAATCGACCGTGGTGTAGTTTCTTTTTATGACAAAGTGGCCAACTGTGAAAATTCAGGTGGAATAGGCGCTGTTATCATTAACAACGAAGCGGGTATGCTTTACGCAACACTTGGCGATACTAACAATACAACAATCCCGGCTGTGGGTGCCGCATTTGAAGATCGCACTGCACTGCTTGGAAGTACAACTGTCACCATAGATATTGGCGCATCTGACTATGGGTTCATGAGTGGTACATCAATGGCAACGCCAGCGGTATCGGGTATTGCTGCACTTGTATGGTCAAACCATAGTGAATGTACAGGTACGGAGATTCGTGACGCGCTAAAAGCAACTGCACAAGATCAAGGCGCAACAGGTCGCGATGATTACTTTGGGTACGGTATTGTAAAAGCAGCCGACGCAGATGCCTATCTAACAGCCAATGGCTGTGCGGGTGGCGATAATGGTGGCGGTGGTACTGACCCAGAACCTGTGGGTGACATAACGCTTTCTGCATCAGGTTATAAATCAAAGGGCACTAAGTATGTTGACCTTAATTGGGCTGGTGCAACAACAAGCCAAGTGGATGTTTACCGTAACGGTAGCAAAGTAACAAGTACAGCTAATACTAATAGCTTCACTGATAGAATATCGACCAAAGGTGGCGGCACATACACTTACCAAATATGTGAAGCACAAAGCACAACCGCATGCTCTAACAACTCAACCGTTACTTTTTAATAAAAACGTAACCTACAAAAGCGGGCAAAAGCCCGCTTTTTATTTACTTAGTTGCTTGATAAACTCACTCATATTTAGCAATCAATTCTAATAATGATTAATCCCGATTTTCTTTTCTCTTTTTTAATTGCTAGTTTTTTAATGGCGGTTGCCCCAGGCCCTTCGAATGCGTTTTTAATGGCACAAACATTCGCAAATGGCCGCACTGCGGGTATGCAAAGTGCGTTTGGTTTTGCATTAGGTGGTGTTGTGCATACCTTTTTTGCCGTAATAGGCTTAAGTGCTATTTTAAAAGCATCACCAGTTGCCTATAGTGCTGTTCAATATGCCGGTGCAGCTTATTTGTGTTATTTAGGCTTTATGATGATAAAAAGCACGGCTACTGCCACACAAACACAAAGTGAAAATAAGCCACACGTGAGCACAGCTAAAAAGTCTAATGTGATGTTTCAAGCCATGATGACCGAGGTACTTAACCCTAAGGTCGCTTTATTTTTTATTGCTTTTATTCCACAGTTTGTAGACCCGAACTTATCATCAGCCACTTTTCAGCTCGCATTTTTTGGCCTGCTATACCCTATTTTTGCTTTTCCAATAGACTGCACGTATATTTATTTTGGCGACAAGATCGCACAGTTTTTTAGGCAGCATCCAAATAGTCAACTTTGGATTGATAGAGTAACGGGAATAATATTTATTACCCTCGCTATTAATCTACTATTATAACTTTCCTAAATATTGCGAACAGTTGGTGTAACTATGAGCATTTAGGCACAAATAAAAAGAATTAATATGGAACAAAAAACGCAATCTCTCCCTGCAAAAAAAAATATTGCCCTTGTTGCTCACGATGGCAAAAAAGCCGCACTAAAGCTGTGGTGCGACAAACATAAAAACACACTGAGCAAACACACCTTATACGGCACAGGTACAACGGGGCATTTAATTCAAAAAAGTACAGGGCTTGATGTTGTTCAGCTTTTAAGTGGCCCAATGGGTGGCGACCAACAACTGGGCGCCAAAATAGCAGAGCATGAAATTCATGTTTTAATATTTTTTTGGGACCCTTTAGCTTCTCAGCCTCATGACCCTGATGTAAAAGCATTACTGCGCTTAGCGGCAGTGTGGAATATTCCTGTAGCGTGTAACGAGGTAAGTGCTGATATGCTGTTAAGTTCTCCTTTAATGGAAAACGAGCTTGAGCGTACCTTGCCAGATTACGAAAAATACCTCGCAACCCGACAAATAAGTCTATAAGCCTTTAAGCTACTTATAAAGCATGCTGGCCCATTTAGTCAGGCCAGCAGTTACGCTACCAAAATGGTCACCATTGACCATATTAATATCACCTAAGTGCTCGCTAAGTGCTGCTTTGATTAGTGGAGACTGCGCACTGCCCCCCGTTAAATAAATAACGTCTGGTGTTGTTTGTGCATCGCTTATTGCTTGTTTTGCCAAAGTGACTATTTGGCTAATACTACTTTCTACAGCTAGCGATAAATCATGAACAGATAAGTTTTTACTAAGTTCAGTATCTAAAAAGCGCAAGTCACAGTTAAAGTCATGTGTTGACGAAAGAGCTATTTTTGCGGCTTCACCTTGTTGAACTAGTTGATGCCCTTGTTTATTTTGTTGTAAGTGAATTAAGCGTTTATAAAGGTCTGGTGCACTTACATCTCGCAACTGTGCATTAAGTTCACGCGCCTGACTTTCACTGTAAAATTGGCTTTGCAAATTAACATCGTTAATTTTACATGCCTGCCAAAACGGCTGATTTGGCAAAGGTAATCCCGACTTAAATGTACTGCCAAGCCCTAATAAGGGCATTAACCCGTGAAAGCTCAATGCAATATCTAAATCGTTTCCGCCAACGCGTTTACCGCTGTGAGCTAAAAAGTCGTTATCGCGCTGGCTATTTCCTCTAAAACTTGGGCCCATTTGCACAAACGAACAATCACTGGTCCCCCCACCAATATCTATAACCAACACTTTCTGATCGTGTGTTAAATCACTTTCGTAATCGATACCTGCTGCTAGCGGTTCGTATAAAAAATTAACGTCTTTAAAGCCTGCACGTTTTGCAGCTCGCTCTAAAATACCCACAGCTTGCTGGTTCGACTGTTCACCGCCTACCGCCTGAAAGTTTACAGGGCGGCCAATAACAGTTTGAGTAAGCTCTTTTTCTAAAGACTGCTCTGCGCGTTGTTTTATTTTTAAGATCATTGCCGTTGCAATGTCTTCAAAAAAGTTAATTTGGCCTTGCTTTAAACCGGTTGCACCAAAAAACGATTTGGGTGACTTAACAAAGTACCCTTCTTCAGGAAATTGAACGTATTCACTAATTGCTTCACGGCCAATAAATAAGGTTTCATCTGAAGGTTGTAAATCAAGGTCTGATTTAATTCGAGGCAATGAATTTAAAAGGGCTTGGCGCTGAGATTTAAAATCTTGTTCATGCGCGGTTCCTTTCAAATGCTTAGCCACAAAATCAACTACCAAAGCACTATGATGCGTATAAAGTGTAGAAGGTAAGTAATGCTTGCCTTGCTCTAAAGGCACTAACTGAACATTATTATTGTTCATTACACCCATAGCACAATTTGAACTACCGTAATCAAAACCTACAAACATATACCACCACACATTACCAAAAAGGCCGCGCAATTTAGCATATTTAAGATCACTTTTAAATTGCTATATGCTTTCTCGCACTCTTAAAAAGCTAGCAAAGCGAGGAAGGCCATTTTTAGTCAACCCATGAAAACGATAGGTAACGGTGCTACCAATGGCCGGTGGGTTTTGCCGTTGGGCATCGCTAAATCCTGTACCAATTGAAAATAGCTGCCCAGAGGCTGACTTAACGCGCAGCGCACCAAGCATCCCCGTGTATTTCCCTTTACCCGGTAAATAAGCAATGACAACCGCCTCAGCATCAAGGTAAGGTTTTAACTTTAACAAAGCACCACTTCGTCCACTTTTGTGTTTTGCATCAGCTAAGTGCAACATAACGCCTTCTGCACCCAGCGAAGTTATGTTATTAAAATAGTCAGAAAGCTGTTTGTTATTTTTAAATCGACGCTGTTTAACGGCTTGGATATGGGGCTGATTAATATGTGTAACAAGTTGGGTGTAATTTTTATAACGCTCACTGAAAGGTAGGGTTTTATCTGGCATATCAAATATTTTGTAAGTGACAGTTTGCCAGTCTTGGTTATTTGGTATTTTAGTTCTTACTATACCGCTTAATGCAGCAAAATGTGCCCGTTCAGTCCAAAGCTCGCCATCTAACCATATGTTAGGCAGTGATGAAGTAAACCAAGGTGGTGCATTAATCACATTACCTTTGCGAGTAACAAACTGTGTGCCGGTCCATATGGCTCTTACACCGTCAAATTTTTCGCTAACTAAATACGCACTAATATCATTGTGCTTTTCTTCATCATATACTTTGGCTAATAATACAGAAGGCTGAGAAGTATAAGCCGAGCAGCTAAACAAAATAACCGTAATAAATAACATCCATTTTATAGCAATCATTAGCGCATCCAAGCTAGGTAATAGTGACTTAAACTATAGTTGAGATTGCACCCATTGCCAAAACTCATCAAGGTTACCCATGCAATAGGTCGCTTTGCTAAAGTCATGATCTTTGGTGTGGCTATTAGCAATAGCAACCACCCTTAAACTCGCATTATTTGCGGCGCTTACGCCTGTAAATGTATCTTCTACGGCTATCGCATTTTCTGGCTTTATGTTTATTTGCTTTAAAGCGAGTAAATACGGGTCGCCTGCAGGCTTGGGATTAATTACATCGTCTTTAGTAACAAGTGTGTCAAACAGCTCATAAAACCCTAATCCTTTTAGAATTGGCATAGCTTCGCTTGTTGCACTACCGGTGACAAGTGCCATTTTTAAGCCACTATTTTTAACCGCTTTTAACGTTTGTACTACATATGGCATAAGCGGTGGTAAGTTCGTTTTGACGTACTCACCAAATAATCGGTATTTTTCAGCAGCTAAAAACTCAGCACTAACTGATAAGTTATTCTCACTTTTAATTTCAATTGCCGCTTCTAGTGTAGGACGCCCTGAAAACCGCTGACAAAATTCATCTTCTAAATAACTTACCTCAAATGGCGCTAACAATGTGCTCCAACATACAAAATGCATCGCTTCTGAATCGACTAGCGTGCCATCCATATCAAATAAAACGGCCTGTAAGCTCATGATCTCTCCTTAAATTAAAGTGCTAAAAAAAGGTGCTAGAGCACCTTTTTTGTTTTTCATTATTACTGCGTTAAACCCGCCGGCGGCTCACCAAAAGCTTCTTCACCGGTTTCAATATCAACTAACTCATAGCCACGGGCTTTACGAACCACCTTAAGTACAGGTTTTTCAAAAGCAGTTTTTAAGCGCGCCGAATCATCTTTTAATTCATCAAGCGTTGTACCAAACGGTGCTGCACCTGTTTCAGACCAATTAGTTACTTTACCATTAAGGTTATATTCTACTTCGTGTATTTGATATTGCGCTGCTTCATCTTTTGTTGCTTCACAAAAAATTACACGGTAATTCCAAAATCCAGCCATTATATTTCTCTATCAATAAACCAATTATGCGCTACTTTAACAGTTCTAAAAGGGATCACAAAATAAAAAGCCTGCACATGGCAGGCTTTTAAATGCATATTTCTAATCTACTAATTAGAAGAATTTAACTTTAAATTCAGCACCAACATAACGCTCTTCATTAACAATACCTGTGTTATTGTTAAAGTCGATTGCGCCTATTGCTTGTTGCTCATCAAATAAGTTACGAACAAAACCAGCAACTTCGTATTCGTAGTCACCTTGTGCCCATCTGTAACCTGCACGAAGACCAACTTCAGTTAAAGGCTTGCCTTCAAACTCTACAGACTCATATAAGAACATGTTGATTTTGCTGCGGTAAGAAATGTCACCATTTGCAAAGAAATCACCATCTTCAAGCTCTTTAGTGTAACGAAGTGTAAAGTTAGAAATCCACTCTGGTGCATGCGGTAAGCTGTTACCGTCTAAAATTGCACGAGCTTCAGGACCAAAAGGACCTGCAACTTGGAAAGTTGGATCTGTCACAGTACACTGGCCACACACAGCTACAGCTAGGTCATTATCTTTAAGCTCAGTTTTGTTATAGCTTAAGTTAAATGTTGCATTAAGCTCATCGCTTAATACCCACTCAGTGTCTAACTCAAAACCGTAGCCCGTGGTTTTATCTGCATTGATTAAGCGGTTAAAGTTTGCACCACCACCTACAGCAGTCAATTGCTGATCGCTCATTGTGTAGTAGAACACAGTTGCGTTTACGCGACCTTGTCCGTCTAACACGTCTGATTTAATACCTGTTTCAAATGAAGTTACGGTTTCAGAATCAGCGGTTGTTACTTCATCACCAAATAAAATACGACCTTGCAAGCTTGGTGCACGGAATGTGTTCGCTACACGGCTGTACCAGTTTACGTCCTCGTTTACTTTGTAGTTTGCAGATAAATCCCAGCTCACGTGGCTATCGCTAACATCTTGCTCGATAAATAAAGCACCACCGCCAATAGGGCTTAGTGTACGATCTGCAGAGAAGTCTTTTTCATCATCAGAGTAACGAAGACCCGCTGTTACTTTTAAATCATCAGATACAACATAATCAACCGAGCCAAATACTGCCCATGCTGTTGTGTCTTGCTGCTGTTTTACATACCCGTTTAAGGCGCCAGCATTTGGTGATGAAAATGTGTCGTAGCTAAAGTTTTCAATTGTTAGTTCTTCATCAAAGTAAAAAACGCCCACTTGATAGTTTAAGTCGCCGTCAAAGTTACTTGATAAACGAAGCTCTTGAGTAATTTGATCTTGCTCAGGGATACCATCGGCACTTTCTGAAGGGAAAGGAATAAAGCCAGGCCCCATGTAATCAGGAAGGAAGACAGCACCGTAACCACCGTCAATATCACCACGAGAGTATATTTCAGCGCTTTCCCATGCAGAGATAGACGTTACAGTGTGGTTTTCAAGATCCCACTCAAGTCTTAGACTCATACCTTCAGATTCTACTTGTTGAGTAGAACGAGCACCGGCATCTTGATATACAACATCGTGCTCATAATTATCGACTAATTCGTTAGAACCAGACTCAATAACATTTGCGCGGAACGCGATAGGTGAACCATCTAAATCACGTGTGTGATAGTTTAATAAAGCAGAAAAATCATCGCCTTCGTATAAAAACTGAATACGTGCTGCTTTTTCAGTATAACCGCCCTGTTGATCTTTAGCTTCAAAATTAGGTGCTTGGTTATCAATGTAATCATCTTTATCTTGCCATAATAATGAAACGCGAGCAGATAAACGATCTGTTAACGCACCACCTACAGCACCTTCAGTGTCTACTGCGCCACGGCTTCCGTATGAAACCGCACCGTAACCGTCGAACTCTTGGCTAGGTTTAACTGAGTCAAACTTAACAAGGCCTGCAGGCGTATTACGGCCAAATAAAGTACCTTGCGGACCACGTAATACCTCTACGCGTTCAACATCAAATACAGGAAAGCCTTTTAAAATCGCATTTTCTTGAACAACTTCATCAACAACTAACGATACAGGTTGAGACGCATTTAAATCGAAATCCGTGTTACCTAAACCACGTACGTAAAAACGTGGGAAAGAACGGCCAAATGAAGATTCGATAGACAAGCTTGGAATTTTTGCGTTCATAAAACGAATATCCATGCCTGCCGAGCTGTATGCATCAAGGTTATCACCTTGCAGTGCAGATACAGCTACAGGCACCTCTTGAGCATTTTCTACACGTTTACGAGCAGTAACTTGAATAACTTCTAATTGGTTATTTTTTTTAGCCGTTTCTTCTTCAGCAGCAAATGAAGAAACAGAAGTGCCAGCAGCAGATAATAGTGCGGCATTAATGATTGTCGCTATTGCAGATTTTTTAATTGCTTTCATGTCGGGTTTTAACCTTTTGTATGCACTCTTGTTCAACGGTTTTTTGTGTTGCGCAATGTATTCATTGCGGGCTCGTACAATTTTTCGCGACTTGGCTATATGCGCGCGGACCTTATTATCGAGAGTACAAAAACGAAATAATAAGGCTGAACGAACGAGTGAGATTATACCACTGTGTGATAAATTTACTGCATAAAATATTTGTAATTTTGAAACTTTTTTGCAACATTTAACCACAAGATAGCGACTTTTTATTACTTTTTAGATGTAAAAACCCAAATATAAGGACATATGTCCTTATCAATAAAACTACAAATAAAGTAGCAGTTTTAACGTTTTAACTAAAAAACCTAAATTAGGAACAGTTTTTGCTAAGGTGAAAAACCGCACTAGCCGGTTTTTTCCTCAATGCTTTATCACGTTCGTTTTAAGGCTATTTCTCCATCTATGTGAATGTCTCGTTGAGGGAACGCAATCACTACATTATTTTGCTCAAATACATCGTACAGACTAAAGCGAATATCACTGCGCACGGTTCTAAGCATGGTTTCAGATTCAGCACATACCCAAAAAACAGCGTTAAAAACTAATGAGCTATCGGCAAAGTCGTCAAAAAGCACTGCCGATTTTGGTGTTTTTAAAATCGCTTTATGCTCATCAAGCACCTGTTGGATGAGTTTTTTAACTAAAACTACATCCGATCCATAAGCAACACCTACGCTTACCGACGAGCGTGCATTCCCATCAATTAACGTCCAGTTTGTTACGGTGTTTTCTAATAATTGGCTGTTGGGGATCAACATATGTACGCCATCATTTCGACGTATACGCGTTGAACGAGTATTTATAGTTTCGACGACACCTTTAGCACTGCCGACTTCTAAAAAATCACCTATTCGAATGGGGCGTTCCCACATTAATATCCAACCGCTTATAAAGTTATTAATTATATTTTGCGCACCAAACCCCACGCCTATTGCTATGGCGCCAGATACAAACGCAAAAGCCGTCAATGGAATATTTAATACTTCTAGCGAGGTAAAAACTAAAATGGCGATACTTAAAATAAAATAAATACGCGTAAATAAATGAACAGCATCTTGGCTTATTTTTTTTGCGAGTAAAGTTCTCTTTATTAACTTGCCAATGTGTGTCACCACAAACCACATTGCAAATAAAATAAGCGGCACCTGAATTATTTTTGCCACTGTGAGTTGTATATCGTTGTAACTAAATACAACAAAAGAAAGGATTTCGTTTATTTGTTCTAAATTCATTTATTTTCCAATCGGGAGTCTTTAATTTTATTATAGGGTGAATGTGTTTTAATTAACTAACCTTAGCACGCCACAATGCAATTTAACTGACTTTAAAAAATACACTTTGTTATTTTGCAGTACTTGTGCCACCAAAAAACAATCAACACAAGCTACTTTTACCTACCTAAACATCTATTTTTAGCTAATTTGCGTTTAAATCCTGCATAATCTCGATAAACTTTATTGTATATAAATCAAAATTTGGTAAGTTAAGTGGGTTTTTCGACTCGAAGAGCCTATTCCGGCTAATCTTTCTATGGAGTTATTATGCGTAAAACCCTAATCGCCACTACAATTGCTAGTGCATTATTACTATCTGCCTGTTCAGAAAATAAATCAGAAACACAAACAATGGCAAAAGAAAGCGCAGCACAAGTGCAAGACGTAAACGCAAGCAATGTGTTATTCAAACCAAGTCCTTTACAATACATGGCACCTGAGTTTGATAAATTTGGTACTAAAGATTACGAAGCTGTATTCGACGCGGGTATTGCAGAGCATACAGCTCAAATTCAAGCAATTGCTAATAACCCAGAGCCAGCAACATTTAAAAACACATTAGTTGAAATGGAACTATCTGGTGAGTTATTGAACCGTGTATCAACGGCATTTTATAACTTATCGGGCTTAATTTCAGATGACGAATACCAGCGTATTAGTAAAAAAATGGCGCCAGTATTATCGGCTCACTCTGATGACATTTATTTAAACGGTGCTTTATTCGAGCGCGTTCAAACAATCTACGATAACCAAGCAGCACTAAGCGCTGAAGATCAACGCCTTGTTGACTTTTACTACAAGCAGTTTGTAAAAGCCGGTGCTAAATTAAGTGACGAAGAAAAAGCAAAAATGCGCGAAATTAACGCACAGCTTGCTAATTTATCTACTGCGTTTTCACAAAACGTTTTAAAATCGTTTAAAGAAGATGTGATTGTTGTTACTGACAAGTCTAAACTTGCAGGCCTTTCTGAGGGTGAAATTGCAGGCCTTGCAGCTGCAGCCAAAAAAGCAGGTAAAGATGGCTACATGATCACGCTTGTGAACACCACGCAACAGCCTATTTTATCGAGCCTTGAAAACCGCGAATTACGTAAGCAAATTTTTACTGCATCAGCAAACCGTGCAGCACAAACTAATGGCCCTATCATCATTGAAGAAACTAACTTGCGTGCACAAAAAGCAGAGCTGTTAGGCTACAAAGACTGGGCTTCGTATGTAATGACGTCGCGTATGGCGCAAACAACTGAAAATGTATATGGCATTTTAGATGACCTTGCCCCTAAAGCAGTTGAAAAAGCAAAAATTGAAGCCGCTGCTATTCAAAAAGTAATTAATGATTCGGGCGAAAGCTTTGAACTTAAACCTTGGGATTGGGCATTTTACGCTGAAAAAGTACGGGCTGAAAAGTACGACCTAGACCCTGCGTTAGTTAAACCTTACTTTGAAATGAGCTCAGTAATTAACGATGGTTTATTCTTTGCAATGAATAAACTGTACGGTATTACGTTCAAAGAACGTCAAGACTTACCGGTTTACCACGAAGATGTAACCGTTTATGAAGTATTCAACGCTGACGGCAGTGCAATTGGTTTATTTTACATGGACCCATACGCACGTGAAGGCAAGCGTGGCGGCGCATGGATGAGTGCATACGTAAGCCAAAGCGGCTTAAAAGGCACTAAACCTGTTATTTATAACGCGCAAAATATTCCAAAGCCTGCTGAAGGCGAGCCAACGCTTATGACCTTTGACGAAGTGTCGACTATGTTCCATGAATTTGGTCATGCGGCTCACGGTTTATTCTCAGATGTTAAATACCCAAGCCTTGCTGGTACTGCAACGGCGCGTGACTTTGTTGAATTTCCATCTCAAGCGCATGAAGATTGGATGATTGAGCCTAGCGTACTTGCTAATTACGCTAAGCACTACAAAACAGGTGAGCCAATTCCACAAGCATTACTTGATAAAGTATTAGCATCGCAAAAATTCAACCAAGGTTTTGGTACTACTGAATATTTAGCTGCTGCTTTACTGGATATGGAATGGCATTCATTTGGTTCAGATAAGAAAATCAATGATGTTCAAGAGTTTGAAAACGCAGCACTAAAAGCTCATGGTATTGATTACTACCCTGTACCACCGCGTTATAAATCAAACTACTTTAGCCATACTTTTGCTGGCGGTTACTCTGCGGGTTACTACGCCTACCTTTGGACTGAAGTATTTGCAGCCGATGCGTTTGCACACATGGAAAACAACGGTGGTTTAACACGTGAAAACGGCGATAACTTCCGTAAAGAAATCCTATCAAAAGGTAATAGCCGCGACTTAATGCAAAGCTACATTGAGTTTAGAGGTCAAAAACCAACAACCGACGCACTACTTAAGCGCCGTGGTTTAGTAGAATAATAACTTATTATTTTTAATATAAAAGCCCGCTTGCGGGCTTTTATTGTTTATACCTTAATTTATAACAGATAAACTTAGCCAATTAATTATTACAAAATGATGGTTATGGGCTATTTATTTGCAGTGACCCTGCTTTGGGCATTTTCGTTTAGTTTAATTGGCGTATATTTAGCTGGGCACGTTGATGCATGGTTTAGCGTATTAATACGTGTTGCGCTAGCTACATTGGTATTTTTACCGTTTATTAAACGCCTTCCTCCCACCCTCGCAATCAAGCTTATGTTAATAGGCGCTGTGCAACTTGGGGTTATGTACATTTTTTACTACCACTCATTTTTGTTTTTAAGCGTCCCTGAAGTATTGCTTTTTACGGTTATGACGCCGCTCTATATTACTTTATTAAACGATACCCTTAACAAACAGTTTAATCCGCAATTTTTTATTGTCGCCTTAATTGCCGTATTGGGTGCAGTAGCAATTCGTTATGAAAATCTCGACAATGACTTTTGGCTAGGGCTGTTGCTTGTACAAGGAGCCAATTTAAGTTTTGCAACCGGGCAAGTTACTTACAAACGGTTAATGCAAGGCAAGGAATTTGACGACAAGGCGGCATTTAGCTGGTTTTTTATTGGTGCGCTTATTGTTGCAGGATTATGTTACGCTTTATTTGGCAATCCAAGCAAGCTGCCAAGCACAAATACACAATGGGGTATTTTAATTTATTTAGGGGTTGTGGCTTCTGGCCTAGGTTATTTTTTATGGAATAAAGGCGCAACGCTTGTCAATGTTGGGGCGTTGGCGGTCATGAATAACTTACTCATCCCTGCCGGTATTATTGTTAATATTGTTATTTGGAATAGAGATGCCGATATTTTTAGGCTAAGTATTGGTGCAGCAATAATGCTTTTAGCGTTAGTGGTTAATCAGATAATGACGAAAAAATAAGTTCACTTTTCTGTCGTTTAATTGTCATTAAGAGTTACTAAGGTAGTGCAACTTTTATTTTTTAAGGATAAACAATGAAGCGTATTACCTTATCTGCCAGTTGCCTTCTAATTGTTGCACTTACCGGTTGTGACGATGAAGTTAAAGTAGTCGAAAAAGACGTTTTAGTAACTAACACTGAAGTTGAAATTGTAGAAGTACCCACGCCAGTCGTTGTAGAAGTGGCCCAAGGTAGCAATGTTCAACTTGGCACACGCCCTGATTATTTAATTAACGACATGGCGCCAAGCGAGTTAAAAACACAATTAGCATCATGCCAAGATGGCCCATTTTATAAGACAGACTTTTCAATTGGGCATCGCGGTGCCCCAATGCAATACCCTGAACACACTAAAGAATCTTATATTGCAGCAGCGCGAATGGGCGCAGGTATTGTAGAGTGCGATGTAACGTTTACAAACGATAAAGAACTAGTGTGTCGCCACTCACAATGTGACTTACATACCACCACTAACATTTTAGCTATCCCAGAACTTGCCGCCAAATGCAGTGTGCCATTTACCCCAGCCGATCCAAATACTGGGACTCCGGCCTCAGCAAAGTGCTGTACAAGCGATATTAGCCTGAGCGAATTTTTAACCCTTGAAGGAAAAATGGATGGTGCGAATCCTAAAGCCACCACAGTGGCAGAATACCTTGACGGCACCCCAAATTGGCGTACCGATTTATACTCAAAAACAGGAACGCTATTAACCCACAAGCAAAGTATTGAGTTATTTAAAGAGTTGGGTGTAAAAATGACCCCAGAGCTTAAGTCGCCTCAAGTTAGCATGCCTTTTGATGGTATGAGCCAAGAACAATACGCACAAAAAATGCTTGATGAGTACACGCAATTAGATGTTCCCGCAAATCATGTATACCCACAATCGTTTAATTTAGACGATGTAAAATATTGGATTAACACCAACCCTGAATTTGCAGGTCAAAGTGTTTATTTAGATGGTCGCGATAGTGAAGCTGGTTTTGACCCGAGCAATCCAGCAACATGGCAACCAAGCATGGCTGAACTGGTTGCTGACGACGTTAAAATACTTGCACCTCCCATTTGGATGATGCTTACCATCGATAACGACAACAATATTGTTCCTTCACAATACGCAATTGAAGCAAAAGCGGCAGGTTTGAAGCTCATAGCATGGAGCCTAGAGCGCTCAGGGCCGCTAAATGAAGGGGGTGGTTATTATTATCAGTCAATTGCTGATGTAATCAATAACGATGGCGATATGATGACTGTAGTAGATGTTTTAGCAAAACAAGTGGGTGTAATGGGTATATTTTCTGATTGGCCAGCCACGGTAAGCTACTACGCAAGCTGTAATAAAATGCCAGCCAGCATTTAAAAACGCATTTCAGCGGTCGTTTATTCTGCTGCGCTCAGTTACCATAAAGAAATTACCAAACCTTTTTAACTGAGCGCTTTTATGATCATCCAACAACATAATACCGACTTACCAACGCCAACAGGCCTAATGCGAACCACAGTGTATCGTCCACAAGCCGATGGGCAGTTTCCTGCCATTGTTTTTTATTCTGAGATTTTTCAGCAAACGGCTCCTATTGCTCGAAGTGCCGCACTTTTGGCAAGCCATGGTTTTGTTGTACTCGTGCCTGAAGTATTTCATGAGTTAAACCCTATCGGAACTGTACTTGCCTACGATGATGCAGGTAAAGACAAAGGCAATGCGGATAAGTGGAAAAAACCGCTTGAGCATCACGATAGCGACACACAAACATTAATCGATTTTGTAAAATCGCAGCAGTATTGCTCAGGTTCAGTGGGAGCGATGGGTGTATGTATTGGCGGACATTTAGCTTACAGAGCTGCACTTAATCCCCAAATTAAAGCAGCGTTTTGCTTATACGCAACGGATATTCACAGCAATACATTACCAGCTCAAGAAGGAAACAATTCATTTGAGCGCATGGCCGATATACAAGGTGAAATACATTTTATTTGGGGTAAACAAGACCCTCATGTACCACAAGAAGGCCGCAGTAAAATTTATCAGCAATGTGTAGCGACAGGCATTAACTACCAGTGGCAAGAGGTTAACGCGCAACATGCCTTTATGCGTGATGAAGGTGAGCGATACGACGGCGCACTGGCAATCGCAATGTACCAACAAGCCGTGGCGCTATTTAGTCGCACTTTATAAACACGTAAAAAAACGTCTTATTAAGTACTTTTCAGCATACCCAGCGCGGTATGCTGCTTTACAAAGTAGGCTTTTAAATAATCAATAAATAACCTAAGTTTTTTAGAGCCTGTGGCACCAGGCGGAAACACCCCGTAAAGCTCAATATCTTTAGTTTTGTAATCGTCTAGTATGATCTCTAGTAGCCCAGCTTGCACTTTAGGCCACGCATCATAAAGAGGAATACGACCGAGGCCATGCCCCGCTTCTACAAATGCCGTTCGAGCTGCCGCATTATTAGTACTTAAACCACCTTGCATTGCAATGTCGTATTGTTTGCCATCTTTTTGCAGTGTTAATGTTTTACTCCCTAATTGATAAACGACCCATTTGTGCGCTTTTAACTCAGCTGGCGTTTTAGGTTTACCAAAATAGTTAAAGTAATCTGACGAGCCACAAATACAGGTGCTCATTGTGGTTAGTTTTGTCGCTTGTAAGTTTGAGTCACTTAACGCAACACCTCGAATGGCAATATCAAAGCCATTTTTTATTATATCTACTACGTCGTCTGTCAGTTGTAGGTCGATGTCAATTTTTGGATATTGACGCTTAAACGTATTTATAGCGGGTACAATTAATTGCATACCTACATTCACTGGGCAACTCACTTTAAGTAAACCTTGCGGCTCGCTTTTTATATTTTCTATTTGTTGATTAGCGGCATTGGCTTGCTCAGTAATAACACGACAACGCTCGTAGTACGCTATACCGGCCTCTGTAAGTGTCATTGTGCGAGTAGAGCGGTTTAAAAGTGTAACTTCAAGCTGGGTTTCTAATTTTTTTAAGTGATAACTTGCCACAGCGCGTGTTAAACCTAGTTGCTTAGAAGCGGCAGTTAAACTTCCTTGCTCTACAATTTGTGCAAACACCACCATACTTTTTAATTGTTCGAATGAGACTTTCATGGCTGTTTCCGCCTAGTTTAAAATTCAACCCACATATTGTATCAATTATTAAACCAATAAAGTCAAATTTATCATCGTTGTTTAAAGTGGTTTAAATGCATATAGTAAATACACGAGTTTGGTGAATACCAAATACTAATTAACTCAATTATCGAAGGAATATTGTTATGGCTAAAAAAATACTTATGGTACTTACTTCACATTCGGATCTTGGTAACACAGGTGAAAAAACCGGTTTTTGGGTTGAAGAATTTGCAGCACCTTACTATGCATTTGTTGATGCAGGCGCTGAAGTAACGCTTGCGTCTCCGGCTGGCGGCCAACCGCCAATTGACCCTACAAGCACGCTTGCTGATTTTCAAACCGATGCAACTAAACGTTACGATGCAGACAGCGCAGCGCAAGCGCTAATGGCTAATACCCATGCACTAAGCGAAGTAAATTCAAGTGATTACGACGCAGTATTTTACCCTGGTGGCCACGGCCCATTATGGGATTTAGTAGATAACTCCGATTCTGTATCGCTAATTGAAAGCTTTATTAAAGAAGAAAAACCAGTTGCTGGCGTATGTCATGCAAGTGCTGTGTTTTTAAATGTCAAAGATGCAGACGGCAACGCATTTGTAGCAGGTAAAAAAGTAACCGGCTTTACTAATAGCGAAGAAGAAGCAGTACAACTGACTGACGTAGTTCCTTTTTTAGTGGAAGACGAGCTAATCAAAAAAGGCGGCGACTACCAAAAAACTGAAGATTGGGGTGTGCTTGCTTTAGAAGATGGTTTATTGATCACAGGTCAAAACCCTGCGAGTTCAGAGCTTGCTGCTAAAAAACTATTAACTAAATTAGGTTAATAGCAATTATACACTAAAGGCCAATACGGCCTTGATTAAGCACAGCATTTTAGCTGTGCTTTTTATTTGCTTTTCATTACTCAATACAATTCCTATACTAGCAACTGCTCAAGCTCATTAGGGAAAATATATGACAACCCAGTCTCTGTCATTAGTTACTACTTCACGATTTGCAATATTTAGTATTGTTGCTGTTTGCTTTGTACTTCAAGTTATTAATAGCCTCCCTGGAATAAACCTCAATGGTTTAGGTATTTATCCGCGTAGCATTCAAGGTTTAATTGGCATACTTTGCGCTCCCTTTTTACACGGTAGCTGGTGGCACTTTGCCAGTAATATGCTGCCTTTTGCAGTGCTCAGTTGGCTTATTTGTCAATACAGTGTTAAACGATTTTACACCGTGTTTTTTTTTACTGCGCTTTTAGGTGGTTTGCTTGTATGGGCATTTGGTCGCAGTAATTTTCATGTTGGTTTGAGCGGTGTAATATATGGTTTATGGGGTTTTATTCTCTGCTATGGCGTGGTTAGGCGCTCGCTAAAATCAATCGTAATCGCTGTAGTCGTTGCCATACTTTATAGCGGTTTTATTTGGGGCGTATTGCCGCAACGTTTTCATATTTCGTTTGAAAGCCACTTATTCGGAGCCTTAAGTGGATTGTTTTTGGGTTATAAATTAGCAAAAGCAGATAGACAAAAAGGTTTGTGAAAAACTATTTTAAGTAAATTAATCTAACAGTGAGGTTATTTATGAGCAATAAAAACGATTACACACCACCCAAAGTATGGACGTGGGAAAGTGAAAGTGGCGGTAAGTTTGCCAATATTAATAGGCCCATAGCTGGGGCAACTCATGACAAAACCTTACCTATTGGTGAACATTCATTTCAGCTTTACTCGCTAGCAACACCGAACGGCCAAAAAGCCGCGATTATGTTTGAAGAACTTTTAGAGCTTGGTATTAATGAGGCGCAATACGATGCTTATCTAATTAATATTGGCGAGGGGGATCAGTTTGGTTCTGACTTTGTTAATATTAATCCAAATTCAAAAATCCCTGCGTTACTTGATCACTCAACAACACCGCCAACACGTGTATTTGAGTCGGGCTCTATTTTGCAATATTTAGGTGAAAAATTTAACGCATTTATACCTAAAGGCCTTGTAGCAAAAACCGAGTGTCGTAACTGGTTATTTTGGCAAATGGGTTCTGCACCCTACTTAGGCGGCGGGTTTGGCCATTTTTATAGTTATGCGCCAAGTAAAATGCAATACCCTATTGACCGCTTTACTATGGAAACCAAACGCCAACTCGATGTACTTAACCAGCATTTAAGTAATAATGACTATATGGCTGGCGATGAATATTCAATTGCCGACATGGCTATATGGCCTTGGTATGGCTCGCTTGTTTTAGGCGACTTGTACGATGCTGCAGAGTTTTTAGACGTTGCCTCTTATACTCATGTTGTTAGATGGGCTAAACAAATTGCTGAGCGTCCCGCGGTTAAAAGAGGTCGTCGTGTTAATCGCACATGGGGCCCCGAAGAAGATCAGTTAGCCGAACGACATAGCGCAGACGACTTTAAATAAAGTGCTAGAATGCATAAAAAAAAGCCAGCTTAAATGCTGGTTTTTTATACTCAATTTTAATATGGCGTTGCTAAAGTGATCACACCACCCTAACTGAGAGTAGAATATTTAATCATATCAACCTAGTATAAATTTACTTACTTCAAAATTTGTGAAAACACCGTGGTCAAACTAACAAAAGAGCAAATTTATAAGCGCCTTAATAATGAAGAAGATGCTAAAGCCTGCAAAGAAATTGATGAATCTGCATGTAAAGAGGTACCCGGTAACTTCATTGTTCTATTACTGAGCCAACTGTTTAGTAAATTTGCAGATGCACTGCTCAACCCTAAAGTAACGCTCCCATGGTTAATGCACAGCTTAAACGTGCCTGGCAGCTTTATAGCTTGGCTTGTACCAATAAGGGAATCTGGCTCTTTACTTCCGCAGTTGGCCATTGCCGATGTGATCCGCAAACTATCTGTTCGAAAATGGGTGTGGGTGATTGGCGCTATTGCGCAAGCGATATGTATATTAGCCATGGTAGGCGTTGCTTTTGTATTAGAGGGAAAACAAGCAGGCTACGCTATTTTAGGTTTGTTAATTTTATTTAGTTTAGCGCGTGGCTTTAATTCAGTAGCAGCAAAAGATGTACTGGGAAAAGTGATTCCAAAAAAACAGCGAGGTAATATTAGTGGCTTAGCGGCAAGTATTGCAGGTTTGGCAACCCTGACCTTTGGGCTGTTGATGTGGTTTTTTTCTCAGCAGAAAGAACAAAACACAGTATTAATTGCCTTGGTATTGGGCGCAATAATGTGGATTGTGGCGTCCTTTTTTTATAGTCGCATAAATGAATACAAAGGGGCCACTGAGGGAGGAAAAAACGGTTTACTGCACGCATTTACAAAACTTAAACTCCTTTACCACGATAAGCAATTTGCCCACTTTGTTGTCACACGGGCTTTTTTGTTGTGCTCAGCTTTAAGCGCACCATTTTATATTATTTTAGCAAGTCGCCAGTCGTTTGAGTTTTCATTACTTGCAACGTTTATTGCCGTATCGGGGTTAGCTAGTTTAGTGTCGGCGCCAATTTGGGGGCGATTAAGTGACCTATCAAGCCAGCGAGTTTTAGTGCTTAGTGCCATGCTAGTCACTTTCAATGGTTTAGCGGTATTTGTTATTGCAACGTGGTTTAACCATTTATTGAGTGCATGGTGGCTACTGCCTACGCTTTACTTTTTACTTTCTGTTGCTCACCAGGGGGTTCGCCTTGGCCGCAAAACGTATTTAGTCGATATGGCACAAGGAAACAAACGTACCGATTATGTTGCGGTAAGTAATACGGTTATTGGTGTGCTTTTACTCATGTTAGGCAGTCTTGGGTTACTTGAGAGCTTTTTGTCTACCGCTGAACTTATTTTGCTCTATAGCATGCTTGGGTTTTGTGGCGCTATTAGCGCATTATTTTTACCTAAAATAGAATAAACATCGCCATAACAATTCGCACTAACACCTAAAAGCACTTACTTTATTAATCCATTTAGTATAAACATTTTATTACAATTACTTACACCCTAACGTTAGTTTTTGCCGTAGGCTTAAGAGAGTTAAATACTTGCCTACTTAAAACTACACAAAGGGACTTACCATGTTGAAACCATTTAGTGCATTACTTATATTGCTTGTGCCTAGTGTTTTATCGGCACAAACTATGTCGATTAAAACCACCGAAGAGTTAGTAACAACCGGCTCAACGACGTTATTTGCATTCAACAAAGAGCTTAAACAGCTAGAACATATTGATTTGATATCAGCACAAAGTACTCAGCTAATTTTGCCTGATAATGCCATTGGCTTTGACGTGGCAACACTGGCTAATACGAGTGGTAAACAAGCGCTTGTTGTAGCAAGCGATGGCATTTACAAAGCAGGTAAGGATACACCTTCACTGTTATTTACATACACATCAGTAATAAACCAGCTAGAAGTCACCGAGTTTGAAAAAATAAACTTTATTATTGACGCAAACAAAGATGGACTGAGTGATATTTTGCTCCCTGACTTAAACCAAACAACTCTGTATGTTCAAAACACCAACGGCCAATTTACTCCTCATACTTTTGAAAAAAAAGCGCTATTTACCGGTGATTTTTCAAAAGAAGGACTCACCCTTGAGGTTGATATTAATAACCAGCCTACTATTACCGACTTTAACCACGACGGCCTAAACGACTTAGTATTTTTAAATAAGCAAGGCGCCGATGTACTTTACGCTAATGCTAATGGTTACAATAAAACCATGACTGACGTTAATTTTAATATTGAGTTGGGAGAGCTCAGTAACGGTGAAAAACGCAAAATAAAACAGCTTATTGATATAAACAACGATGGTTATTTAGACTTTATTACCAAGCAATATAAGCCAGTGAAAGGTATGGATTCGCTCGATATTGACATAGCGCATAACCTTTATTTGGGTAATAAAACAGGGTTTAGTGAAACACCTATTAAATTGTTAAATACCAGCGGCCCTAGTCAGCTTGTATTTGAAACAGACTTTAATAACGATGGCTTAATAGACCTTCAAACAATGGACTTAGACATTGGCCTTGGCACTATTGCCTCTATGGCTATGGGCGGTGGTAAAACTGACGTAGATGTAGAAATGAATATTTATAAGCAACAAGCAGATGGCTCATTTGCCAGCAAATCAAGCATAGAAATTGATCTTGAGATGGAAATAAATATGAGTAATGGCGATGCAACCCCGCCTTTATACATAGGCGATATAAACGGCGATAACAAAACCGATGCAGTCTATAAGTACAGCAAAAAAACGCTCTATGTTTACTACGGCGATGAGAACAATTTGCTGAGCAAAAAGCGTAAAAAAATAAAATTAACCCTACCTAAAAAAAGTAAAGATATTTTGTTAGTTGATATTAACCAAGACGGTAAAAAAGACTTTGTGTTTAAATTTACCGAAGAAGATGGCACCAGTAAAATTAAAACCCGCTTAAACTAACCACCGACATTAAAAGCCCAGTATTACTGGGCTTTTAATGTCAGCTTTTGCATATATTTACGCTTTAATACTGAGTAACGAATCAGATTCAGACAAGCCAAACTTTTCTTGAACGGCCGAGAGTATAGCGCCTTTATCTTCATCATTTATTTGGCTTGAATACTGCTCGAGTAATTCATCAAGGTAACTTACTACCTCTTCTGTATTAACTTGCTCTAGTGAATTTTGTGGCGGTGGAGGCGGTCTTTGCCCTTCAGGTCGGCCAGCATCACCAATACTTTTAGCATCAAATTCAAGCTCGCTCATCAATTCTGCCAGCTCTTTAGTGGGTGAAATACCCTGCTCTTCAAACGCAGCTTGAATGCTCTTTGCATCTTCAGAGGTCAAGTTTTCGGGATCAAATTGCGCTAGCGTTTCTTTTACAAAATCACTTTGTTCTGATGTTAGCGATACAGCTTGGCTTTTTTGCTGCGGCATAAAACTAGTAGCGTTATTGTTTATTGAATTGATCATGTTAGTTTCCTTTCAACGTTCACGACGAGGTGGTTTATGTTCACTTAATTCTTGCTCGCTTATTTCCCCATTACCGTCAGCATCAATTTCATCAAAAATAGTCTGTGCGTCACCGTGAGGTGGCTTTTTAGTATTAAATTCATCAAAACTAATTGCACCATTGCCATCGGTGTCGAGAGTTGAAAAGTCTGGCTTAGGCGGTTTGTTATTACTTCCTTTTGCAGCAATATTGGCCGAAAAAACAATGCTAAGTAATACAATCATTGCCGTTGATGTTAAATGCTTCATAGTAATAACCTTATATTTAGGGCGTGTTGATACCGTAAACTTACACCTTAAAAACGCAAAAAATGTGCAAACAATAAGGAAGCATTAAATAATTTAAAAAATTGATGTGTTCTAGGGCGTTCTGGTTGCTCAATTTACAATCAGCAGATAAGCTAACGCAAGCATGTGTAAATGCGCGTAATACTGCCCTTAATTCTCAAAGCTGATATACTGCTTGAGCATATAAAACAACTAATTACAGAGCACTTTCTTAAATAATGATTAATAACCAACTCCACTTAGCAGGCAAGCTGTGAAAACACCAAAACGCTTACAACCCCTTATCGATGACGGTTTAATTGATGAAGTACTTAGCCGACTAATGAGCGGTAAAGAAGCCGATGTATTTGTAGTTCGCTGTGGTGAACACATTCGGTGTGCAAAGGTTTATAAAGATGCTGTTAAACGCAGTTTTAAAAAAGCCGCACAATACCAAGAAGGCCGAAAAGTTCGCGGTGGTCGCCAAGCTCGCGCAATGGGAAAACGCTCAAGTTACGGACGCCAGTTAGAAGAAGAGATTTGGCAAAATGCTGAGGTTGATGCTCTTTCTCGTTTAGCTAGAGCCGGTGTGCGTGTACCCGATACATATTTTTGTGTTGATGGTGTTTTACTTATGGAACTTGTGTCTGACAGCGAAGGCGATGTTGCGCCGCAGCTAGGCCATGTAAGTATGAGTAAAGAGGAAGCTATCAAACAACATACACTGATGATGCATTACATTATGCTTATGCTGTGCGCGGGTATTATTCATGGCGATTTATCAGAGTTTAACGTGCTTGTTGACGATAAAGGCCCTGTGATTATTGATTTACCGCAAGCTGTAAATGCGTCTGCTAACAATAACGCTGAAGCCATGTTTGCTCGTGACGTAAACAACATGCGTCGTTACTATAGTGAGTTTGCACCTGAGTTGTTAAATACCCAATACGCTAAAGAAATGTGGGCGCTATTTGAAGAGGCAAAACTTACACCTAATTCTATACTCACCGGTGAATTTGAAGATGACAGCGAAGAAGCTGACGTTGATTCAGTACTAGACGAGATACAAGCTGCAGCCGATGAAGAGCAAGAGCGACTAGCGCGCATTAACTTTTCAGACGAAGAATAAAACGCCAACGTTTTTGTTAATCGCTTTGTTCCCTTATTGCGGGTGTACAAAGCGATAACCTACCCCATAAACAGATTGAATCACACTCTCTGTTTTAGTTAATTCATCCAGCTTTTTACGCAATTTTTTTATGTGGCTGTCAATCGTTCTATGACTCACAATACGCTGATCGGTGTACATGGTATCCATTAAGCTATCTCGTGAATAAATTCTACTCGGGTTATTAAACAAAGGTTTAAACAACTGAAACTCAAAGTTAGTTAGCTCGATGTCGTTATCTTGGTATTTTACTTTATAGGTGGTTTCATCTAATTGCATTACCGATGTTTGTACTGCTGAAACGTTGAGACGCCTTAAAATAGCTTTTACCCGCGCAACCAACTCTGCGTAACTAAACGGCTTACAAATATAATCATCTGCGCCTAACTCAAGCCCTAGCAAGCGATCTATCTCTTCTACTTTGGCCGATACCATAATAATAGGCACATTGGAAAAACGCCTAATCGCTTTACATAATTCGATTCCGCTTTGACCTGGTAACATTACGTCTAGCAAAATAAGGCTTGGCCTATTAATTTCAAGCCATGGAAGTACGTCATTCCCATGGTGTATTTGATGAGTATTAAAATGATGATTCATTAAAAAATCACTCATTAAATTAGATAATTTTTCTTCATCTTCAACTATCAAAATGTGTTCACTCATTGGCACCTCTATTCGTAACGTAAATTCAAACCACTTAATAAAGTAGGCAATTTAAAGATTAGGTTTAAACATTGTTAAATGGTTGGCAGGCGTATAATAATAGCTAAACCACCTAGGTCCGCTTTTTCTGCGACTATCTCACCGTTATGGCCTTCAACTATATGTTTACAGATTGATAAACCAAGGCCTGAGCCACCTTCTTGGCGGTTACGCGCACCATCAACTCGATACAGGTATTCAAACAAATGCGCTAAATGTGAAGACTCTACCCCAACTCCGTTATCCTCAATACTCAGCTCAATAAATGACTGCCCTTTTTTACTTATGTTTTTAGCAGTTATTGAAATAGTCGTGCACTGAGCATAATGAACTGCATTCATTAAAATATTATCAAACAACTGCAGTAGCCGTGTTTTATCAGCCTCAACATTGGCATATTGAGCGCTATTTAATAGGTAAAGTTTGATTGTATGCTGCTCAAATATAACCTGATATTTTTGCTCGATTGTATTTAACAGTATTGTTAAATCGGTTGGCTGCATGGTGTAGTGCATCCCCCCCAATTCGGCACTATTTAGCATATGTAAATCATCTATTAGGCGCTTTAAATGCATCGCCTCATCATTGGCTGAACTAATATTTTTGGCGTTAGGCTCACGCACCCCAAGTAACATGGCTTCAAGTTCACCCAGCAAAATACTCATGGGTGTTCTTAATTCGTGAGAAATATTTGCCAGCCAACGTTTACGCACTTGCTCATCTTTAGCGAGCGTTAAGGCAAGCATGTTAAAATCTTCACTCAATTGGCCTAATTCGTCTTTTCTATCAAGAGTAAGCTTAGTGGTGAAATTACCTTGGGTCAGCTGGTGCATACCTGTTGCAATTTGTTTTACGGGGCTGACTAAATGCCGTGATAGTAAAAAAGTTAACAGCAACGTAAATAAAGCAGCAGCTATAGCAATAAACCATAAGTAGTCTGTTTGCTGTTCTAAAAAATCAAGCTCGTAGCCATCAACTAAATTATCTCTTTTTGAAACAGCTAAATAACCAATGACTATATTGTTAACAGTAATTGGCGTATTGATATAGGTGAGTTCATTGAGATAACGCCCTCTTATCGGTTGCTTATTTTTATCAAGTAACGCGTAATGAGCAATATCGTTTGGTCTGGGAGGGCCTTTCATATCAAAGCGACCGCGTTCAGGTGGTGGTGGCCTCATTGACCGGCCTCTAGGACTTGGGCGTTCTGCAAATTCAGAAAATTGGCTGCTTTGTAACTCGGCTTCAACAAGGCGTCTAAAACTTTTATTGTCACGGATGACTTCGTCCCACGAGGCACTGCTTTCATATTGCTTTGCGAGCTTTGTAACAAGCGGCTCAAGTGCTTTTATTTCTTTTGCATTCACATAATCAATAACACCTTGGCCTATGCTCCATTGTATGAGCACCACCAGCCCTGCAATAATGCTAAAGGTAAAGCTAAACAAAATTAAAAAAAGTTTATTGTGAATTTTCATGGGGAAGCGTTCACCTAAAAATTAAACCGCCATTTATAACTTGGCCATATTTAAATAAGTTTAACAACTAAACGTGCAAACAATGTGCACCTACTTAAAAAGATTGTACAAAAAAGGCGACCTAAGTCGCCTTTGTATTGTTTAGTTTTTTAAATGTTTATCAAAAAAATCTAAAAAAGCCTGCAGCGTTTTAACGCGATGTGCTTGATGCGATAAATAGTGATCGCCATCTTCTAACTCAATATAAGTAACCTCTTTATTTTCATCGTCTAATTCATCTTCCATTTCCCGGCTATGGTAAACAGGCACTACACTGTCATCACTGCCATGAACCAATAATATAGGTCGGTTGATTTGCTTTGCGTACGTTACAGGTGAGTTAGCCTCTAGCATATCGTCATCTGTACCAAACTGCTTTCTTACTATTTCTTTATTGGTAAAGTAACGCGCTTTAAAAACAAGGTGTTCTAAATCACTTACGCCTGCAAAACTGGCAGCACATTTAAATGTTTCAGGGTGCTTAACAACCGCCATTAACGCTGCATAACCACCATAACTTGCGCCACCAATACAAATTTTTTCAGGTTGTGCAATACCTTGCTCAATTAGCCAATTAGCACCATCTTGTAAATCGTCTTGCATGGCCAAACCAAAACCCTGAATTGACTCCATTAAAAACTCGTAACCATATCCGCTTGAGCCTCTAAAGTTTGGCTGTAATACAGCGTAACCATGATAAGCCAATAATGCAGTCCAATAATCAAAGTTAGCGTAATCTCGCGCCATTGGACCACCATGCGGGAATATTATAGTGGGTAATTTATCGCCCTTTTTATACCCTACAGGCAACGTTAAATAACCCTCAATGGTTAATCCATCTCGCGCTTTATAACTAATGCGCTCTTTACCGCCGTATACTGTCTCATCTATTTTTGGGTAAGCATGAGCAAGTAAAGCCAATTCATTTTTAGTTCTATCGCCAAGAAGGTACATGCCAGAGGTGCTGTCTGAGGTAAAGTAAACAATATACTTTTGCTGGTCTTCGGTGGTGCTTAAAATATCAATATCGTAGTCGTCTTTAGGAAGCGATACTCTTAAAGAACGGTGAAGTTTATCTAAATCTGCATCCCAGTAGTTTACCCCGTCCTCTATGTGAGAATCAGTAAACCCTGCAACCTCACCTGTTTTACTAGAATAAAAAATAGAACCATCAAAGTCGTATTTATCATTACTGTAAATCAACTCGCGCTCTTTGGTAGTTAGGTTAAGTCTAAACAATGCATCTCGCCCGTTGTGCAAAGCCGAGATATATAAAAGGTTAGGGTTTTTATCAAACCCTAATATAGAAATACTTTGCTCACTAAATACTTCGTAATCAAATAACGTGTCCCAGTCTCCGGTCTCAGCGTTAAGTAATTCATAAGTAAATTGGGTATCATCCATTATTTTAGCGATTCGCACATTGCCTTGTCTGTCGGCAAACCACGCTGTAACATTATTACGAGGCCTTTGTATTTGCGTTCTGCGCAATGTGGTTAGGTCTAACTCGTATACCGCTGGGGTATTAGCTATTTTAAAGTCACCCTGCACTAAAATTTTATTTTTTTGTTTAGGTAAAAAACTAACAATTTTATCGGCAAACTGTGGTTGTCTTTCGCCACGGGCTGCATTGCCCCTCATAGCCAACTTAATGCCTTTATCGTCAGTTAAGTTATAAGCATACATAAGTGTTGAAGTATATTTAGCACCACCAAATTGGTACTTTATATGGCGTGCACCAAGCAACAGCACATCATCATTCGCCCAGCTATACCAGTCAAAAAATACAGTTTGGTTGTCAGATTGTAAAACAGGGGTAATAACACCTGTTTTAAAGTTTTTTACCATTAGAATTAAAGTGCCTTTGTTGTTTCTTACAAAGGCAAGGTTTTCACCATTAGGCGAAAGCTTTACTTGGCTAAAGTCTTTTAAGCCCGCAAAGGCTTCTATTGGTAGTTTTTTATCTTGCGCGCTAAGGGTGTTAAAGCTCAGAAGAGTGATTATTGCAGCAGCAATGAATTTACGCATCAAAAATCCTTTTATTTTTATGTTTTTAAATCAGGTCCGTATTCTACAACTGAGGGCGCTTAAGAACAAATTTATCTTTTGTTGTACTAAAGTAATCACCCCCCATTTTTCCTACAGCATCTAAGCGAGCAGGGTCAATATAACCGTTTACTAATATTGCATCATCAACACAAATACCTACTACATCTAATAACATCATTTTACCGCCACTTGCCTGGTCTGAAATAGTAATGACCTCACGTAATGTGCATTCATAACGTACTTTAGAAGCTGCTACACTTGGCGGGCTCACTAACAAACTTGGCGCCTGTTGTATATTTGCTTCATCAAACTCGCTCACGTCATTTGGATAATTAGCACAGCTTTGATTCATTTGTTCAACTAAGTTATTGCTAACAATATTGACTACACACTCTTTAGTCGCCAGTAAGTTAGTTAAGGTGTCTTTGTTAGCTTGATCTCGCGGATTTACCTGAGTAACACTTAATACAGGAGGGTTACAGCTTGCTACGGTAAAAAATGAGTAAGGGGCAATGTTCGCAATTCCCTTCTCACTTAACGTGCTGATCCATGCAATAGGTCGCGGGCTTATACCACCCACTAAATATGAATACACATTGTGATTGGCATTATTAGTTAAATCTAAAAACATGTTTTTCCTTTTTATTATTAAAACTAAATCGCAATTTAAAACCTTTACGTATTAACAACTTTAACTGTTTTGTATTTCAATACTTTTATCTAGCAACCAGTACCAACTAGCTAATACGCAAGCAAAAAACACAAATAACGTGAACACTAATATACTAACTTTAAGCGATGAGTCGTAAATTAAATGCGTGAAAAAATAAACATAGTGTGGTTCAAACGCGATTTACGCTTAAGCGATCATCAGCCCTTAAAAAATGCGTTCGATACTGACATAGCGACCTTACTACTTTATAACTTTGAACCACTTCTACTTGAAGATGCTCATTACAATGAGCGGCATTGGCGCTTTGTATATCAATCTATTGTTAATTTAAATTCTCAGTTAGCGCGCTTTAATGCAAAGGTTTATATATTTAATGAAAATATGCAAACACTGCTTCAAAGGCTCAATAACCAATTTGAAATATCACGTATTTTTAGCCACCAAGAAATAGGACTAAATAATACCTTTGAACGCGATTTAGCAATTAAAGCTTGGTGCCAGCATAACCATATAAACTGGCTAGAATCGCCAACTGGCGCTGTTATTCGTGGTAAAAAAAATCGTGATAACTGGAATGAGCGCTGGCAAAAAACAATGCACTCCCCGCTTGCTATACCCAATTGGAAAAATGTTAATACCGTAAAACTTAAAGATTATGAAACTCCAGCGTTACCTAAAACCTACACGCAAGATGATGATAACTTTCAGCAAGGAGGATCGCTTCACGCAAGAGTAGTTATGCAAAGTTTTTTTGACCAGCGCGGTAAAGGCTATCAAAAAGGAATATCTAGCCCTAGCTTAAGCCGCACCCATTGCTCTAGACTATCGCCATATTTAGCATGGGGAAATATAAGCCTTAGGCAAGTCTATCAAATGGCGATAGATGCTTATCATTCAAACCATCCCGATAAAAAAGGCTGGAAGCGTCCGCTTGCTGCTTTTGTATCTCGTTTGCATTGGCATTGCCACTTTATGCAAAAATTTGAAAGTGAATGCACCATGGAATTTAACGCATTAAATCCGGGATATCACTCATTTCCATATCGTACCGATGAGTATGTAGAACGCGACATTGAGCGCTGGGCAAAGGGGCAAACAGGCATACCAATAATAGATGCATGCATGCGCTGTTTAAAAGCCACCGGCTATATTAACTTTAGAATGCGCGCTATGTTGGTGAGCTTTGTAACCCATCATTTAAATATAAGTTGGCAGCAAGCAAGTTTACCACTGGCAAATTACTTTTTAGATTTTGAACCGGGTATTCACTACCCGCAAATTCAAATGCAAGCATCGGTTACGGGCATTAATACTATTCGCCATTACAACCCGATTAAACAATCAGAAGATCAAGATCCTACCGGCGCCTTTATAAAAAAGTGGTGCCCTGAACTTGAAAAGCTCCCTATTGAATACTTACACGAGCCGTGGGAGCAAACACCAATGGAAGCGCTTTTTAACGATTTTAAACTGGGTGAAGATTACCCCGAGCCTATGCTTGATTTAGCACTCGCCTCAAAAGACGCCCGCGAACGATTATGGCAATACCGAGAGCGTCCAGACGTTAAACGTGCCATAGGCAAAATACTTAGAAAGCATGTTGCAATCACACCTAAAACAAGCAAAGTAAAAAATAAAAGCACCACTCAAAATAATACTAAGGTTAAGTAATTATGGCGCATAAAAAACTAAACCTACCTCACAAAATATGCCCAGTATGCGACAAGCCATTTTCGTGGCGTAAAAAATGGCAGCGAGATTGGGATAACGTTATTTACTGCTCAGAGCGGTGTAAACGAAATAAAAAGTGATTGCAATTTACTGGCGTCTATTTTGCAACATCATCTGAAATTAATGTTTTTTCGGTTTTATTTAAGCTTTTTGTAAATAACGCTTACCTAATCTGAAAAACTTACATTTAAACAAGGAGAAGATGATGACGATAAAAAAAACGGCAAACTCAACCTGGTCTGGCGATATTAAAACAGGCAAAGGCAGTATTTCAACGCAAAGTGGCGCACTTGATAAACAGCCGTACGGCTTTAATACCCGTTTTGAAGATGAGCCAGGCTCAAACCCTGAGGAGCTAGTAGGTGCGGCGCACAGTGCCTGTTTTAGCATGGCGCTGTCGCTTGCATTAGGTGATGCTGGTTTTATGGCCGATAAAATTGATACCAAAGCAACGGTAAGCCTTGATGAGGTAGACGATGGCTTTGCAGTGACGCATATAGCTCTTGAAGTAAACGCACGTATTAAAGATATTGCTAACGAGCAATTTCAAGCATTGTGTGAGCAAACTAAAAAAGACTGCCCTATTTCAAAGCTGCTTAATACCGAAATATCACTTAATGCAACACTCGAGAGCGTCTCATAACCGACTAATACCATGCTTAATAGTAAGCAATCTAAGCCAAGTAAGTTTTTACTTGGCTTTGTATTTATTACCCAACCCTTTTTGAAGTGGTTAAATCTAATAAATCGTTAAGTAGCGCAATCCCCATACCCAACGCAGGCCAAACTACCCATAAATTATTTGGCGATGTAATTAAATTAATTGCTGTAAAAAATACTAACACAACTAAGTAACGTTTTAGGTTTTCAAAAAATGTTGATGTATTCATATTTACTCTCCCCTTTGTGTATAGGGTTATTTTTAAGCATAAACAAAACAAATACAGCTGTTAAAAGTCACTCAATATTATGACAAGTGTCATTAATTAGGGCTTACTTATTAGTTATTTTTCACTAGTTAAAAATATAAAAACTCATACTTTAACTTGTTTGTGTTAAGATCGAACTTAAACTAACCTTAAATGCTTATATTAAACAGGCCGAACTAAATGAATGAAAAATCAACAAATTGCACAAAAGTTACCTGCAGTAACTGTGAAGATGCAAACACACTTGAGTTTGATTTTTCAATGGCGTTTCAACCTATCATAAATTGCCAAACCAACCATATTTTTGGCTACGAGGCATTAGTAAGGGGGCTAAACGGCGAATCTGCTTATTCTATTATTTCTAAGATAAACGAAAGTAACCGCTATGCGTTTGACCAGCTTTGCCGTATTAAAGCAATTGAACTTGCTGCCAAACTAGGCATTACCTCAATGCTTAGTATCAATTTTTTACCCAACGCTATTTATAAGCCTGAGCGCTGCATACGCACCACATTAGAAGCGGCAAAAAAGTATAATTTCCCAATTAAAAATATTATGTTTGAATTTACCGAGGTAGAAAAAGTAGAAGACACTGCACATATAAAACGTGTGGTTGATTATTACCAATCGCTTGGTTTTAAAACCGCGACAGATGACTTTGGCGCAGGTTACTCTGGCTTAAATCTACTTGCTGACTTTCAAACAGATATCATTAAGCTAGATATGGCACTTATACGAGATATAAACAGCGATAAAAAACGCCAATTAATAGTAACCCACTGCCTAAATATGTTTAAAGATTTAAATATTACAGCACTGGCTGAAGGTATAGAAACAGTAGAAGAATACGTGTGGCTTAAACACGCGGGGGTTGAGTTAATGCAAGGCTACTTATTTGCAAAGCCCAGTTTTGAAAATCTCCCCAAAGTTAATTTTGAAAAATAGGTGCTAATTAATACCAACACCTATTTTATGAGTATTTAAATTTAGCTTACATATTACCCAGCTCAATCATCATTGCGGTATACATGCGTAAATTAAGCTCTAATTGCTCAAGTGTAATAAATTCATGCTCAGAGTGTCCTGTATAACGTTTACCAGGCATTGAAGGTCCAAACGAGACTGCATTATCAAATAGTTTTGCGTTAGTGCCTCCACCAATTGATACAAAATCGGCTTTTTCGTCGCCGGTGAAGTGCTTAAATATATCAAGTAGCTTTTGCGCATGCGGCGCACTGTCTAAAAGCATAGGGTTACCTATTACCGTCTCTATACTCTCGAGTGTAACGTTATTTTTAGCCTGCCACTGATTAACGGCCGTCTCTATTTGCTGCCTTAAAACATCTTCGTTTTTACCAACAGGGCGACGAGCATTAATGGCTAACGTTAGTTTATTCCCGCTGCGCTCAATGACGGTTGGAGAAACTGTCATTGGGCCCATAAAATCATGCTTATAGGCAATATCACCAAACTGCTTACCGTGAAGGTCTAATCCAATAAGTTGGTTTACAAACTTAATGAGTTGACCATCGCTGTTGTTTTCAAGCGCTATTCCATTAAATAGTTCAGCTAAATGTGCAATGGCATTCACGCCAGATTCGGGCTCAGAAGAATGGGCAGACATGCCTTTTACATTAATGGCAATGGCATTATTTTGTTCAGTAAAGTTAAATTCAACTTCATTTAGTTGCTTGGCTTTTGTTTTTAGTTGGTTAAATAGCGCATTGTTTGCATTATGCAGTACTAAACTTGCATCTTCTGGTATTTGGCTTTTGAAAGCACCACCAGCAAGGTCGCTTACATACACTGCTTTTTGATCTGATATGGCATTAAATGTAGGAGAAATTAAGCTCCACCCTTTTTCAGCAACCACTACCGGGTATGATGCATCAATCGTTACGGCATACTTTGGTTGCTCATAGGTTTTCATAAACTCGGTCAATGGGCCCCAATCAGACTCTTCAGCTAAATAAATCATCAGCTCTATGCGGTTATCAAGCTCTATGCCTTTGTCTTTAATCGCTTTCATTGCATAAAGCGCTGTGGCTATTGCCCCTTTATCGTCTTCGGTACCACGGCCAACTAACTTGCCTGGCTCTGAGGTATCAATAATAAAGGGGTTTTGCTTCCACTTACTCGCATTAGCTGGCTGCACATCACCGTGTGTTACCACTGTTACCTTGTCTGTTTGTTTACCCATGCCAATAAGCACGGTGTAGCCAAGGTCTTGGTAGTCGAACCCAAGCTCTGCAGCTTTCATTTTTAATACCGATTTAAAGTTAATAAAATCTGAGTTTTGTGGTGCGGGTATTGAATCTTTATTTACTGTAGGAAAAGCAACTAAGTTAGTTAGCGTGTGTATTTGTGCATTTTGGTAGGTATTTACAGCGTAATCGGCAACATTATCAATATTTTTATGTAACTGTGCGTGCGCGCTAAACGCGAACAAAAGAGCACTGGCAAAAGCTAACTTTTTCAAAACTTATTCCATTTAATTAATAACTAAGGGCTTTAATTATAGCGCTCACACAGCATTACAAATAGCGCTTTGCGGTAACTTAACAAACTATTAAGTGTAAATATTTATATGGCAGCTTTAATTTGGATAGCGGTATAATAAGCGGCTTAAAATAATTGGGGTAAATCAGTGTGAATCGTCGTAAAAAAATAGTCACAAAGTTTCAAAAGAAAGACAAACGCGCTAACGCTAAATTACACAAAAGTAATAAGCCCGCGTATATATCAAAAGCAGAGCGCGAGAAGCTAGAACAACAAGCAGAACAATCAACCCAAATTGAACTAAACCAAGAGCAGCCGTAACCTGCTCTTAGTTGTAAATTATATAATTACCTTAAAATGCGACACTCATCCCTATATTAAACGAACGCCCCTGCCCTGCGAGCTGCTCAAAACCAGTGCTTTCGCCTTTTTTAAGCTGCGCAATGCTCACCCCACCAAGCGGTAGTTGATAGTACTCGTCAAATAAATTACTCACTTGTGCACTTAACGTTAAGTCGCCCCATGACGCTTTTGAACCTAAATTTACAATGTTGTAGCTATCGGTTTGGTGTTCTAATCGGTTGCTATCGACGCGTGTTTTAGCATCATTCCATTGCCACGACAGCGTATTTTCAAAGCGGCCGAGTTGATGGTTAATTGCAAGCTTAGTATGCAGTGGTTTTATTTGATAAAGCGACTGGTTGGTATCATCTCGCTTGGCACGTGTATTAGTAATATTGGCATTTAATTGCCAATTACCGAGTGCTTTAGATTGATGAATATTAGCGGCTAAATCAAACTTAACCCCATACAATACGGCATCCGTATTAGTAAATTTAAGTATGTTACGTGTTGTATTTTCTAAGCCAAATCGATTGAAAGACCTGACGAAGTCTGCGTCAATGTAGTCAGATGCATTGGTATACCAAATGTTAGCACTTACTTGCCAGTCTTCGTTTTGAGCCGATTTAATATAAGTAGTGCTTATTGTATGCGCGGTTTCTACTTCTAAATTTTGGTTGCCTATATAGCCATTGCCATCACCGTACCAACCAATCATGGTGGTTGCCATATTGCTCACACCCCAGCTGTATCGCTCATACAAATTAGGTGCTCTGTTTTTACGAGCAAGACCAATTTGTAGCTCGTCAGAATGAGTAAGCTGATAATTAAGTAGTGCACTGATATCAACCACCGTGTCTGATTTATCGTGCTCAATGGCATTAAAAGCAGCAGCGGCACTTGCGTTACTGGGCTGCATTGGCATAGCACTCATATTCATCATTGCCATGCTTTCATTGTAAGGCTGAACATCATCAGCACGTGTCTTTACATGTTCAACACGTATACCTGAATTTAACCACAACTTAGTATTTATTTGGCTCTCAAATTCTGCAAATGCTGCAATACGCTTACGCTGACCATTATTTATATTAATGTAGTCGTTAGGGCCCATCATGGCGGAACCTTCAACAGCAGACCACCAATCATCAATTCGGTAATCATAAAATGCTTGCCCAAGTAATAAGCTGCTATTGCTATCTAGGTTTAAACGCCATTTAATTTGTGAGCTTATATCGCGCGCATCGGTATTCATTGGCATCATGCCGGTTTTTTCAGGGCTAAAAAAACCCATTTCGTGTTTAACATCATGCCAATTAAGTTGGGCTTCCAATTCACTGTTTTCCAATACACGCTTGTACTGGGCAGTAACGCCATAACTTTTGTTATCAGTCATATCCATATACTGATTGGCAAAGCCCTGATAAGGTATTTTTTGATGTGTAAGCTTAACAACAAACTGTTGTTTTTCGTCTCGTATTGCTGCAGAAAGCGCATGGTTTTGAACGCGATATAAGGTATCTAATACCAAGTTTCCATTTCCGTCGTCATAACTTTTGGCATCACTAAACGCACCTTGGTAATTAAAACTCAGGGTATTGCTCGCAATACGTGCTCCTACCCCAACTTTTCGCGCATTGTTTACGCTATTATATTGAGCAGATACATAGCCTGAGTGCCATTGAAGCTCATTACTTTGGCTATACTGTGGTGAAATAGTATTTACGCTTATTACCCCAGCAATATTATCGCCACCGGCACTCACCGCTGATATACCCGCAATGACATGATAAGCCGTAATTTGATTAGCAGAAACATACGAAAGCGGAGGGTTCATATGATTAGCACATGCCGCTGTAACATCAGCCCCATCGACTAATACTTTTACTCTATCCCCCATCAAGCCATTTAAAATAGGCAAATTAGACACCCCACCTGCAGCAGAAAAATCCACACCTAAATCATTTAGTAATGATTCTGCAGAACCAAGTGCAAGATGTTTATTTTGCGAATGCCCATAAACCTCAATAACTTCTAAAGAGGTGTCGTCTGCAAAGGCTGCTGAAGAAAATATGCTGCCTATAAAAAAAGCCAAAGGCGTTAATAAATATGTGTTTGGAGTGTTGCTTAAATCTGCCATTTTATAATTATGCCACTGTAATAGTTGGACTAATTATAATTCGTCAGGCTTGAATAAAAGCGCGACAAATTGTCGCACTTTGCTCATTTTATTTTAAATATGCCTGCGTTATTCATCATCAAAAATATCTTCTATTTTTAATTCAAATAACCGCGCTGCTTTAAACGCCAGCGGTAAACTGGGATCAAACTTACCTTTTTCAATTGCATTAATGGTTTGGCGCGATACATCTAATAATTCAGCTAGTTTAGCCTGTGTTAGATTTTGCTCAGCTCTGAGTACTTTTAAGCGGTTTTTCATTCGTCACCCTCATCACAGCTGTAGCGTTTGTTAAGTATGTAGGTACTAATTAAATAATATAAATCATATTTATTTAACTCTATCTAATGACTTAGCCTACCGCTTCACTTAAACTAGTTAATTCTCGTTTTTTCTATATTCATCTCATAAAATTTTTGCATTTATAACCCATTGCATTTTTGGCTCTGGCGTTACTTTTTATATTTAAACATCTAATTCAAAAGGGGATTTATGAAGCCTGATGTTACGTCTATACCCAATCAGCTAGATAAAACGGCTATTTTAATTGTGCTGGCGCTAGGTACCTTTATTTTAGGGTTATCTGAATTTTCGATGATGCCAACGTTGCCCCTTATAAGCGAAACATTTGGCACAACGCCTTCTCAAAGTGGTTATGCTATAAGCGCTTATGCTATGGGCGTAGTTGTTGGCGCGCCACTGTTAATGCTAACAACGGCTAATATGCGAAAACAAAAAGCACTGCTCATTTTTTTAAGTTTAATGTGTGTATCTAACGGACTTAGTGCATTGGCTACGTCGTTAGAGCAGTTAATCATATTTAGGTTTTTGAGTGGTCTGCCCCATGGTGCCTATTTTGGTGCTGCCATTTTGCTTGCATCAGATATTGCGCCAGCAGGCCATCGAGCCAGCTTTATGTCAAAGGTATTTATGGGATTAACCATTGCCACTATTGTTGGAGTGCCCGTTGTAACACTGGTAGGCCAAAATTTAAGTTGGCGCTACTGTTTAGCAGGTGCTGCTGTTTTAGCATTTATCGCCTTTATTTTAGTCTATAAAGTAGTGCCAAACATAGATAACGCTAAGCCCTCTAACTTATTGAATGAGTTTGGCGTGCTAAAAAACAAACTTGTTTGGTCAATTTTAGGCATTGTTATTATTGGTTTTGGTGGTGTTTTTTGCATATACACTTACATTGCCGACACAATTTTAGATGTAACAAAAACAGCGCCTTATACTATTTCGGTTGCAATGGTGATGTTTGGCATTGGCTGTACACTGGGTAACTACGTATTAGGAAAAGCCGCTGACAAGTCGGCAATAAAAACCACAGGCTTTGCGCTTGTGTGTACCATTATTTTTGCATTTGCCTATGTTACGGCAAGTTATAATATTTGGGTGCTTTATGTGGTTATTTTTTTCATAGGGTGCAGTGTCGGTTTAGCTACATTAATTCAAAGCCTTTTAATGGATGTTGCACCTGAGGGGCATGCAATGATAGGCGCATTAGTTCAATGTGCATTTAATACAGCAAACGCAATTGGCCCGTGGCTAGGTGGAATCGCGATTGCCAAAGGGGCTGCGCCAAATCAAACTGGCTATGTCGCTGCGGCATTATTTTTAGGTGGCTTAGGAATGTGGTTGCTGAGCTATTTACAACTTAATAAGTCACCGGATTTAAAAACAGTTAATTAATCACGACACAAAAAGAGCGACAGATAAGCCGCTCTTTTACTTTCATATCAATAATTTTTACGAATCTAACGACGCCATATCAATCACAAAACGATAACGTACATCTGAATTTTCCATACGTTCGTATGCGGTGTTAATTTCGTCAATGTTAATCAATTCACACTCAGGCAATACATTGTTTTCACCACAAAAATCGAGCATTTGCTGCGTTTCTGCTATACCACCTATAAGTGAACCTGCAACCTGACGTCGTCCCATTAATAATGGCACTGTATTTAACTCTTCAACAGGCCCGACTTGACCAACAATAATTAATGCGCCATCTATGTCTAATAGCGGTGTATAAATTGATAGGTCGTGCTTAACAGGCACTGTATCAATGATCACATCAAAAGCCGACTGTGACTCTTTCATTTCGTCATCATTTGTTGAAACTAAGTAATGCTGGGCACCAAGTTTAACAGCATCTTCTTTTTTAGATTCGCTTCGACCAATAACAGTAACATCGGCCCCCATTGCTACGGCATTTTTTACCGCCATATGACCTAAGCCACCAAGGCCCACAACTGCAACACGGCTGCCTTTTTTAACGCCCCATTTATTTAGTGGAGAATACGTAGTAATACCTGCACATAACAACGGTGCTACGCGTGAGAGATCTAAATTCTGTGGTATTGAAAGTACAAACTCTTCACGAACTACAACATGCTTAGAATAGCCGCCTTGGGTTATTTCTCCGGTTTCTCTGTCTTTACCGGCATAAGTGCCAACCATGCCCTCACGGCAAAATTGCTCTTCATTATTGTCGCACTGATCGCAGCTTTTACACGAATCAACCATACAGCCTACGCCAACGGTGTCACCTTGTTTGTATTTTTTTACGTCGCTACCAACCGACTTAACTTTGCCAACAATTTCATGGCCTGGCACGAGTGGGTATTTTACACCGCCCCAATCATTTCTTACCGCGTGTAAATCTGAATGGCACACACCGCAGTATAAAATTTCAATTTCTACATCGTTATTTCGTAAATCGCGGCGTTCAAAGGCAAACTCTGTAAGCTCAGACCCTTGGCTTTGTGCTGCATATCCTACTGTTTTCATAATAACTCCATAGTTGTTTAAAAATTTAAAACGTATTGAGTATGCACTCTATGGGGTGAATACAAACTGAAAAACAGCCACAAAAAAAGCCCAAATACTATTTGGGCTCAATTACATAGCAATGTTTAAAAAATGCTACTTAGTAAGTTCAGCGTTTATTTCATCAATTAAGGTATTAATACGTTCCGCATTTTTTCCTAAATCGCTGCGACCTACGCGTGATTTACTTCTTATATCAACAAAACGTTCACTGCCTTCATCGACGATACGAACGACAACATCGTCTTTAAAGCCAAACCAGGTTGTAGTGTCTGTTGCTTCTATCAAACCAAGTGATTTATTAACGCTTACTAACTCCCAGCCTAAGCTTTTAACGGCTTGCTCGGTTGCTGCCATTAAATCATTTTGCGTTTGTGCAAAGTTAAGTGTTGTTAGTTCTGGGTACGCTTTTCGTTGTTGTACCGCGGTTTCTTCCCCTGCATATTCAACTGGGTTTGGTGCATCAGCACGAAGCGGTGCAATAGCAACAAATTTGGGCGGATTAACTAAATCGGTAGAAATATCATGAATTGGCGGAACACTTTTAGCTTTGCTCATCATGTTAAGCGGCATAGCAATAGCAACCACAGAAAATATAACGGCAATAATAGCACTACCGAATGAAGCGGTTTTGCGCATAAATATTAGCTGCACCAGTAACAATACAAGCGCTGCCCCCCCTACATAAACGCCGTATCTAAAGCCGGTAAAGGCAAGGCCTAAATCAACAACGCCAAACTTGTATAAAGGGCCAGGTAATACAACGAGTAAAAAGGCGATTAAACTCACCAAGCTGACTAAAACTTTCATTTTTGTGCTCCATTTTGTGTGTAATTGTTATTTTGCAAACAGCACTTATACTGCTTGTGATTGATTTTGGTTTACCATTAGCAACTAATTACACAAAAAAGTCCAATGTTGTGCGATCAAAGTTGGTCAGATTAGGAAAAATATCACTCAATTCAGAGGGTGCAACGCCAAACCATTGCGCGAGCGTTGCAAAGTATTGCTCGTTAGATACGCTTGGAATAAGTCGGCCCCCGCCAACATCTTGCGGCCCATCTAGATGCTGAGTTAAAAAATCACCATAAATATCCCCGCCTTTAACAGCCCCTCCCATTACTAGTTGATTACCCGCCCAACCATGGTCGGTGCCATCGCCATTTGAGGTCAACGTTCTGCCAAAATCAGACATTGTAAAGGTCGTTACTTTGTCTGCCATATTTAGCTCTTGCATCGCATTATTAAACTCATTCAAACTTTGCGCTAATGAGTTTAGTAATAACGGATGCATATCTAATTGGTTATCGTGAGTGTCAAACCCGCCCATTGAAACAAAAAACACTTGGCGCTGTGTTGCTAACGTAGACTGCACACTAATGGCTTTTGCCACTGCAGCCAATTGCTGAGAAACACTCGAATCGCTAAATGTTGTTACTAGCTCAGGGGCAGTTTCTAACGCGTTGTTCATGGTTTGAGTATTGTTAATGGCCGAATTAAAACTTTTTGCATAAGCGTCACTGAGTGGATGTTTAGTATTGCCCATTATGCGGTTCATAATATTAGTTACATGGTCTGTGCGAGGTTGATAACCACCAAATGCATTTATACGGCTAATCCCACTTTTATTTAATGCAAACGCTTTTGTTTGACTGCCGGTTTGCCACAGGTTGGTTCCATCTAAGGACACATTGGCAGCAAACTGATCTTGCTGATTTAGACGCTCTAACAAACGCGCGCCCCAACCGCTATTGAGCGACTGTTTTTCACGGCCATACATCCAAGACGCTTGCTGATCATTATGAGAAAATAAGTGTTTAGGCAACGCCACTGCGTTATTTTTGTAATCGTTGTAAGTTGTTGGCGCAAGTAAGGTACCTACCCCACCAACAAACGCTAAATTAGATTCATTAAACACATTTTGAATTGGCGACAGTGATGGATGCAAACCCACACCACCAGCAAACTGGGTGACAGTATTTAATGTAATTGGCGAAGCAACAGCTAAATTTTGTCGGCTTTGCTCATACAAGCTTCGCTGCTCACCCTCAAGGGGCACCAACATGTTGAGTGAGTCATTACCGCCATATAAAAAAATGCATACCAGTGCTTTGTAGTCGCCTAGTTCAACTGCATTAACAGAGCCGGTAAGCGCTTGTAGTTGCAAACTAGTCAGTGCGGCTGCCGATACACCACCTTTTAAACATAACGATAAAAATTGCCTTCTATTAATGCTCATTATGCTTCTCCTAATACTGCAAATTAAATTCAGGTGAAATAGCAATCATATAAAGTAAATACGATACCCGTTCGCGATATTGATCGTCATCAAAATAGGCATCTAAATCTAATAATGCTTGGCGTGTGTCACTACTCATAGAGCCTGCAAAATACAGTACGTTGTATTGATCGAGTAAGTAGTTAATCCCATTGCTTTGCAAGGTATTCATATCGTTAATGATGTAAACATAAATGCCATTTGGATTTAAATCGGTGTGCGCCTCTGCGGTACTCCACACTAAATCGGCAAAGTGCTCATTCATCGTGCCAATAAGGGTAGCGTCACCCGCTATTTGTAGCTCAGGAGCCACTAATGCATCTGCTCGCAACTGAGCAGGCTGGTAGTCAGGTCTAAAAAAGTTAAACACCGAACTCGACTGCATAGGCCCTTGCCCATATCGGTCAACTAAATTCCATGTTTTGTAATAACCTTCGGGTGACCTTGCGTTTAAGTTTCGCCAAAATTGGACTGTTTTAAGAAGGGGTTCTTTTATTTTCCCTTGGTAGTTTAATACACTGCCATAATGGCGAGCTTCATCATCTAAATAAATAGCTTTGACTACTGCAGCTAAATCCCCTCTTACGCCTTCGCCATTATCATTAAACACGCTGGCAATTCGCTCTACATATTGCGGTGTAGGGTTTGATGTAATAAGTCGTTGTATTAGCTGCTTACTAATAAACGGCGCTACATTTTGATGATTAAATAAATTATCAAGCGCTAGTTGTAAGGACTCTTGCGCTCCATATCCTTGGGGAATAACGTCGCCGTTTAATAGCGTTTTTTGCTTTTGTGAATGGTACTCTTCAAATGCTTGCATGGGCGCAACATAATCGCGACTTTTTCGCTTAAATGTTTCGCTTCCTGCAAATGTCCACCCTGTAAACACACGAGCAAAGCCTTCAATTTCTGCTTGGCCATACGTTGCAATGGTATTACCGTTAGCGTCTAATTTTACAGTGCCATCTTGGTTTAGCTCATCAAGCCCAATAGTGAATAACTGCATAACCTCACGGGCATAGTTTTCATCTGGGCGAATATTTAGGGCCTCATCGGCTTTTTCGTTGCCCAAATGACTAAGGTAAGTTCCCATGATTGGCGATAAAGTTACCGCCTCAAGTAAATCACGAAAATTACCAAATGCATGCGTTAGCAGTAAATCGTAATATGTCACCATGCCCTCAGGCTGCGAGCGTAAATCGTTATTAAGATCAGACACTACAAGTATTTCACTCAGCGCAAAGGCAACGCGCTGGCGCAATTGATCGTCGCTTTGCATGACGGCTTTCCACCACGCGTCTATTCGGCTTATATACCTAAAATCTTCATCGTCATTAGTAAACACCATATAGTCACGATGGTAGTTAATGGGCAATGCCAGTTGGGCATTAAGCCATTGCAGCTCACTTTGCCCTTGCGCGCTTTGTATTTCTGCAAGCGTTGGCCCCATGCTTCCTTGATGCAACAACCGAGCTGCAGAAAATGCATCCATGCTATTGCGGGCAAAAAAATTGACCGTTTTTACGGTAGTGGCCCCTTCGTTATCGGTCGCGGTAACATTAAACGCATACTCTGAAGGCGTGTAAGTTAGTGCATCAGCCAATTTAACGCTAACTAAGTTTGCGCTTACTGGCTCACTTAGCACCGTAGGCCCCGAAGTTTGTTGCCAAATTACACTTGCGATGCTGCCGTCAGCATCGCTGGCTGTTGCTTTTAGCTCAATAGTTTGGCTTTTTGTTATATCACTGGGTAAACCCGAAAGGGTTAAAGAAGGAAGTTTGTTACCATTAACGGTTGGGGTACCATCGGAGCCAGAACCACCGCAGGCACTTAGAAAAAAGACTGAGCTTACTATCAAAACTAATTTATAATGCATGTTAAATCGCCATGATATTTTGGTTTAAGTAAGCAATTGCCTACTTAGTTTAATGCATTAATTGAAACACAAAATTTACATTTTTTCCTTTTATTTTTTGTAATCGAAACTTGACTAACGTTCAAAATTGCACAAACTACGGGGGTTAAACAGCCAGAGACTCACACATGAAAACAGAAATTAGTTATCGTTTTGAATCATCGCAAGTGGCCAACCGTTTTTTACATGAGTTAAAAAACTGGCCAGTGAACGATGTTAAAACACGTCTTTTTAATGGAGGTGATAGCGTAAAAGTAAGCTATGATTACGACGAAACAGGCTTCGATTATACCATTGCCGAGCTTGATGATTTAGCCGAGCAACATGGAGGAAAAGAAGTTTAGCACAACGTAATATGTATTAAACTTTTTAGCATTAATAGTAACAATTTAGCAGTAGCGGTTTAATTATATTGATTTAATTAAGGCTCTGTCTCTTCCGGTGTTTTTTGCCTCGTACAGCATAACGTCTGCATCTTTAATTAATGATTTGGCTGTGATGCTTTCATTATCCATAGCCTTTGCCGTTGCAAAAGCACAGCCTACACTTATAGTTAAAACATCACTTACTTTAGAGCCTTTGTGAGGTAATTTAAGCGCATTTACATTTTTTTGTAATTGTTGAGATATTAGTTCAAATTGCTCAAACGAAAGCTGGTTAAACAGCATTATAAATTCCTCACCTCCATAACGTGCGGCCATACCATTATTTGATTGGGCTGTCTCTTTTAAAACACGACATAGTGCTTGTAAGGCACTATCACCCTCTTGGTGACCATACAAGTCGTTATAAAACTTAAAATAATCTACATCAATTAGCATTAACCCCAGTGTTGTTTTTAGTCTATGGGCCTGCTGCCACTGTATTGCGTAAATTTCTTCAAAAGCACGCCGGTTATAAATTTGTGTTAACTCGTCTATTTTACTACTTTTTTCTAGTTGTGCATTTTGCTTTTTAACCTCTTTTATTAATGAATTAAAACCATTTATAAGCACACGCATTTCTAAAAACTGATTTTTAAAGTGAAGTGGTTGAAGGTCATTTTTAAGCAACATTAAATTGATTGCTGATGCGCCATTAATTAACGGTGTAATAAAAAAGCGGTTAACTATATAAAAGCCAATTAGTGAGACAATAAAAAACATTAACAAAATAATTATTAAGTATTGGTCAAATAAAACGGGGATACGCTGGTGATGATGCTTAATATTCATAAGCAAAATTGGGTTACCATTTATATCTAATAATGTTCTTTGGCGCTCTGTGGCTATTTCCTCATTTTGAATTCCATCACTAAGAGCAATTGCTTTTTGTGGTGCGCTGTCTTTGTTTATTAAAGTGTAGCTTAGCTTTACTTGTGCCATTTCTGCCATTTTAGCAAATTGTGACTCCCTTACTTTTTTAATAAAAACAATACTACCAACAGGCTCTCCTGTTTTATTTGTTCGTTGAATTGCGTGGGATGCAAACATAACAGGGCCATGCTCTGTTCTTAAAAAACCGAAGCGTTCTGACGTATTTTTTTTATAAGGTAGGATAGTACGGTTAGGTAAATGAGTATTTAGATCAAATTCTGGCAGCTCAAAGGATTGCTCCTGAATGTAATCAAAAGTATGCCCATAAACTTGTTTAAAGTTCATGTCGTAAATAAATACACCATCTATTTTGAGTGATTTAAAGGTATCGTCCACATAATTTGACTCAATATAGTCTTTATCAAAGCTCGTCATGTAATTGTATGAGTCATCCCATACCGAATAATCGTAATTTAGGGTTTTTAAAAAAACAAACTCTCTGTTTAATGCTATTTCTAGGCTCAATAGCTCTCTATTTTGATAGTCTTTAATGTTTTCATTTATGGTTGGTAACGTAAAAAAGTATCGGTAACTAACCAATAGGCTAGTTACAAAGCACATCAAAATTAGGGTACCTATTATTACAAAAAATCTTAATGTCATTATTAGTGCCTAAAATGTAAGCAGCTAAACGCATTTGCCGTATAGCCCTTATATATAGTTGTTTAAATCTGCTTAAGTTTTAAATGGCGCCGTTATTAGTTTAACGATGATTCCGGCATTAATGTTATTGGCATAGTACAGCGCATTAGCGTACCTTCGCCAAGCTCACTTTCTACCTCAATGGACCCATTGTGCTCTTTTAGCACGTTATAAACGATGGCCATTCCCATCCCCGTTCCCTTCCCTACTGGTTTTGTTGTATAGAAAGGTTCAAAAATATGGCTTTTAGTTTGCTCGTCCATTCCACAGCCATTATCTGCAATTTCAATATAAATATTTTTTTCGTCTGAAAATAACTTGATGACTATTCGACCTTGCTTGCCATCAACTAAATCACACGCATACTTTGCATTTAGCAATATATTTACAAGCACTTGATTAATTGCCGATAAATTACAATAACTCAATGGCAGCTCGTCATAAGTACATTCAACGTCACAACTTTTTAATTGATTAGCTAGTAACTTAATCGCCCCCTTTAAAGATTCAGTAATATCAGCCATAGCCAATAAGTTATTTTTAGGTCTGGCAAAATTAAGTAAATTATTTACTATTGCCGCAATGCGATGCAGTCCTTCATGCGTGTCGTCTAACAGTTCATCTAAATCTTCTAAAATAAAATCTATATTCGTTTCTTGGTCGAGCTTGACCAATTGTGCTTCAAGCTCTGAAGCCGAGATAGACTTATCTATAAACTGCTTAGATATCTGCATTAATGAATGAAGTGTTGGTTTAAAATACTTAATGCTTTCTACATTACTCATTACATAAGCAAGCGGGTTATTTATTTCATGTGCTACGCCTGCCGATAACGTACCGAGTGTTGCCATTTTATCGGTTTGCATTATGGTTACCTGCTGGCTTTTTAGCATGCTCAGCTTTTCTTTTAACTCTTGATTAGCGCAAAATAACTTACGTGTTTTATCTTCAAGTAAAACTTCTAACTGATCTCTTGCCGCTTTTTCACGCAAATACGCTTTTTTGTAGTTATAATCGTCTTCAGCCATTTAAAGCCTCATACTTCAATTCAATTACGCACTTGTCACAGCCGTCGTGCATACATTCAACATGGTTTAAAGAAACATCAATACCGAAGTGAGAAGCCGCACCATAAATAAGCCCTTCTGCACACATACATAGCTGCCTTTTAGAACGGTAATGCATTAAAATAAACCCATCTTCAATCAGTTTAGACTCTATTTCTGGTAGGTTTGGTTCATGGTATAGCTTAGCGACTTCAACATGAATGACCTTATCAATCCCCATAATTAACTCTGCAAAACTATTAAAGCCTTTTGCAACCGTTGGGTGGCTTCTGTTTAAGTGACCAAACAAATACTCACCAAATGCTTTTAATACTTCGGGCATAGTCATCGATAGGGCTGTCGCTACATCCTGAGCTAAACCAATTATCTCTTCATCGGGATAACTTTGCGCAGAAATATACACACGGCCATCTGGGGCGTTTTTTTCAAGTAAATCATCCCATGCCGCCATACCGCACTTTTCAATAACCAGTGCCTCTAAGCCTCTAAAAATTATGCCTTTCATGTTTTATCCTTATTTATTACTTAACCACCATTGCTCTATGTCGGGAAATAGCTCTAAGTCATCTATAAAATCAAACTCTTCAATATTAAAGTTCAATGCTTTATTGCAAAACATATGTTCAACAATTATGTGGATCAAAGTTAATGATATGCTTTTTTGTGAGGGTAATTCATCAATCAATTGCGCATCGACTATTTTTTGGTCAAACCCCCAAAGCGCCAGTAAATAAGCACTTAACACAAACTTAGGTACAACTTCGTTATCTAAGTCGCCATGAGGATCACTCGTTATAATTAACTCGCCTATAACACTTAATAACCCTACAGCACATGCGAGTAATTGAGTTTGGCGATCTTGCTTTATATATTTTGCTAACGATTGCGATAACTCTGCTTTTTTATAACCTTTGTCTATTAGGTGATTAATTGCTTTTTGTTTATTTTTACTCAGTAATTGATGGGATAATTCTGAAAAAACCACAATAGCTCTGAGGTTTATTAAGCCAATACGTACAATGGCTTCTTTCAAACTCAATGTTTGGGTATCAAACCCCATAAAAGCCGAGTTAGCAATTTGTAAAACCTTACCCGCAAGTATAGGATCGTGCCTGACATCTTTTTCTAAAATAGAAATACTAGGCTCATCTTTGTTGAGCTCGGTGATTAGGTTTTGCGTTACACCACCTAAAAATGGCAGCTCAGAGAGTTGCCCTAAAATCACGCGATGCTTATTGCTAATAGGGAGTGTTTTTAAAACGGTTGCGCTGTTTATTACGCTTTTTAAATGAGACTGAGTAAACGGCTTAACAAGATGAAAATGGATGACATTATTTAACTGGAGCTGATAATTACCACTCATATCACCTGTAAGTAAGCACCTAAGCGCAGAAGGACAAAGCTGTTTGGCTTGTTCGAGTACATTTTTACCTGTTGGAAGCTGCATCATCGAATCACAAAAAATAATATCAGGTAAGGCATTGTTATTTATTTGCTGTTCAAATTGAGTAGCAACTTGAACTGTGTGCACATAAGCGCTGGGGCATAAACGGTTAAGTGTGCGTATTAACGCACGTAACAGCAGTTCGTCGTCATCAATAATGAGAATATTGATTTTTAAATCATGCATCTACTTCACCTAAAGCTATAACGTACTAGTTTATAACTAAAGCGTAGTATAAATTTATCAATACCCCTACTTTCAAAGGCGCTAATTAATAAAAAGTAAACACATGGTTTTATTCATGATATTTACGGATCATCGCCACTTTACCGTTTTCAATTTCGATCACCTCCATCATTACTGAGGTATACTCAATTGGCTGCTTACTTTGTGGGTGAATGCCTTTAGCATGATTTTTATAACGAATCGCAAAACCGCTCTCGTTAAATATAAAGGTATTGAGTAGCTCACTTTCATACAGGGTATGCGCGCCTAAGTAAAAGCTCATGCCTTTGCGCATTAGCTCTTTGCCATTAGCGGTGCGAGAGTCATCTACTTGATACGGTATGTGCTGGCTGCCTACATCGTCAGTTAACAATGCAAGGTAAGCTTCAAGCTCTTTAGTACCGGCGCCAGGGGCCTGCGTGGCGGTCATTGTTTTATAGTAATGCTGTGCAAATGCTTTTAAATCAAATGGCTCTTCGGCTCGAGCTGAAAAGGTAGCAACCAATACTAAACCTAATGTTAAAAGTAACCTCATTGATTATTCCCTGTAGCTAAAAGTATTTTATAGATACATTACCTTAGTGAGTTCAATAATCAACCAAATAACGTTACGTAACTAACACCTACATTTTGCTTTTTACTCTATTGGTTGCGACGCTGTTGGCTGGGTCATCAGGCCAAAAATGTTTAGGGTAGCGACCTTTCATTTCTTTTTGTACATCGCGATAACTGCTCGCCCAAAAGTGCGCAAGATCTTGAGTAAGTTGTAATGAGCGCTTACCAGGCGAGAGTAATTCCATAAGCAGTGGTAGCTTGCCATTTGCAAGCACAGGCGTACTGGTTAAGCCATACACTTCTTGCATGCGCACGCTTAACTTTGCGGGGCCATTTAGCTGGTAATTAATTTTTATATTTGAGCCACTCGGTACCGTTAATCTAAGCGGTAATAACGCTTTTAACGCTGTTTGCTGTGGCCAGTCAAAACAATTTTGCAGCGCTTCAAAGTAGTTAAACTTTTTAAGCTGGTCGAGTGTTTTTATATCTTGTAAATACACGCCCAACCAATCATTAGCCGTTTCTATAAGGTGTTGCTCGCTAATAGTTGGGAATTTATCAGGCATAAACTGACTAGCTAAACTCATGCGTATTAATAATTGCTGTGCATCGGGCTGTTCATTAAATAATGCAAAACCATGCTTAGTAAATAAATTAAGCCACGCTTTGGCGCGCTCGCTTTTATCGAGCTTTTGCTTGCTCGGCTGGCTTGTAAGCGTAATAGCGCCGAGCTTTACTTCGTCTTGATGAATAAAGCGTGCGGTTTTTTCATCAAATTCACAGCGGGTAAGCGAAGTAAACAAATGCGGTAAGTAATCTTGTAGCTCAAATGGGCTAAGTGCGGTGGCTGCAAAAATACGCGTGCCTTTATGGCCGCCCATGCTTGCAATAGCAAGGTAGTCATCGTTATGCCAATAGTCGGGGTTTAAATCAGCGCCCGCACCATTGGCAAGTAGGTAGCCATTGCCGCGTTTTTTTGCAATGCGATCGGGGTAAGCTAATGCCACCAGCAAACCTAAATACTCGGTGTTTAGCTCGCTGTTACTGTCGGTTACTTTTAAACGGCTTTGCCAGTATTTTAACTGCTGCTTAAATACTGGGTGTGGCCTTTGTTGTTGGCTATGTAGCGCCAAGCTTAGCTCGTTGGCGCTGTTTATTCGGCTCTCAAGCAGCGCCACTAAATAAAGTGCTAAGCGATAAATGCCCGGGAGTTCTGCCTCAAGCGCATATGCTTTTAAAAGCATATGCGCTAAACGAATATCCGCCCCAAAACCCAGCATGTTGCTGCCCAACTTGGTTAGCTTGTCTTTGCCGTCGATGGCTTCAAGCATGGTAAGTAAGTTTGCCGCTTGCGTGCATTGCTGCGCTGTTGGCGTATCAAGCAAGGTGAGTTCGCTAATATTCGCGCCCCACTGTTTTGCCTCCAGCATAAGTTGGCTTATGTCTGAGGTGAGTATTTCCGGGCTATCGTGGCTATTACGTCGCTCAAAGGTTTGCTTTGAGCCAAGCCTGTAAACCACACCGGGCTCTATTCGCCCTGCACGCCCTGCTCGCTGCACGGCAGAGGAGCGCGATATACTTTGTGTTGTAAGCTCCGTTACGCCTGTTTTTAAGTTATAACTGGCCGCGCGGCGTTTACCGCTATCTATAACAATGCGAATGCCTTCAATGGTTAAACTGGTTTCGGCTACATTGGTGGTAAGCACTATTTTGCGCATCCCCTCAGGCGCAGGGGCAATCGCCGCCTGCTGATTGGCTTTATCTTGCTCGCCAAATAACGTGGCAACTAGGCAATTACTTGGCAAATCATTAAGGGCCTGTTGTACGCGTGATATTTCAAATTGCCCAGGCAAGAACACCAGCGCACTGCCGCTTTGCTCATTTAGTGCTTGTTTTATTAAAGCTGGAATAGCATCAAGCCAGCGGCTTTCATCTTTTATTGGTACATATACTTCATCTATGGGGTAGCTACGCCCACTCGATTTAATAACCGGGCAATCAAAAAACTGCGTATAGCGCTCTGTATCGAGGGTTGCCGACATAAGTAGTATGGTTAAATCGTCGCGCAGCGCACTTTGGGTCTCTAGAGCAAAGGCCAGTGATGTGTCGGCTGCAATTGAGCGTTCATGAAATTCATCAAATATCAGTAAATCAATGTCGCTTAATTCTGGGTCGTTTTGTAGCATGCGAGTAAGCATTCCTTCGGTGACTATTTCAAGGCACGTATTACTACTTACTTTGCTTTCTCCACGTACTCGCAAACCAACACTCTGCCCCACTTTTTCGTTTTGGCACTGTGCTAAGTAATTAGCAATATTACGTGCTGCTAAGCGGCGCGGCTCCAGCATTACAATACGTTTAAAATGGCCGTCGCGCATAAGCTGTAGCGGCAACCAGGTTGATTTACCTGCACCAGGCGGTGCTTGTAATAACGTTATGGGGTTACTTTGTAATGTAGTTACGAGTTGTTGATATATATTTTGAACCGGCAGCACTGCTATTTACCAAAAATTGCTTTGCACGCATTGTAACAAAAACCAAAAATAAACGCGCCGCAAAAGCAGATGAGTTTACGCGTATCCATAATCAGAAATAATTACAGACCGCTCTGTACATTTTTTAAGGACATGCGCGCTATATTAATTACTACTGCCCGAACAAAAACATAATAGTATGATTATAAATACAAAATTTAAATTTAACTGATTGGTACACGCCTTGCTCCTTTTACAGTGAACGTTAATTAAATCTAAGTAAGGAGAAACTTATGAACAGCGATCGTATGAAAGGTAATTGGAACGAACTTAAAGGTAAGGCGCAACAAAAATGGGGCGATCTTACTGACGACGATTTAGACAAAATTGAAGGTAGCCGTACAGAGCTAGTGGGTAAAATCCAGCAGCAATATGGTAAATCTAAAGAGGAAGCAGAGCGTGAAGTAGATGAGTTTGAAAAAACGCACTAATCGCTAACTTCTAAAAAAACCGCCATTTGGCGGTTTTTTTGTTTAACGGCTAAAAAAGGACGTTATTTACGCTTTTAATTGGTTACCTATAGGCAGTTGCCTAATGCGCTTACCACAAGCGGCAAAAATAGCGTTACACAGCGCAGGGGCATAAACCGGCGTTGCGGGCTCGCCTACACCTGCAGGTGGGGCATCGCTTTGTATTATTTCTACTTCTACCTCTAAAGGTGAATCGCTCATACGCGGCACGCGGTAATCATGAAAATTACTTTGCTGTACGCGACCTTTATCAAAGGTAATACCGTCGCTAATAGCAGTGGTAATACCGTAAATAGAACCACCTTGCGTTTGGTTTTTAACGGTATCGGTGTTTACTACCGTACCCGCATCAATAGCCACCCACGATTTTATCACGTTTAAATCACCAGCGTCCGATACCTCTACCTCAACCACCGTAGCCACATAGGTTAAAAAGCTGCGGTGCGCAGCAATACCTAAGCCGCGCCCTTTTGGAAGTGTTCTCCCCCAATTTGCCATACTCGCTGCTTTTTCAATAACATGACGCAAACGGCTTGTTTCAAGTGGATAAACCGCTTTATCGCCACCGTAGTTATTATAGTTTGCGTTCTGGTTTGCAAAATCGATAGTACGCGCTGGCCCAATGGTTTCCAATAAATAATCTTTTGAGTCTTTACCCGCCTTGTGGGCAGCCTCATTTATAAATGACTGCACGGCAAACGCATGAAAAATATTTGTGACCGAGCGCATCCAGCCTATTCGGGCTTTTGCTGGTGCTTCACCTCGTTCCAGTTTCATATTGGGTGCTAAAATTGGATTATCAGTAAAACCTAGGTCTAGCTCAAAGCCACCAGGTGCAGATGCACCCTCTTGAAAGGTAGACATAATTGGCGAAAACGCCGTGCGATGTAAGTAAGCCTCAATATTACCTTTTTCATTGAGTGAAGCTTCAATATGTTGAGCCGATACCGCATGATAAAAACTATGCTGAATATCATCCTCTCGCGTCCACTGAACGCGAATAGGTTTTCCAGTTTTCATTGAAAGGAAGGCGGCCTCTGCTGAAAAATCAGGTTTTGATTTACGCCCAAATCCGCCACCTAACATGGTGACATGCACGTTAATTTTACTCTCGTCCATACCCAGTAATGCAGCCACAGTTTTCATATCGGCTTGCGGGTTTTGCGTTGCAGCCCAAATATCTACACTGTCTTTATTGTACATTGCCGTGGCGCAAGGTGGCTCCATGGGTGCTTGAGTTAAGTGCGGCGCGTAATAGTCGGCAACTAACTTATTGCTCGATTTAGCCAATACGCTGGTGGTATCGCCTTTTTCGCGCACATGCGCTTGCGGCTCACTCACTGTTTGTAATAAAGACTTTTTAAAGTTTTCTGAATTATAGTCGCCATTTTTACCATCATCCCACACCACTTTTAGGGCTTTACGCGCCTGCCATGCAGCCCAGGTATTTTTAGCAACAATAGCAACGCCGCCTTTTGGCTGAAATTGCGGCGCGCCTTTTGGTACAGGCATTTCAATAATATCAACTACGCCATTAATTGCTTTAGCGGCGCTGGCATCAAACGATTTAATCACACCACCAACTACCGGCGGGCGCTCAATAATAGCCACCAGCGCTTTTGGCTCGCGTACATCAGCAGCAAATGTGGCTTTACCGGTTACTAAGTCGGTTAAATCTATGTGCGCCATACCGGTATTTATATAGCGCCATTCTTTACGTGTTTTAAGTGTTAGCTTGTCAGGCTCTGGCGGGGTAATACCAAGCGCGAGGTCAATTAAATCTTTATAAGCCAGCGTTTTACCCGAGCTGTGGGTAACCACGTGCTGATTAGCTGTACAGGTTTGCGGCTCAACGTTCCAATATTTAGCAGCTGCGTGCTGCATCATATAACGTACACTTGCACCCATTTCGCGCAGGCGCTGCATGTTGTAGCGAATACTGCGCGAGCCATCGGTATTTTGATCCCCGTATTTAGGGTCGCCCTTACCTTGAATAACCACTACTTTGTACCACGCGGCTTCCATTTCGTCTGCCACAATTTGGGCAATGGCGGTACGAATTTGTTGGCCCATTTCAGAGCGATGACAGGTTATTTCAACCATGCCATCGGGACGCAGTGCTATAAATAAGTTGGCACGTTTTGCTTGCTCAGAGGGTTGCTCTAACACGCCTGCAAACGCTCTTGGTGCACTGCCTACAAAATAAGTGCCTAATACTAATGCGCCTATTGCGCTGGTTTTTAAAAATTGGCGACGGTTTAGGTCAAAGTACGTATTGTCGTTTTTCATACTTCTTCCCCTTGTTCATTTGGGTCAAAATATTCAACGCCCGCAATGGTTTTAGCCGCCGACTTAATCGCTTTATGAATACGTGGGTATGTACCACAACGGCAAATATTGCCCGACATATTACTCACTATTTCATCATCAGTGGGGTTAGGGTTAGCTGCTAATAAGCTTGCCGCTTGCATTATTTGCCCGCACTGACAAAAGCCACACTGTGGCACTTTATGCTCAACCCAGGCTTTTTGCACAGGATGGTCGCCTTGCTCGCTTAACCCTTCAATAGAGGTAATATTACGCCCGACTACAGCCGATACCGGTAATACACACGAGCGCTGCGCTACGCCATCAATGTGTATAGTGCACGCACCACACTGCGCCATACCACAGCCAAATTTAGGCCCGGTTAAATTTAATTCATCTCGAAGATACCAAAGCACCGGCGTCGACGGATCGCCTGTAAACTCATGTTTATTACCATTAACGGTAAGCGTGATCATATTTAACTCCTTGGCAAAGCGCTTTAAAGGAATGCCTTGTTGCGCGAGAACGGTTTGAATACTTGCTACATTTTTAGCCTACCACTTAGGATTGGTTTTTTGAAATTTTTATCGGTAAGTGGCTTTAATAAGCTTTGGCAGGTCGCTAAACATAAAAACCGCCCTATGGCGGTTTTATGCATAAACTAAATGCTAGTTATTTAGTTAGTGCTAATTTAACCCCGGCCTGCACATGAATTTGGGTGGTATCGTAAAGGGGTACACTTGTATGTTGCGGCTCTACCAATAAAGCAATTTCAGTACAGCCTAAAACAATGGCCTGTGCGCCTTTATCATACATTCGCTCAATAATATTTATAAACTCAGTTCGGGCTTCATCATTAATAATTCCTTGGCATAACTGATTGTAAATTTTGTCGTGAACACGCTCTCGCTCATCAGGCTCGGGTATTAACACTTCAATGTTATGCTTATTGGTTAACCGCCCTTTGTAAAAGCTTTGCTCCATTGTAAATTGCGTGCCCAGCAACCCTACTCGCGTTATTTTATCGTGTTTTAACTTATCTGCGGTTGCGTCAGCGATATGTAAAATAGGAATACTAATATTACTGGCGATATGGTCAGCCACTTTGTGCATGGTGTTGGTACAAATAAGTAAAAAATCAGCACCACCTGCCTCTACCGATTTAGCCGCCTCGGTAAGTAACTTGGCTGTTTGTTGCCAGTCGCCCTGACGCTGTAGCGCTTCAATTTGTGCAAAATCAACACTCACCATACAAATTTTGGCACTATGCAGCCCGCCCAGCGCATCTTTTACGCCCAGGTTTAACGCTTTGTAATAACTAGTAGTTGACCCCCAACTCATACCACCAAGCATGCCAATCGTTTTCATAAAATTGCCTTTTTAGTTTACTAAAAAAACTAAGCAGTTATCCCAAAGTATCTTAATTAGCTGAGGGAGTAAGCTATAGCTATTTTTTAATGCCTCTTTCGGTTTTACAAACGATTACAATAGCGGTAATAAAATTAAAGAAAATGCCAAGAACAAACCAAAGTAAAGCACTTCGACCTGTAGATTTAGCCCACCAAGCACTGAAAAAAGCAAAAAATAATACAGCCAATGCACTACGATTAAATTCCTCTTCTAACTTTTCTGTGTCGTAAGACAAGCTCGATAACTCATTTTCTAACTCGTTGACCTTTTTAGTTAATAGCATAATTTTTTCACTTTGCTCATTTTGTGCAGTGACTCTTTCTATAGGCTGAGCGTATGCCAATAATGAGCTTGCAACCCATATCATAATGCAGAGTATAAATTTCATTTTATTCCTTTAAATTATTTGAACTTAAATGGGCAATTAACCAAATTACGTTAATTGAGGTTGGGATAAAAAACCAGTATTTAGAGCTTCTCTTTATTTATTAAAGCTCTTTCTTTAACTGCAGATTGGCGAATAAAAAACATTATTACGCAGCCTGCAATATTCCCACCTATTAATAAGTTGAGTATGGCTAAAATAGTTATTTGATTAACTTTTCTCTTAGATACAGCCCATAAATGCCAAAAAGCATAACTACAAAGGCCAAGAACAGCCAAAGCTAGCGCTAAGGGATGTACACTTCCTTTTTTGAGAACAATAAATATCATTCCAGAAGCAAGAATTAGTGAAAAAAGGCAGAGTCCAACCAGAAAAAGCTTTACGAAAAAACCCAGAGTCGAAAAACTAAATTCATGGTTAGTTTTATTTGATTGAATAGTATTTTTAGTCACAATATCCCTTATTGATAAAGTATAACAGCTTATCAAATACCATTTGAGGATCTCTCAAAATGGTTTCCATTTCCTTACCCTATAATTCCACTTAATAAACTTATTGTAAACAAGTAATTACCTAAATTTGAAAGGTATTAGATAGTGCTATGTAATAAAAAACGAGCCAATTTGGCTCGTTTTTCTTTTACTGGTAGCTGACAGCTAAAAACTGACCGCTTCACTATGATTCCGGTTCATACCCCAAATTAGGCGACAGCCATCTTTCGGCCTCTGTGAGCGTCATATTAGTTCGCTTAGCGTAATCTTCCACCTGATCTTTTTGCACAGCGGCTACGGCGTAATATTTTGCCTCTGGGTGTGAGAAATACCAGCCCGAAACCGCAGCCCCTGGCCACATGGCGTATGAGCTGGTGAGCTGCATGCCAATGCGTTTTTCGGTATCGAGTAACTGCCAAATTTTCTTTTTCTCGGTGTGCTCTGGGCACGCTGGGTAACCTGGCGCTGGGCGAATACCTTGGTAGTTTTCGCGAATTAGCTCATCGTTACCGAGGTTTTCATCAGGTGCATAACCCCAATACTCTTTACGTACTTGTTCGTGCAAGTATTCGGCAAAGGCTTCTGCGAGCCTGTCGGCAACCGCTTTTACCATTATTTTATTGTAGTCGTCTTGCTTGGCATCGAACGCGTCGGCTAAATCGTCTTCTTCTAAACCGCCCGTTACTGCAAACGCACCAAAGTAATCAGGTGTACCTTTTGGCGCAATGTAGTCGGCTAAACAATAGTTAGCAAAATCGGTTTTTTCGGTTTGCTGGCGTAAATGGCATGAGGTAGTTAATAGCTCTTTGCGGGTTTCGTCGGTGTAAATTTCTATGTCATCACCCACTCGGTTTGCAGGGAATAAACCAATTACGCCTAAAGGTTGCAAAGCACCTGACGTTTCAAGGTCGTCGAGCATGTCGTTAGCGTCTTTAAATAAGCTTTGTGCTTGTTCGCCAACGACTTCATCGTTCATTATGCGCGGGTATTTACCAGCGATTGACCACGTCATAAAGTATGGGGTCCAATCTATGTATTTACGTAACGTGGCTATTGATACATTTTTAAATTCGGTCACGCCCAGCTTTTTAGGCACAGGTGGCGTGTAGTTATCCCAATCAAGCTTGGCTGCGTTATCTCGGGCACGCTGTATGGTAACCGGTTTTGAACGTGGTTTTTTACGCGCTTGTTGCTCGCGTACTTTTACGTACTCGGCTTTAGTTTTTTCTAAAAAGGCTGGTTTTAGCTCTTTAGATAACAAGCTCGATACTACACCCACGGCTCGGCTGGCGTTATTTACGTACACCACGCCTTTGTCGTACTGCGGCTCAATTTTAACGGCAGTATGCGCTTTAGAGGTCGTAGCGCCGCCAATCATAAGGGGTAACTCAAAGCCTCGACGAGTCATTTCTTTGGCTACGTGTACCATTTCATCAAGCGATGGGGTAATTAAACCCGAAAGGCCGATTATGTCGGCTTTTTCGTCAATCGCTGTTTGCAGTATTTTTTCGGCAGGTACCATTACGCCTAAGTCGATTACTTCGTAATTATTACATTGCAGTACTACGCCTACAATATTTTTACCTATGTCGTGCACGTCGCCTTTTACGGTGGCCATAACCACTTTACCGTTAGTGGCGCCTTCTTCTTTTTCAGCTTCTATGTATGGGTCAAGGTAGGCCACGGCACGTTTCATTACGCGTGCCGATTTAACAACTTGTGGTAAAAACATTTTACCTGCGCCAAATAAATCCCCTACCACATTCATGCCATCCATGAGTGGCCCTTCAATTACGTGAATAGGTTTATCGGCAGCTGCGCGGCACTCTTCGGTATCTTCATCTATAAAGGTGGTTATACCTTTAACAAGGGCGTGCTCTAGACGTTTTTCAACAGGCCATGTGCGCCATTCTAAATCTTCTACACGCTCAGCTTGTGCCATACCTGAAAACTTAGGCGCAAGCTCTACTAAACGCTCGCCCGCACCTGGGTCGGTGTTAAGTATTACGTCTTCTACGGCTTTGCGAAGTTCTTCGGGGATGTCGTCGTAAACAGCAAGCTGGCCTGCGTTTACAATCCCCATATCCATACCCGCTTTTATTGCGTGGTATAAAAACACCGAGTGAATGGCTTCACGTACGGGGTTATTACCTCTAAACGAAAACGAGACATTAGACACCCCGCCCGACACTTTACAGTGCGGTAAGTTTTGTTTAATGCGGCGTGTGCCTTCAATAAATTCTACGGCGTAGTTGTCGTGCTCTTCTATACCGGTGGCTACTGCAAATATATTAGGGTCGAATATAATATCTTCCGGCGGGAAGCCAATCTCGTCTACTAATATTTTGTAGCTGCGCTCACATATTTCGTATTTACGGTCTGCGGTGTCGGCTTGGCCGTCGGTATCAAACGCCATAACAACAGCAGCTGCACCAAAACGTTTAATAATTTTAGCTTGGTGTTTAAAAGGCTCCTCCCCTTCTTTAAGGGATATTGAGTTAACAATAGCCTTGCCTTGAATACATTTAAGGCCTGCTTCTATTACTTCCCATTTAGAGGAGTCGACCATAATGGGCACTTTAGAAATATCGGGCTCTGAGGCAATTAAATTTAAAAACTTAACCATGGCCGCTTTTGAGTCCAACATGGCTTCGTCCATGTTTATATCAATGACTTGGGCGCCGTTTTCTACTTGCTCGCGGGCAACATTCAGGGCGGTCTCGTAATCTTCTTCCATGATTAAGCGTTTAAACATGGCAGAGCCAGTTACGTTGGTACGCTCGCCAACATTGGTAAATACTGCAATTTGCTGGGTCATGTTGGCTCCTAGTTTAAGTTACAGGCTTCAAGGCCTGATAAACGCATGCGAACATCAAGCTCTGGTAAAGGGCGAGGTTTAACCCCTTCAAGCCCTTTAGCAAAGGCGCGAATATGCGCAGGCGTGGTGCCACAGCACCCACCCACAATATTTATAAAGCCCGATTTACCCCAATCTATAATCTCTTTCGCCATGTCCTCTGCTTCTAGGTCGTACTCACCAAACTCATTTGGTAAACCTGCATTTGGGTGTACTGAGGTAAATGTTTCGCATACGCGCGAAAGCTCCTCTACGTATTGGCGAAGTAAATCTGGCCCAAGGGCGCAATTAAGGCCTATAGAAAGCGGCTTGATATGGCGAATAGAGTTATAAAATGCTTCGGTGGTTTGCCCCGAAAGCGTACGCCCTGAGGCATCGGTAATAGTGCCTGAGATCATTACAGGCAGTGTGCGCCCTGCTTGCTCAAACGCTTCTTCTACTGCGAATGAGGCAGCTTTTGCATTTAGCGTGTCGAATATGGTTTCAATAAGTATTAAATCAGCGCCGCCTTCCATTAATGCAAGGGTAGACTCTACATACGCAGCAACCAGCTTATCAAACGTTACGTTTCGGTAACCTGGGTCGTTTACATCTGGCGAGATAGAACAAGTTTTAGATGTTGGCCCTAACACACCGGCTACATAGCGTGGTTTTTCTGGATTTATAGCGGTGAACTCGTCACATATTGCGCGCGCGAGTTTGGCCGACTCAAGGTTTACTTCACGGCTTATGCTTGCCATGTCGTAATCTTCCATCGAAATGGTGGTTGAGTTAAAGGTATTGGTTTCAATAATATCTGCACCGGCAGTTAAAAAACCGCGGTGTATATCGGTTATTAGCTCTGGCTTAGTGAGGCTTAATAAATCGTTATTACCTTTAATTAGCACATGCCAATCTTTAAAACGCTCGCCTCGGTAGTCTTCTTCTTCAAGTTTATGAGTTTGGATCATAGTGCCCATAGCGCCGTCTAAAATTAAAATACGCTCTTTAAGCGCTTCACTTAGTTCGGCTTGTTTGTTGGCGGCTGTATTATTCGGCATAGTTGTTAGTCCTCACATCTTGGCTAACTAAATTAATATCATACGGTGTGGTTTGATACACGTAGTAATTTAACCAGTTCGAAAAAAGTAAAAAAGCATGGCTTTGCCACGTTTTTGACGGTTGCTTGCTTGCATCATCATCGGGAAAATAGTTTTCAGGTTTTGGCGCATCTGGGCTTTTTTGTAAATCGCGCTCGTACTCCCCTTTTAGGGTGTCGGCATCGTATTCTGGGTGGCCGGTTATAAATACTTGGCTACCCGATTTGTTTTTTAGTAAGTAAGCACCTACTCGCTCAGAGCCTGCTAATACAACTAAATCATCACATGCGTTTATTTTGTTTATATCAATGTGCCCATAACGTGAGTGTGGTACTAAAAAGGTATCGTCAAAACCCCGGGTTAATGCGCCATGTTTAAAATAACATTGATGGGTAAATACGCCACACAGCTTATTGGGTTTTAAGTCGCGCTTTAAATTATAGCTATGGAATAGCGCTGCATGAGCCGCCCAACACGAAAACAACGTAGAGGTAACGTGTTGCTCTGCCCAATCAATAATGACTTTAAGCTCTTCCCAGTAGGCAACATCTTCATACTCTAAATGCGCAAGCGGTGCGCCTGTAACAATAAGCGCATCGTAGTTGTTATCTTTTACCTCTGAAAAATAGCGATAAAAGGTATCTAGGTGTTCTTCTGAATTATTACTGCTACGGTGAGTGTCTAGGCGCAGCAGCTCTACATTTACCTGCAAAGGAGAATTTGCAAGTAAGCGAATAAACTGTACTTCGGTTTCTACTTTATTAGGCATTAAGTTTAATATAGCCAAACGCATTGGGCGGATTTCTTGCGTTTTTGCACGGCTTTTTGGCATTACGAATACGTTTTCTTGGCGCAAACGTGCAATGGCTGGAAGCTCATCCTTTACGGTAATTGGCATATTTTTAACTCCTACTCATAAAAACTCGTACTAATTATGAACTGAAAGCAAAAAATATCAACCTCTAGATGTATAGATGTCTAAATGAAATTTATTCATTATTACTTAAGTCTGTGGTAAGCAATGAGTTAACCCCCTAAAAATAGGCTTAACTCATTGCATTTAAAACACTTACTTTTAAAACTACTCGTTATTACTTACTAAAACTAAATTTTGTTGAGGAGGAATTAAATACTCTGCGCCGTTTTTGGTAATCACAGCCATTTCTTCAACTGAAATGGTTTTAAACTCAGTGTTGTTCAAAGGCCAACTAAAAAAGCCATCAAAAGCAAACACCATTCCTTCTTTAAGTTTACGATGAGCAGCAGGCCTTACTTGGGCACTGCGAGAGCCACCTAAATTGGGCCCGGTATCGTGTGCAACATACCCAACCGGGTGGCCGGTACTCCATGGCACAGGTTCTGAGTTGTATTTATTCATTAATACGGTTTGAGCTTGATCCACGTCTATACCCTTTACGCCAGGTTTCATGGCATTAAATGCGGCAAAACCGCTGTCTCTTGCGTTAATCCAATATTGCTGAATGTTGGCCGGTGCAGAGGTTTCCCCTTCTTTAAGTACATAAGCAAAACGCTGAATATCACTTACCCAGCGATTGTAGAGCTTTACACCAAAATCAATTTGAATTACGTCACCCGGCATAATCACTTTATTTGTAGAATGCGAATGTCCGCGGTCTGGGCCTGAGTTTACATTAGGATTTTGGTCGGCAGCCCATGCGTCGGTTACACCTCGAGCTTTCATTTTAGCTTTTAAAAATTTGGCTACATCGGCATCAGTGGTTTTGCCTGGAACAATGGTTTTATAAGCCTCTAGTTGCCACTTTGCTGAAAGCATTGCAGCCTCCTTCATTATTTCAACCTCCGCAGGTAATTTAATTGAAAGCCATTGATAAACGACTTCTTCAGAAGATACGAGTTTTGCTGTTTGCTTTGCGCCTAATAAGCTCGCTAGTTGCTTGTATTGTGAGTGAGATAAGCCATCAGCCTGCGCGTTAAGGTCAGAGACATTTATTGCAATGCGCTCAAAAGGTTGCTTTTTTATAAACTCAGCGGCGTATTTTAACGCAGACACACTGCGTGGCACCGAGATTACTTTTTCATGTATATTTAGCTCGTCGAGTGCTTTTGCTTCGCTTGAAGGTGAGTAAGCAACTGAATGAAACGTCCCTTTATTGAAGTAAAATAAGTACGCCGCTGGCGATCCTGCGTTTTCACAGCCAATATGGTCGGCCAATGGGTCGTTGTTATTTTCTCTACAAACAATAAGCCAAGCGTCTACATTAGCCGCTTTTAAAGCGTTTGGCAGGAGCTGGTTTATTCTTTGTTTTCTTATTTCGGGCCAAGGTGAGTCTTCTGCATTTGCTTTGGAATTGATTGTAAATAGTATTAGCAAAGGCAGTATTGTTATTATTTTTTGTATGGTCATGAGTTTTTCTTATTTTTACTATGGTTTAAATACGTTAGCACATCCAAATAAAACTATACATTTAACAAGGTAAAACGATAAACAGATATTCCCACCCGCCATTCGTTGACTGTTTCACCTCTCAACAACTACAATACAACATTGAAATTTTTATTATTATTTGAAGGCTTTCCTCCATGGTTTTACCTGATAAGTTTATTTTCTCGATGAGTCGAGTATCTAAAGTTGTGCCGCCTAAGCGTACAATTTTAAAAGATATTTCGTTGCACTTTTTTCCTGGCGCCAAAATTGGTGTGCTTGGTTTAAATGGTTCTGGTAAATCATCATTGCTACGTATTATGGCCGGTGTTGACCAAGACTTTGAAGGTGAGGCACGTCCTCAGCCTGGCACTAAAATTGGTTACTTACCACAAGAGCCAGTACTAGATGAAAGTAAAACAGTACGAGAAATAGTTGAAGAAGCTGTTGGCGAAGTAAAACACGCTCTTAATCGCCTTGACGAAGTTTACAACGAGTACGCAATGGAAGGTGCTGACTTTGACGCACTGGCTAAAGAACAAGGTGAATTAGAAGCAGTTATTCAAGCGCACGATGGTCATAATATCGATAACGTTTTAGAACGCGCTGCTGATGCACTTCGTTTACCTGAGTGGGATGCTAAAATTGAGCACCTTTCAGGTGGTGAACGCCGCCGTGTTGCTATTTGTCGTTTGTTACTAGAAAAACCAGACATGCTTATTCTTGATGAACCAACTAACCACTTGGATGCTGAGTCGGTTGCATGGCTAGAGCGCTTCTTACATGACTACGAAGGCACTGTTGTGGCAGTAACGCATGACCGTTACTTCCTTGATAATGTTGCTGGCTGGATATTAGAGCTTGACCGTGGTGAAGGTATTCCATGGGAAGGTAACTACTCTTCTTGGCTTGAACAAAAAGACGCGCGCTTACAGCAAGAACAAAAATCTGAAAAAGCACGTCAAAAATCAATTGCGCAAGAACTTGAATGGGTGCGTTCAAACCCTAAAGGTCGTCAGGCTAAGTCTAAAGCACGTATGGCGCAGTTTAGCGAGCTACAACAATCAGATTACCAAAAACGTAACGAAACAAACGAGCTATTTATTCCACCTGGTCCACGTTTAGGTGACCAAGTATTAGAAGTGACTAACTTACGTAAAAGCTTTGGCGACCGCGTATTAATAGACGACTTAAGCTTTACCATGCCTAAAGGCGCTATTGTGGGCATTATTGGTGCCAACGGCGCGGGTAAATCTACACTATTTAAAATGTTAAGTGGCGAAGAGCAGCCAGATAGCGGTAGTGTTAACGTTGGTGAAACCGTACAACTAGCAACGGTTGATCAGTTCCGCGACGATATGGACGAAAGCAAAACAGTTTTTCAAGAAATATCTGACGGACAAGACGTTTTAAAAATTGGTAACTTTGAATTCCCAAGCCGTGCTTACGTTAGCCGTTTTAACTTTAAAGGTAACGATCAGCAAAAGTTTGTAAAAGACTTATCGGGCGGTGAGCGTAACCGTTTACACCTTGCTAAATTATTAAAAGCCGGTGGTAACGTAGTGCTACTGGATGAGCCAACCAATGATCTAGACGTTGAAACACTTCGTGCACTTGAGAATGCTATTTTAGAATTCCCAGGCTGTGTAATGTGTATATCGCATGACCGTTGGTTCCTTGATCGTATTGCCACACACATTTTAGATTACCGCGACGAAGGACAAATTAACTTTTTCGATGGTAACTATACTGAATACGAAGAGTGGCTCAAAAAGACCTACGGTGCAGAAGCAGCTCAACCAAAACGTATAAAATACAAAAAAATTGGTTAATCGCTAAATTAACTGAAATACCTTTAAAACCCTGCTTCACGCAGGGTTTTTTATGCATTAAATAAACTATCTGTGTTTGTTGCTAGCAACTGTGTAATTTAAAGCTATGCTTATACCAATTTTATTTAAAATATTATGCATTTGATTGATGTTGAATCACTCGCTAACTAAATAAAAAATTATTTACATAGAACAACCATATGCCGTAATTTTAGTGATTATTAATGAGTTGTTTTATTCGCACTATTACTGAACACTAATTTAATGCTATTGATATTACTAAAAAAACAATAAGGCAGAGTCATGCAAGAACGTCGTCAATTTTCACGTATTTTATTTTCAACCGATGCGCACATAATTTTTCAAGAAAATGAGTACCCATGTACCTTGCTTGATATTTCATTGCACGGCGCGTTAGTCAGTAAATGTGATGTGTTAAATGATCAAATAGAAAATGATGCCATACTGCATTTTATTTTACCCGACAGCGAAATTGAAATAAAAATGGAGACAACTATTTGCCATATAGAAGCCAATCACATTGGTTTAAAGTGTAAGCATATTGATATTGATAGCATTACCTATCTAAAAAGGCTCATTGAACTCAACTTAGCGGACGATGAATTACTTCACCGCGAATTAGCCATGCTTATTCACGACTCGCAAGAATAGACACTTTGAGGGGAGTTGATTACCATAGGGGAAACTTTATAGCCTGTGTGAATATGACTCTAAACCCTCATTTACCATTAGTGTACCATCCAAACTACTCGTTTAGTTTTGATCCTAAGCACCGCTTTGCAATGAGTAAGTTTGCAAATTTATACGCACACGTTAAAAAACTAGGCTTAATTGGTAATAACCTCACACAACCTGTTTTAGGCTCTCCCGAGCCCTTAGAGTTAGTGCATTGCGACAACTACATTCACGATTTATGGAACAATCGCTTAGACGATAAAGCCATGCGTCGTATAGGATTACCTTGGTCACCCCAGTTAATGGCGCGCACTTTTACAGCACCGCAAGGTACATTACAAACCGCACGTTTAGCGCTAAAACACGGTATAGCCTGTCACCTAGCAGGAGGAACGCACCATGCGCACTTTGATTTTGGCTCAGGATATTGCATGGTGAACGACTTAGCCTTTACCACCCAGACCTTGATTAATAGCGGCGAAGTAACCAATGTGCTTATTTTTGATTTAGACGTACATCAAGGTGATGGCACCGCTGCTATGCTTGCGCATCAGCCCTATGCTTATACCTGTTCAATACACTGCGAAAAAAACTTCCCGTTTAGGAAATCAGCTAGCGATTTAGATATTGGCTTAGCAAATCATATGCAAGATGAAGAATACTTAGCCATAGTTGACGATACCTTAAGCTACCTACTTAAAGAACTAAACCCAAGCTTAGTACTATACGATGCCGGTGTAGATATTTGGCAAAACGATGGCTTAGGTAAATTAGATATAAGTTGGGATGGGATTACTAAACGCGATCATTTGGTTTTAAAACGCTGCCTTGAGCACAACATACCAGTGGCAACAGTTATTGGTGGTGGTTACGATAAAGATCATCTTCGCCTTGCACAGCGCCATGGCATTGTAGTTGAACAAGCGGCACGCTTTTAATATGAAATAAAAACTTAATATTGTCGTTCTTATTTGCTAACTAGAATAAAAACGACACCACAATGAAGCACATTTTTATAGTTATAACACTTACCATTTTTAGTTTTTCGATATTTGCAGAGCAATCTATTCAAGACTCAAACCATCCTGAACTCCCCCCCTTAACATTAAACATGGCCGATGGTACAAGTATAAAAACACGAAACCTATTAGGCGAACCGTATATTCTGCACTTTTGGGCTACATGGTGCCCTTATTGCAAAAAGTTACAACCCGCCCTTCAAAAAATACACGATATGGGCTTAAACGTAATAGCTGTTAGTTTTAAGGAGGATGACAACGCCTCCCCCGCAAAAGCATTAACCAATAGGGGGTATACATTTAAAACCGCAATACAAGCAGATAAAATTGCGACACACCTAGGAATACACGGCACACCCACTACGTTATTTATAAATGAAAAAGGGCATGTTGTTTGGGTGACCAATTCATCAGACCCAGATAATGCAAATATACATTTGAAAGCCCGCACTCTACTAAACTCAATTAAAGCTAAATAGCTTAATAATTAAGGGAGTTAATGCGTATTAAAATATGAGTTATATAAACTTTATACTACAATTTAAGCTCATAAATTGATTGGGGTTATTATGCGTTTAATATTTACTTTATTATTGTTTTTGCTAAGTACTACAGCGTTTGCTGAAGAAGAAAAAGTAGAACTTCCACCATTAGATCCTAGCTACAATGCAGTTCACCCCATGGCACTAGTTAATAGAGGGTCTTCTATTTTTGCTATTAATCTTCCTTCTTATAGATCGCCACATGACTTGCAAGTTGTTTACGAAGTTAAAAATTCAAACGTTGCTTTTTTAAGCTTTGTGAAAAATGCCGACATGATCACTATTAAGCCGCAAAAGTTTAATATTCAACATTTAATGCGCGGGGATGAAATAACAATTACAGCCGACATTTACGAAGGTGATTACCGCCAAGGGGGCACTTTAATTTATGAAGCTAAACAACTTGAGCTTGATAAGCAACTGTACGCCAGAGAACTCAATGAGCTAAGCGAATCTTCGCAATGGCATGAGTACGATATGATTGAGCTAAATGGTACAGAGCGTATTTATGTACATAAAATTCAAAAAGCACCAAGCTTCAACCACCTAATTTTTGTGGACTTGGTTAATGCCTGTATGCAGAAAGTTCGCACATCAAAGCGTGTTCCTCCTGAAAACGAACTCACCTACAAATTTATAAACTGTGGAACCTTAAAGCCTCTTTTTTATGATGGCGAAAGCTTACTTAAATAAGCTAGTAAACATGTTTAGCAATTAACTCAAGCCCTTCTCGCGCGGCATGAGTTGATTGCCCTGCAAATCCCAACCGTATATAACTTTGCTTTTTTGGTATTAGGCTACGCGCGGCTTCTTGATAATAAAATTCAGGCTCTGCTTGAATATAAACTCCCTGCATTTGCAATGCGCTTTTTAAGCCGTGCACTGGTTTGTTTAAATTAACCCACATAGCCATACCACCATCTGGTTTTACATATTCTATTGGTAAACCCTTTGATAGCATAAGGCTTAACTCGTTGTCCATTGCCTCGAATCTTTTCTTGTAGAGCTTGGTCATTCGCTTTAAGTGCGTCTCAAAACTCCCTTCCTTCATAAAGTGCGCTACAGCTAATTGCATAACAACATCGTTTTTATGATTCATTAACTGTTTCCAAGCACTTAGCTGCGCAATAACCTCTGGCGGTGCACAAATGTAGCCTATTCGGGCTGCCGAAAACATAATTTTAGAGAAAGTAGAGAGGTAAATTACAATACCGGCTGGGTCATCTGCTGCCATAGGCTGTAGTGGCTGACATTTATAGTGAAACTCATGATCGTAGTCATCTTCTATGATCATCACGCCATACTTATAACACAGCTGATAAATTTGCATTCGCCGTGTAGGCGATAAAGTTACGGTTGTCGGATATTGATGCAGTGGAGTTAAGTACAGCATTTTAATTGAGTATTGACTAAGTTGTGCTTTTAAATCGTCAACACAAAGACCATGCTCATCTTGTTTTATATCTACTAATTGTGCACCGCATGCCGCAAAAGCTTTACGAGCTGGCGGATAACCTAACGTCTCAGCCGCGACAAAATCACCTTTATTTATAAAAGCTTTTGAAATTAAAAATAATGCTTCCTGAGAGCCATTACATATTAGTAAATCAGTTACTTTAAGGTTACGTGCTTTGTGTAAATAGCTGCTTACTTGCTGCTTTAGCTCACTTACTCCGCTTATATCACCATAGTGAAACTTACTGGTATCTGCATGATTAAAGACATAACTTAAAGAGCGTTTAAATTGTTTATATGGAAAGCAATTAAGATCAGGAAGCCCTCCTGCGAAGTTATATTTGAAATCATTTAGGTTCATAGCAGGCGCAGGCACTGCTAACTCCTTAGCAAATTTATAGGGTTTAGGCGTTACAATAGGTACTTGCTTAGTATTAGCACTGCTTTGAATTGGTAGGGTTTGGGTTACCTTATATCCTGAGCGCTCATGAGACTCAACCCAGCCTTCAGCTACTAATAGCTGTAAAGCATTCATTATTGTATGGCGGTTTAGCTGGTAGGTTTGCGCCATTTTTCTGGCTGAGCTGAGCTTAGTGCCTACCGCAATATCGCCTTTAATAATTGCGCTACGAAGTGCTTGCGCTAGCTGCAAATACTTTGCTTTGCGCTGCTCATTAAACTCAATACTCAACGGCTGCATATACTTCCTTAATCTGGTATAGGTAAAAGTTACATTCTGGTTGTTTTTACCAACCCAAATAAGCATATATTTGTTGCTCACAAACTGCAAAAATGGAGCCAATAATGTTTACTCTGCAAACACATAAAACAAACAAGGTCATTTTAGAGCCATTAAACCATAAGCACCTAAATGGATTATATAAAGCGGGCCAGCACCCTGATGTATGGCAGTGGGTATTAAGCAATTACACTAAAAGCCCTGAAATATTAAAAGAATGGTTTTTAACTCAGGCGCAATTTAATAAAAACGAGCAAGTTGTTTTTGCCATTGTTGATAAAAACACACAGCAAGTAGTGGGCACAACACGGTTATTTAAGTTAGATACACATAATTTAAGCGCTGAAATTGGTCATACATTTATTAGTAATGACTGGCAGCGTACTTATATAAATTCACATGCTAAATACTTATTACTTAATTACGCATTTGAAAAGCTAGGTTTAGTGCGAATTTCATTTAACACCCACGAAAATAATAAAAAATCACGAAATGCAATTACGCGCTTAGGTGCACGTTTTGAAGGTGTGGCTCATAAAGATAGATTACTAAGTGATGGTAGCTTTAGAAGCACAGCAAAATTTAGCATAGTCGATGAGCAATGGCCGGATATAAAATCACAACTAGAGAGGAGGCTTTAATGTACCCTCCGATGCATTTTCAAGAACATAATATTAAACGTTTGCAGACTTTAGTTGAGCAGTTCCCTCTGGCGAGTATTTTAATGCCTTGCTCGCAAAGTGACTTAAATAATATATGTCGAGTGCCTGTATTATATGAACACTCACGCGATGTATTTATTGCACACGTCGCAAAAAGTAACCCGCTAACGTACTGCGCTGGGCAGTCTATAAAATTATTATTTAACGGTGAAAACTGTTATCTATCTCCTTCGTATAGTAATAATAAAACTCTGCCAAGCTGGCTTTACTGCTCGTTAGAGGTACTTGCCAAGGTTGAAATAGTTGAGTGTAATAATCAAAAACATCATATTATGCAGAGACTAACATCGCATTTTGAAGAAAGTTTTGAGCCAAAATGGCAACTAAATGAAATACCAATCCAGTTACGTGAACAGCTTTACCAGCAACTATGCTTTATAAATTTTAAACCTATTCATTGGAGCGGTAATTTTAAACTAAGCCAAAACAAGCCTGAAGGTATAAGAATGGAAATTAAGAAAAGTTTAGTTAATGCCAAAAAGCATACTATTGCTGATATGTTTTAGTTTATTATTTACACGTTTTGCAGCGTTTTTATGATGAAATAAGCATAGGTAGAGTAAAAATAAAAACGGCTTAAACTCAACATAATTGAATTTAAGCCGTTTACACACTAATAATATCTTCACACACAATATAAAGATTCTGGTTTTAGACTGCGTGGCAGTTGTAGGAAAATAAAAACAACCCAAGCTAAGTCACCACCGAACTTGAGTTGCCTTTCACACTGACAACATCTTCACACACAATATAAAGATTCTGGTTTTAACTGCGTGGCAATTGTAGGTAAATAAAAACAACCCAAGCTAAGTCACCACCGAACTTGAGTTGCCTTTCACACTGACAACATCTTCACACACAATATAAAGATTCTTTGTGTTAGTTATACACTAACGAATTCTGGCCATTGCCTATAAACACATTTTACTTTGCTAAGGCTACTGATTAAGCTCTTAGCCGTGTCTATGGATTAACTTTAGAGTTATTACTCAAATTTCACAAGCGATAAAAATAAACCTGATAGATGAAAAAAACTAAACTATAGACCTTAGTCTAATAGCTATGCTTTTAAGTTACTAAATATCTACCTATAAGGAACTATATAAATCTTTATGTTATTGGGCATAGAACAACTCAACGCTTTAGCATGAAGCTAATTAAGTTATTGTTTTATAATTGTAATTTATACATAAGCTAGTCTATTTCTTATTAAATAAAATGAACTTTTTAAATTGAACTTGTATTAGCCCTCTAAAAAACAGGCACAAAAAAAGCGCTATAAAAGCGCTTTTTGTTCTAAAAAAATATTTAAATTATTTGGTTTTCTTTCCAAGCTTGTTCTTTGGCTAGGCGTTTTTTACGCTTGTCACAAGGATCATCGCAATCACAGGCTTTGTCTATACCCACCGAACCTAATCCACCACAGCTACTCGCCATTGATTTTTTTTGCACGATCATACCTACAGCCATTGCTGTAACAATTAAAATTAGTAAGCCAAAAGTAAGAAAAAAAAGTGACATTGCTTAGCCCCTATTGATCAGCAATAAATTAAGCCCAAACTATTTTTGAGCAGTAGATATTATATACCCAACCTCTATGGAAATAAACCAGCTTTAAACACTTACAAGTAGGGCTCAAATGCAGGGCTTGAATACGTGACTAAGCCATCAGGCGATTTAGCAATTAAATACACTGCTAAGTTATTAGCTTGTGCATAAGCTTGTGCTTTTTCCATCCCCATAACGGTTAAAGCAGTTGCTAAGCCATCTGCGGTCATTGCACTTGGGTGTAATACTGTTACAGAAACTAGGTCGTGCTTAATTGGCATTCCTGTTACAGGGTCAATCAAATGGGTGTATGTTTCACCATCCATTATATAAAAGATGCGGTAATCCCCAGATGTAGCAATTCCCATTGTGCCGGGTAGTAAAATGCGGTGTACTTCACGCATACCAGGCTCTGCGTCTGGTTGTTCTATTGCAATTACCCAGCCTTGTCCATTTGGCTTTTCGCCAGACATACGCAGCTCACCGCCAATCTCAACCATGTAATTAGTAATGCTGTGGCTTTCTAGTAATTGCGCCACTTTGTCTATGCCGTACCCTTTAGCAGTTGCAGAAAATGATAGTTCTAGTCCATCAACTGTTTTTGCTAAACCTTGTTCATTTAATACAAGCTTATCTACACCAATATTTGCAACCATTGCCTGAAGCTCATCATCAGTTGGCCGTTTGGTCGGCTTTTTATCAGGGCCAAATCCCCATAAATCAATCAATGGTCCCATTGTTACATCGAGTGTATTGGTAGACTCTCCTATACGAATGGATTCGCTTATAACGGCTCTGAAGTCTTCACTTATCGGCATAAATTGATTTGCTGGCAAGCGATTAAATGTATTTATCTCCGAGTCTTTAATGTATGTAGACATAGACTGGTTTACGTCGACTAATACAGCATCTATTTGTTCTTGTATTTGAAGAGCAGACATTGCCCCTTGCTCGTCATAATATTTAATATGATAGGTAGTCCCCATGGTTTTACCTTCTAAATAGGTTTCCTTTGGGACCGATTCTGCGCATCCAGATAACAGTAAAGTCAGCGTAATAATAAATAAGGCGATTATGCCCTGGGGAGTATTTACTTTGTTCATAACAACCCTACTTAATAGGTTAAAAATTAATAAATAAGAATAAAAAAGCCTCGTAACACAGAGTGCTACGAGGCTGATATTTTAACCAAAACTAATCTGTTTTGATATGCGTGTTAGCCACCGAAATCATCTAATAAGATATTTTCGTCTTCAACACCTAAGTCTTTAAGCATATTGATAACTGCCGCGTTCATCATTGGAGGACCACACATGTAGAACTCACAATCTTCCGGCGCTTCGTGGTCTTTAAGGTAGTTCTCAAATAACACGTTATGGATAAAGCCAGTATAGCCTTCCCAGTTATCTTCAGGTTGTGGATCTGAAAGCGCTGTATGCCAAACGAAGTTATCGTTTTCAGCAGCTAGGCCGTCAAAATCTTCAACGTAGAACATTTCACGCTTAGAACGCGCACCATACCAAAAACTCATTTTACGCTTAGAGTTTAAACGTTTAAGTTGGTCAAAGATATGTGAACGCATTGGTGCCATACCTGCACCACCACCTACAAATACCATTTCAGCGTCAGTTTCTTTAGCGAAGAACTCACCAAATGGACCTGAAATAGTAACCTTGTCACCTTCTTTAAGTGACCAAATGTACGATGACATTTTACCACAAGGTAGGCTTAGGTTTCTTGGCGGCGGCGTAGCGATACGCACGTTAAGCATGATGATGCCTTCTTCTTCTGGGTAGTTAGCCATTGAGTAAGCACGAATTGTTTCTTCGTCTACTTTTGACTCCAGGTCAAAGAAACCAAAATGATTCCAGTCGCCACGATACTCTTCAGGAACATCGAAATCGGCGTATTTAACATGGTGAGCTGGTGCTTCTATTTGGATGTAACCACCCGCACGGAAAGGCACTGATTCGCCATCTGGAATTTGTAGCTTAAGTTCTTTAATGAAAGTTGCTTTGTTATCGTTAGAGATAACTTCACAGTCCCATTTTTTAACACCGAAAATTGACTCTTCAAGTTCAATTTCCATGTCATTTTTAACATTTACCTGACACGCTAAACGACAACCTTCGCGGGCTTCACCTTTAGAGATGTGATCAAGTTCAGTCGGTAGAATATCGCCGCCACCTTCTTTAATGTGAACGCGACACTGACCACAAGAGCCACCGCCACCACATGCAGAAGATACAAAAATACCCGACTCAGATAGTGCACCTAATAGCTTACTACCTGCTGATGTTTTAATGGCTTTGTCTGCATCGCCATTAATACCGATGATGATATCACCGCTTGCAACTAGTTTAGACTTAGCACCAATGATGATTAAAACTAGTATTACAACGATAGCGATAAAAACACCAACGCCTAAGAAAATATCCATGATTGACCTCGCTATTATTACAGTGAAATACCAGAGAATGACATAAAGCCAAGACCCATCAAGCCAACAGTGATAAAGGTAATACCTAAACCACGTAAACCATCTGGTACGTCTGAATACTTCATTTTCTCACGGATACCTGCAAGTAATGTAATTGCAAGCGCCCAGCCCACACCAGCGCCAATACCATATACAACAGACTCGCCGAAGTTATAGTTACGCTCAACCATGAAGGCTACCGCACCAAAGATTGCACAGTTAACTGTGATCAATGGTAAGAAAATACCTAATGCGTTGTATAATGGTGGAAAGAACTTATCTAATGCCATTTCAAGAATTTGCACTAGTGCTGCAATAACACCAATGAAAGTTAAGAAACGTAAGAAGCTAAGATCAGCTTCTGGGTAACCAAGCCACTCAAGTGAACCTGGTGCTAATACCGCGTGGTAAACCAAGTTGTTAACTGGTACAGAAATACCAAGTACAACAATAACCGCTACGCCTAGGCCAATTGATGTAGTTACTTTTTTAGACACGGCTAAAAATGTACACATACCTAGGAAGAACGCTAAAGCTAAGTTTTCAATAAAAACGGCTTTTACAAATAAACTAATATAATGTTCCACTTATCGCCCCTTACGCTTTAGCTTCTACTTGGTCTTTCTTATAAGTACGAAGTACCCAAATGAATAAACCAATAATGAAGAATGCACTCGGTGGTAAGATCAATAGACCCATAGGTTGGTACCAACCACCATTTTGTACTAATGGAATAATATCAACACCGAATAGTGAACCCTTACCGAATAGCTCACGAATGAAACCAACAGTAAGAAGTACTACAGAGTAACCTAAGCCGTTACCAATACCATCAAGGAAAGACATTAATGGTGGTGACTTCATCGCGTATGCTTCAGCACGACCCATTACGATACAGTTAGTGATAATCAGACCAACGAATACAGAAAGCTCTTTTGCCGTAGCATAAGAGAAAGCCTGCAGTACTTGGTCAACTACGATTACTAATGACGCAATAATCGTCATTTGTACGATAATACGTACTGACGATGGGATGTGATTACGAATAGTCGAGATAAAAAGGCTTGAAAACGCGGTTACCAATGTCAATGCGATTGACATAATTAATGCGTTTTTTAAGCTAGACGTTACAGCCAACGCAGAACAAATACCGAGTACTTGAAGTGCAATTGGGTTGTTAGCGAAAACTGGCCCAAACAGGACCGCCTTCATTTCTTTAGTATCAGCCATTATTTCAATGCTCCATTACGTACTTTAGCAAGGAAAGGGCCAAAGCCGTTTTCGCCAGTCCAAAAATCAACCGCGTGATCAACACCGTTAGATGTTAATGTAGCACCTGAAAGACCATCGATTTTATGCTCATCACCGCCCGCAGTTCCTTTAACGATCTGGATTGGTAATTCTTTACCTTCCCACGTTGCAGTCCACTGTGGGTTTTGAATTTCACCACCTAGACCAGGTGTTTCGTTGTGCTTATAAAAGATGATGTCTTTAATTGTTTCGCCATCGCTTTCAAGCGAGATAAAACCGTACATCAAACCCCATAAACCATAACCCTGGATAGGAAGAATAATTGCATCTGTAGAGCCATCGTCTTTTTTAGAGATGTAAACAGGCGCACGCTTAGTAATACGTTGTATACCAGCGATGTCCTTAATTCCATTCTCTTTTAAAGATTTGCTCAGCTCTGCATCATATTTGCTTTTTTCAAAGTCAAAGTCTTCTACAGGGTCTGCAAAATCACCGCTTTGCATATCAATAAAGCGAGTTTCGATTTTAGCTTCAAACGTTTCAGCAACGTTATCAACTTTGCTAATACCCGCGGCTGCTAAAATATTGCTTTGAATATCTTTTGCTTTGTTTGCTTTTTGCAAAGGGCGAAGTTGCACTGACGTTAGCGATACAATTACTGCACACACCAAACATAATGAGACAACAACAGCTAGCGTTTTGCCAATTGATTCGTTATTACTAGACATTACGTGCCAACCTCCGCTTGATATTAGCTTGCACTACAAAGTGATCGAATAATGGTGCAAACAAGTTAGCAAACAAGATTGCCAGCATGATGCCTTCAGGGTATGCAGGGTTAACAACACGGATCATGATAACCATAAAGCCAATGAGCGCACCGTATGCTAATTTACCTTTATCAGTAAATGCAGCAGATACAGGGTCAGTTGCCATAAAGAACATACCAAATGCAAAGCCACCTAGTACCATGTGCCAGTACCAAGGCATAGCAAACATTGCATTAGTTTCTGAGCCAATTGTGTTTAGTATTGATGAAGTGATCACCATACCTAGGAATACACCTAGCACAATACGCCACGAAGCAATGCGAACGTAAATTAAGAATAAACCACCAATAAGTACAGCAAGCGTTGACGTTTCACCCATAGAACCTTGGATAAAGCCGTAGAACGCATTCCACCACATTTGCATGTTAGCGTAACCTAAGTCACCACCTAACGTACCTGCAAATGCTTGACCTAGCATAGTTGCACCAGAGAACGAGTCTACGGCAGTCCATACTGTGTCACCTGAAATTTGCGCTGGGTATGCGAAGAATAAGAACGCACGACCTGCAAGAGCAGGGTTTAAGAAGTTACGACCAGTACCACCAAATATTTCTTTCGCGATTACAACACCGAAAGTAATACCTAGTGCAACTTGCCATAAAGGAATTGTAGCAGGCAAAATTAGTGCAAATAGCACTGATGTTACGAAGAAACCTTCATTTACTTCATGCTTACGCACAGAAGCAAACAACACTTCCCAAAAACCACCAACAACAAATGTTGTTGCATAAATAGGTAGGAAGAAACACGCTCCGTAGAACATTTTTGCGCCCCAACCTGCATCGGCAGTCAAATCACCACCTAGTAGCTGGAACAAACCTACTTGCCAAATGTTAGCTAGCTCAAAACCATTACCAAGCGCCATAGCTGCTTGATGACCGATGTTGAACATACCAAAAAACATGGCAGGGAACGTCGCCATCCACACTAAAATCATCATACGTTTTAGGTCGATGTTATCGCGAACGTGAGTTGAACCTTTATTTACATAACCTGGTGTGTAAAAAATAGTCGCGGCTGCTTCATACAGTGCGTACCATTTTTCGTGTTTTCCACCTGGTTCAAAATGCGGTTCGATATCTTCTAAGAAAGTTTTTAAACCCATTTTAGCCTTCCTTCTCGATCGTAGTTAAGCAATCGCGTAGGGCTGCGCCGTACTCGTATTTGCCAGGACAAACGAAGGTGCATAACGCTAAATCTTCTTCATCTAATTCAAGCGCACCTAATGAAATTGCACTGTCTAAATCACGAGACAATAAGTCACGTAGTAATAGCGTTGGCAAAATATCAAGTGGCATAACACGCTCGTAGCTTCCAAGTGGAACCATGGCACGTTTTGAACCACCCGTAGACGTTGTCATTTTGAATAAACGACTCGGCGTAAGGTGAGACAAGAATGTACGCGTTACAGAGAATTTATCTCTACCTGGTGCAATCCAGCCAAACAATTCCTTTTCGCGACCTTCAAGTAAAACAGATACTTGAACATGGTAACGACCTAAGAATGCATGAACACCAGACGACGTAGCACCTGCAAGTACAGAACCAGAAATAACACGGTTATCACCGTCTTCTAATTCCCCTGCAACTAAGTCATCTAATGAAGCACCTAGCTGTGTTTTCACTAAACGTGGATTTTTAACGCGAGGACCTGCAAGAGAAACAACACGATCTGTGTAGATTTCACCAGTAAGGAATAAGTGACCATACGCAATAACGTCTTGGTAACCGATATGCCAAACTTGCTTGCTAGCAGATACAGGGTCAAGGTTGTGAATATGAGTGCCTACAAGGCCAGCCGGATGCACACCACCAAACTCATGCACTTCTACTTGAGCTATAGATGAGCTAGGGATTTGGCTGCCAGCTTGCTTACAAACAAATACTTTTCCATCGGTCAAACGCGATACAACAGCTAAGCCTGCTTCAAACGCTTGCGCATTTTCAGCAATAATCACTGCAGGATCTGCAGCAAGAGGGTTAGTGTCTATAGCGGTAACAAATATAGAGCTAGGGTTTGCATCCAAAGCCGCTACTTTGCTGAATGGGCGAGCACGTAGTGCTGTCCATTGACCTGACTGAATAAGTACTTCTTTAGCTTTTTCACGATCTAAGCTTGTAAGCTCAGATTCAGAGAAAGAGTCAAAGGTGATTTGCTCACTGCCGTTTACTTCAATAACAACAGATTGCAGCACACGTTTAGCACCACGATTTATTTCTTTTACAACACCAGAAGCTGGTGCGGTAAACAGGACGCCTGGGTTCTTTTTGTCTTCAAAAAGTACCTGGCCTTTTTTAACTTGGTCATCCATACGAATATGCATGGTTGGACGCATACCTATAAATTCTTCACCTAGCACGGCTACTCTTTTGACGGGTGAACCGTCGTGAATAACTTGCTGAGGTGCGCCATCTAATGGTAAATCCAGACCTTTTTTTATGTTGATCATACGCACTTGCACTACATTAACGGAAAGAAACTGAAAAATCGTACCAACCACGTCGCCATTTAAGCTACCCCAAGTTATTTCAATGTATAAAAGAAAAACTCGCTTTGGTCATTAAACAGGCAACGCGGTAAAAACTCTTCACATATTGCCTTAATTTTAACACCATTGTGGGTGACTATGCGAGTGTATTTATGAAAATTATACGACTGAAACGCTTATTTGGTTTTGTTAGCTAGATTTAATAAAATTTAAGTTAGACCAAAGTGGTAGCTTAAGCAAAGAATGAGGTTTTTTAATTGATAAAAGTCGCATGCAGCGACTTTTAAATTAGGGCATGTTGACCTTATAGGATTGAAGCTTACTAAATCTTAAGGCGGTACCTGTTTAGCAATAATACTTATTTATGGGAAATAACCACACAACATCAGCTCTGTATTACCGAAATGCCAAACAGGTTACTTAACATTTTACCAAAAAAGACAAACAAGCCCTGACTATTCACTTAATTGATTAATCAATCATATTTGCAATTGCTTGAACTGGCTCTACATCTTGGTCGTAATCAACTGACTCAATGCCAAAACCAAATAAGCGTAAAAACTCATTGTGGTAACCAACGTAATCTGTCAGTTCATCAATCGTACTAGTATCTACTTTGTCCCATACTGCTTGGATACGTGCTTGAACATCGTCTTCAAGTTCTTTGTAGTTTTGAAATAAGTGTCCGCCATCATCAAAACGCGGCTTTTCACCGTACAGGTTTTCGGTAAATAAGCCATGAATTTGCTCAATGGTGCCTTCGTATGTTCCGTCCGCCTTCATTACCTTGAATAAAGCTGAAATATACAATGGCATAATTGGTATGGCAGAGCTCGCTTGTGTTACAACAGCATTGAGTGATGAAACATATGCTTGACCATTTAACGCTTTAGTTGACTCTTTTATCGCAACCGTTGCACGGTCTAAGTCTTCTTTTGCTTTACCAATAGTCGCGTGCCCGTAAATTGGCCACGTTAACTCTTTACCGATATAAGTATAAGCAGTCGTTTTAAAATTATCAGCAAGTACATCGGCTTCTTTTAAAGCGTCAATCCACATTTCCCAATCTTCACCACCCATTACTTTAATGGTGTTGTCGATATCGTCTTGTGTTGCAGCCTCTAAAGTAATTTCGTCAATTTCACGCTTTGACGTATTTAGATTTTTTGTTGTAACTGCGTTGCCGATTGGCTTTAAGGTTGATGAGTAAACTTCACCCGTGTTTGGGTCAGTACGACGAGGCGACGCTAAGCTGTAAATGACCAGATCAACCTTGCCTAAATCTGCTTTAATCGTATCAATTGCTTTTTGTTTTATTTCGTTTGAAAAGGCATCACCGTTGATATTTTTAGACCACAAACCGGCTTCGTCTGCCGCATTTTGAAAAGCAGCCGTATTGTACCAACCTGCTGACCCTGTTTTACGCTCGGTACCTTCTTTTTCAAAGAAAATTCCCAATGTTTTAGCACCGCCACCAAATGCTGCCGTAATACGCGATGCCAAGCCGTAGCCTGTCGATGCACCAATAACTAACACATTTTTCGGCGAGTTTTTTAATGCGCCTTGTTGTTTTACATAGTTAATTTGTTCTTGCACATGTTCACTACAGCCTACTGGGTGAGCGTTTGTACAAATGAATCCACGAATTTTTGGCTTAATGACCATTGATGATCCTATATCTTTTACTATAAAAATTAGCGCTAGTTTAAAGGCTAATACTTAAAACACTGATCTGATCAGTTAAATACAAGGTAAATAGCTGTCAAACCTCAATTAATTAATCTAATTTAGACCCGCCTAAACAGTTTGGCGACGCTGGGGCTTCGCTATCATGTTCAGCGTATTCATCCGGAGTGTACGTATGAATAGCCAATGCATGTATATGGTTTGAAAGCTCTTCTTTTAAAATTTCATTAATTTGACGATGACGTTGCAAAAGGCGCTTACCTAAAAACTCTTCACTTACCACAATAACTTTAAAATGTGAGTCAGTGCCCTTGCTATGCATGTGACTTTCGTTAATTACATTTAAATGCTTACAAGCAATAACATTGCTGATTTTCTCTTGGATTTGTTGCTGCATTGACATATAAAACCATTATTTATAGCTAATTTATGAACTTATCATAGCAAGCTGCCCTGCCCATTGGCTAACTAAATTATGCAACTAACCTTGTTTGATATACCTAAAGGTTAAACTTATGCGTGGATGGGCTAAGGTGGTTTGCTTTAAAATAGCATGCTGGAAATCTCGCTGGCTATTGCCGCTCATGACCAAACAACTACCACTGTGTAACTTTAAATCCGTTATTTTATTATTGGCTTTGTCTTTTAGCTTTAATACACGTTCAGCCCCTAACGATATACACACAATAGTGGGTTGCTGACCCAACTCTATTTCATCATCACTATGCCACCCCATAGTGTCGTTGCCATCACGATAATAATTAACTAACAACGAATTAAACGGCTGGTTTAAATGTGCCTCTAATCGTTTTCGCATAGCCATTAATATACTTGGCCAAGGTTCAGTTATTAACTTACTGTTTGAATAACCGTATTCAATTTTATGGTCGCTAATAAAGCATTGCAGGCGTGGGATTGGTCCAGTTTTAGAGTAAACCGTGACTTCTGGCTGCTGCCACTTAAGGTTTTTTTGCAGATAATAAAATAAATCGAGGCTTTTTTGTGCGCTAAGCGCCTTTGTTTGATAAGAAAAGCCATTTGGCAACTGTTGGGGGTTGGCGTTTTGCCGTTGCATGTTAGAATTTACCTACATTAGTTTACTGATACAAAAACCACTATGACGACGCAAGCCCAGCTAGGCGATAAAACTTTTACTCTTGAACGCTTCCCTTTGGATCAAAAAAACCGCAGTTTACAAGCGTGGGATTCGGGCGATGAGTACCTTATCAATTATGTTAACGAACATCATCCTGATTGTCGCTCATTGCTTATTTTAAATGACAGCTTTGGTGCTCTTGCCTGTAGTTTTAATCAATTAACGGTTTGTTCAGTTAATGACTCGTATATTAGCCACCAAGCCGCGGCATATAATTTACAAGAGAATAAGCTGTCTACTGTGCAATTTACGCAATTGGACAGCCTCTCGGCACTTCCAGAAGACGTAGATTTAGTGTTAATCAAAATACCACGTAATGTTGGCTTTTTGCAGTTTCAATTAAGTGAGTTAAGCGAAGTTCTTGCACCAGGCACACCTGTTATTGCAGCTGGTAAAACCAAAGATATTCACAACTCAACAATTAAGGCGTTTGAACAGTTTATTGGTGAAACTAAAACAAGCTTAGCGGTGAAAAAGTCACGCCTTATTTTAAGTAGCGCAAAAGGCGGTTATAAAGCTGCTGATTACCCTGTTTCATGGCAACTTGAAGGCACCGAGTATACTATTACAAACCATGCAAATGTGTTTTCGCGTGATTCGTTAGATATTGGTGCGCGCTTCTTTTTTAACTACTTGCCGCAAACACCAAAAGCTAAAAAAATTATCGATTTAGGCTGTGGTAATGGCGTAGTTGGTGTTATGACCTTAGCGCGCTGCCCTAAAGCGTCTGTAACGTTTGTTGATGAGTCGTACATGGCAGTTGAGTCTGCACGACTTAACGTAGAGCAAAACATGACAGAACGATTTGATGATTGTGAATTTATCGAAAATGATTGCCTAACCGGCTTTGAAAAGAACAGTGTAGATATGGTGCTATGTAATCCACCATTTCACCAAGCACAAGCGGTTACTGATCACATTGCTTGGCAAATGTTTAAACAAGCAAAAGACACGTTAAAAGAAGGTGGTGAGCTGCGTATTATTGGTAATCGTCATTTAGATTATCATGACAAGTTAAACCGTATGTTTGGTAACTGTAAGCTATTAGGTTCAAACAAAAAATTTGTAGTTTTAAGTTCAACTAAAAATAGTGGGGTGTTATAACAATGACAATAATAAACCGTATATTTGGCTGCGCTGCATTTTGTATTTTAGCAGGCTGTGCAAACCAACCTAGCCAAGTCATACTTAATCCGGTTTACCAAAATGGCCAAGTGAGCACAATAAATAGTAGCCTGAGTACGAGTGTTATTGATGTACGTGGCGATACTTCTACCCTCACTCTAGTTGAGTCAGACAAAACCAAAACATTTGCAAGCCAAGGTATTACTGAGTCGATTAAAAGTGCCCTAGACAGTGCTCTTAGCCGTAATGGCGCGAGCATTTCAAATTTAGCCACCACTCGATTTGAGCTAGATATAAATGCCTTACAAGCAGTGGTTACTGAAACCTTAGTAAGCCATAAAAGTGAAGCAAAAATTGAACTGATTGTTCGCGTAATCCGTGCTACAAGTAATTTTACAAAAAAGTATAGCGGTAATGCAGCGCTAGAAGGCCCGCTTGGCCATGACAGAGCAAAAATAGAAGGTCAACTCAATAAGTTGACTGAACAAATGATAACCCGCATTGTGTCAGATCCTGAATTAATACAGTTTTTAGAAGGTTAACCATGAAACGACTTTTTATACTTTGTTTAGCTCTTTATTTTAGCGCAGGAAGTTTAGCAGCCCAAGAGGGCAGATTTATACAAAAAGACAATATGTTTCCACGTGTTGAAATAGTGACATCACTAGGCAGTATTATTGTTGAGCTAGACCGTTCTCGGGCCCCTATTACAGTCAATAACTTTTTAACTTATGTTTCAGATAAAAGTTATCAGGGTAGTATTTTTCATCGCGTGGAACGCGACGAAGAAAACGAACGCGACTTTGTTATTCAAGGTGGTGGATATGACAAAGACATGGAAGGTTTATATCAAAACGACCCTATTTTTAATGAAAGCGGGAACGGCCTGAAGAATGATATGTACAGCATTGCCATGGCATACCAAGATAGACAACCGCACTCAGGTACTCGCCAGTTTTTCTTTAACATGGATAACAATGACCATTTAAACCCAGGAAGAGACTGGGGATTTGCGGTATTTGGAACTGTAATGGAAGGATACGAAACCCTAGATAAAATTATGGCTGTTAAAACAGTTTATAATGAAAAAATTGGTTATGACTTTGTGCCAGAAACACCGGTGGTTATTTTAAATATTAAAATGATTGAACCAACACCATTATAATTAATGAGGTGCAGTAAAGCTGCGCCCACTCGCCAATGAAGGCCCTATGAGCAATACTCTCTCTTTCAGCGAATACTTTTCGTATTTTAAAGATAAACGTTTAATTAATGTGTTTATTTTTGGTATTAGCAGTGGTTTTCCTTGGGTATTAATTGGCTCTGTAATGTCGGCATGGCTAAAAGATGAAGGCCTGAGCCGAAGCATGATAGGCTTATTTGGTATTGTATTTGGTGCCTACAGCATCAACTTTCTATGGTCGCCCTTAATCGATCGTACAAAACTGCCTATTTTATATAAGTGGCTAGGCCAACGCCGTAGCTGGATATTATTTTGCCAAAGCTTCATGTTTTTAGGCACATTATTTCTTGCTGGTCTTGATCTCAAAGCTAACTTGGCGATTGCTGCAGCACTGTGTTTATTAATTGCAATTGCATCTGCTACACAAGACATTGCGATAGACGCATTTAGAATAGATACCCTAAGCGAAAGTGAATCACACAAAGCAACGGCTGCCGCAGCCATGGCCACCTCAGGATGGTGGACAGGCTACGCGTTATTGGGTGCGATTCCATTTTATATGGCAGATATTCCTTCACTTGGTTGGCCACAAGTTTACTACTTTTTAGCTGCTGTGATATTGCTATTAATGGGAGGAGTGCTATTTGCTAAAGAGCCCGCCTCTAATAGAGAAGCCGTTCACGAAGAACTAGAACGTGTTTACATTGAAAAGCTTGCTACTATTAATCAAACACCTCTCAATAAAGTCGTTGCCTGGTTGGTTGTTACAGTTATTGACCCTTTTAGAACATTTTTTGCAAAAAACGGGGTTAAAACTGCACTCGCATTACTTGCTTTTATTTTCTTATTTAAAATTGGCGAAGCGTTTTTAGGACGAATGTCGATTGTTTTTTATAAAGAAATAGGTTTTAGCAATAGCGATATAGCTACTTTTTCAAAAGTTGGCACCGCAGTGCTTACCATTGCTTTTACCTTTGTAGGCAGCTTATTTAATCAAAAGTATGGCATTGTGAAGGGGTTATTTGTTAGTGGTTTAGCCATGGCTGCATCTAACTTAGCATTTTCTGCTATTGCGTTAGTGGGCCCTAACTTAGGTTTATATGCTTTTGCTATAGTAATTGATGGCTTTACACAAGCATGGTCTCTCGTTGCTATGGTCGCGTTTATATCTATGCTATGTGACAGAGCATTTAGTGCAACACATTATGCGTTGTTGGCGTCGCTGGGGAATTTAGGAAGAACATTACTTTCGAGTTACAGTGGGGTTGTAATTGATGATTGGCTAATGGGAAATTGGTCGTTATTTTTTGTATTAACTGCTTTAATGGTGCTCCCCTCTTTACTATTTTTGTATGCAATAAGACACAAATTGTATGAGCTTGAGAAAAACTACCATAGTAATTATTAGGCTTAATGCATCCATGCATTAATATTTTGCTTAGCACATTTAATATGCCCCTAAATGAACTAAGCAATACACTATTAATCTACTTTAAGCAGGCTTAGTGCTTCATGTGGGTCAACTTCAAGCGCAGTACAATAACGAACAAACTCAACCACATCTAAACGGCGTTCTTGATTTTCAATTTTGCCGATAAACGAGTGAGGCGTTCCAAGCACCTGTGCAAGGCTTCTCATTGTGTGGCCTTTTTCATGACGTTTACTTTTAAGCCATGTTGTTAACTTAGCGTTCTCTTCTGAAGAAACGGTTTTCCCCATCATTTTACATCTCCTACTAGACGATTAGACAACCCCACAAAAGCGGCAGTCGTGATCATAGCTGTAGGCAAGTAAGCAGTAACTTATGTTTTAAATAGCAATCTATCGCTTCTTAAAGCACTGGTTGCTACTCACTCCCACCCACATAGCTAAAAACGGCGCTTAAAATGTGGTAAAAGGTTTTTGTTATTAGAATGAAATTTTGCCCGTCTCATTCTTGGATACATTATATACTATTAACACTTTGGTTGAATAGTTAATTGTCTTTTCAACTCAAAATCAACCTAGGCAAACATTTACAAACACTGAATATTTCAGCTAAGTTATCAAAATCATTAAAAATAAATTTATTATGTTTGAAATATTAGCACGTAATTTTTATAACAAATTTATTTCATATTAACGTTTTGTGTTTAATATTAGACAATGATCAACGCAGAAAAGGTTACACAATGTTCAGGCTTCTTTTTTTATTACCGATTATTTTATGCGCAGGGTGGTACTTTTTCTTGCGTCACAATGGGATTCCTATTAAGCAAGGTAAGAAAGGCTTTCTATATATTTTAGCGCTGTCGGCATTTGTATTAGGTTTTTTTGTGCTCATAATGCAAATAACAGAGTACGCTCCCACTAATTTATAGGCATTAAAAAAGCCGCTAATGCGGCTTTTTATAAATTGATATCTATTTACACACTGAAGCTTGCGCCACACCCACACGTCGTGGTTGCGTTCGGGTTAGATACAAAAAAGCGCGCGCCTTCTAAGCCTTCAGTATAGTCAACTACACCATCAACTAAATATTGAATGCTCATAGGATCAACCACTAAAGTTACGCCGTTTTTAACAATTTCTAAATCACCTGGATTTGCTTTTTCATCAAAAGTAAAACCGTACTGAAAGCCAGAACACCCACCACCGGTTACGTAAACACGCAGTTTTAGTTCTGGGTTTTCTTCTTCGTCGATTAATTGTTTAACACGAACAGCAGCGGCATCGCTAAACTGAATTGGTAATTCTTCTGACATTTTAAAACCCTCAATATCGTAATGGTGTGATTATCCAATACCCGAGTGTTTTAATCAAGTATAGTCAATTAACGCTTTACTCTAAGTTATATCCATAAATACATTAAAAAATATATGAATATCAGTTATGTGAACTAAAAAATACAGCACTTTAATATGCAACTAGTTGCATATTAAATGAGTAATTATTTTAACTAAAAAGTCTTAGTTTTACTATTTGCCCTAAATAGTTAATTTAAGTTAATAATTTTATAAAATCACAAGGACTTAGTGGTTGGCTTTTGCTAAAATACAACTGAAAAATGCACTGGGGAAATAATGCATGTGGCTGGAGCAGCTCAGGCGTCGACTCGCACAACCTAAAACATCTATACAATTATGCCTATTAGGCGTAGTTGCTGGGTTAATTGCTGCATTTTTTATTATTTTATTCCGCTTAACAATTCTTTTTTTTCAAAGCTTATTTTTAGAAACACCAGACGACTTCACAACCTTACCAACTCTTGAACGTGTTTTAATGCCTTTAATTGCCGCATTTTTAATTGCGTCATTTGCAGCTTTTACTGGTTTCAAGCATTACCGGTTAGGTATCCCATTCGTAATTCATCGCATTAAACGTCACTACGGGCAAATGCCTTTATACAATACACTCAACCAATTTGTTGGGGGGGCTCTGGCATTAATCAGTGGCTTTTCAGTTGGACGTGAAGGTCCATCTGTTCATATGGGAGCGACTGGAGCCAGTATTTTAGCCGATAAACTACACCTACCTCACAATTCCATGCGTACATTAAGTGGTTGCGGTGTTGCTGCGGGTATTGCAGCATCCTTTAATACCCCTCTTGCCGCCGTTATTTTTGTTATGGAAGTGGTGTTAAGAGAATACAAAGTTCATATTTTTGTGCCTATTATGCTTGCTGCAGTAACAGGCGCGCTTGCTACTCAGTTCGTCTTTGGAGAAGGGTCAGAGCTTGCACTCATAACAATTGCTCCTTTGAGTGGCTGGCACTATCCATATTTAATTTTATGCGGTATGGCGCTGGGCGCTATTGCATACAGCTTTAATCAAAACTTAATGTTAATTATTAAAACATTTAAACCTTTAAGTATGTTTCCTCGTTTACTCATTGCAGGTTGTATCGCAAGTTTAATTGCTTATGCCGTTCCACAAGCAATGGGATCTGGCATGAGCGCGATAGCTATTGCGGTGGAGTCGCCAGATAATGTGCAATTACTCACCACTATTTTAATTGCTAAATTACTAGCAACTTTATTTGCTATAGGTTTGGGTATACCGGGAGGGTTAATTGGTCCTGTTATTGGGTTAGGCGTTTTAGTTGGAACGATGATGGCGTTTTTTGCCCAGTTTATTAGCCCCGGTACTGATATAGCTGGCACCTACGGTGTATTGGGCATGGCGGGGTTAATGGCCGCTACATTACATGCACCACTTGCCGCGTTAACGACAGTGATGGAGCTTACATCGTCGCCAGAAATAATTGTCCCAGCCATGCTTGTTATAACAACGGCTTATGTAACCGCATTACAAGTATTTGGTAATCGCTCTATATTTTTGCAACAACTAGATTTTCAGGGCCTTCCCTATCATGTTTCCCCTGCCACAGAGGCACTACAAAAGGTGGGGATAATGGATGATATGGATGAAAACTTTAAATTGCTTTTTTCAAACGACAAAGAGCAAATAAAAAATACACTCGATGCCATGGACAGCCAAACGCCATTGATTGTGTTTGACGAAGAAAACGGGTATCGACTTGCAGAATACGATTTAAGCTTAATGTCTGATCAAGCAATCAACCTGAACTATGTAAACTTACAAGGTATTAGCAGTCAAGCAACGTTAGCTGATGCCTTTGATATACTAAAAGATAAGCGCAGTGGCGCTTTATATGTATACAACCTGTTAGATAATCAACAAATAATGGGGCTGTTACGTTGGGATCAAATTCATCATATTTTAACCATTCGTAACAGCTTACTATAAATAATAAGGGTTATTATGAGCGCATTACTGATTTATAAAACGCTGCATATATTTTTTATGATTGCATGGTTTGCAGGCATTTTTTACTTACCACGGTTATTTGTTTACCACGCAATGAGCCAAGAGCGTGCATGTAACTCTATGCTAAAAGTAATGGAACGCAGGCTCCTTTATTTTGTAACGCCATTTGCTATTTTAACGGCTGTTTTTGGTGTACTAACGATTGTGGAATATGGCCGTGAATGGTTTAAATACAGTATGTGGCTGCACTATAAACTAGTGCTAGTTATAATTTTATATTTATACCATGCGTACTGCTTTAAATTACTAGCCGACTTTAAACACGACAGAAATACTAAAACAGATCGTTTTTACCGAATTTTTAATGAATTACCTGTTATTGCATTACTTATTATAGTTGCACTGGCAGTAATTAAACCGAGCCTTTAAGCTATTTGGTATAAAAAATACCGCATTAATTACACACGACTTAAAATCTAATATGCGCGATTGCGTGCCCCATATTATGGATTATCGCGCCCTTTTGAAAAACTAGGAATAACCCCATGTTAAGTTTCCAAGGTGAACATATTCTGTCTGTTAATCAGTTAGACAGAGACTGCATTGAACGTATTTTTGCAGTAGCAAAAAAGATGGAGCCTTATGCTAAAAAGCAAAAGCAAACAACGGTGCTTGAGGGCGCCATTTTAGCTAATTTGTTTTTTGAACCCAGCACTCGTACACGCGTTAGTTTTGGTACCGCGTTTAACCTGCTTGGTGGAGGCGTGCGTGAAACAACAGGCATGCAAAGTTCAGCTCTTGCTAAAGGTGAATCTTTATACGATACAGCCCGTGTTATTTCAGCCTATGCAGACGCGGTAGCTATGCGCCACCCAGACGCAGGCTCGGTTAGTGAATTTGCCGAAGGCTGTACCGTACCTGTAATTAATGGCGGTGACGGCCCAAATGAACACCCCACTCAAGCACTGCTAGATTTACTTACTATTGAACGTGAATTACACCGCTTTGATCAAAACATTGATGGTATGCACATCGCTTTGGTTGGCGATTTAAAATACGGTCGAACTGTTCATTCGCTATCAAAACTATTGTGTCATTACAAAAACGTTAAATTTTCAATGGTGGCACCCGATGGCTTGCAAATGCCAACCAGTATTTTAGATGCAGTAGAAAATGCTGGTCATAAAATAGAACTAGTGAACAAAATGGAAGGTAACTTAGCGGCCGATATCGTGTATCAAACACGTATTCAAGAAGAACGCTTTCCATCTCAAGAAGAAGCAAATAAATACCGTGGCGGATTTAGAATTAGCCAGTCAATTTATAACGCTCACTGTAAGCCTAATTCAGTGCTTATGCATCCGCTTCCTCGTGATAGTCGTACTGAAGCTAACGAGCTTGATAACGACTTAAACAGCAACGACAATTTAGCTATATTTCGCCAAGTACAAAACGGCGTATTAATTCGTATGGCATTGTTTGCTTTGACACTCGGCGTAGAAAACAAAGTTGAGCAATATGAAGTAGACGTGCCTTGGTTTAGCCGTAAACGCGACAGCTAACCCTTTTTTAAGTGACAATTTATAGGATTTTTCATGACAATTAGCCAAGACTTATTTGAACGCGCTCAAACCTCAATTCCTGGTGGCGTAAACTCACCAGTGCGCGCTTTTAATGGCGTAGGTGGCACACCATTATTTATCACAAAAGCAGAAGGTGCATTCACCTTTGATGCCGATGGTAATCGCTATATCGATTACGTAGGTTCGTGGGGCCCAATGATCATGGGCCACAATCACCCTGCTATAAAAAAAGCGGTTCATGAAGCAGTTGAGAACGGCCTTAGCTATGGCGCGCCAACTGAAGCTGAAATTTTAATGGCTGAGAAAGTAAAAGCGCTTGTACCATCAATTGAAAAAGTACGCATGGTTAGCTCAGGTACCGAAGCAACTATGAGCGCAATTCGCCTAGCGCGTGGTTTTACTAATCGTGACAAAATTCTTAAATTTGAAGGCTGTTACCACGGCCATGCCGACTCACTTTTAGTTAAAGCGGGCTCAGGTGCATTAACTATGGGCGTGCCTAATTCACCAGGTATTCCTGAAGACTTTGCTAAGCACACATTAACAGTATCGTTTAATAACATTGAAGAAGTGAAAGCTATTTTTGAAAAATACGCTGACGAAATTGCCTGTATTATCGTTGAACCGGTAGCGGGTAACATGAACTGTATTCCACCTGTTGAAGGCTTTTTAGAGGGCCTGCGCGCAGTATGTGATGAATACAAATCGGTGCTTATTTTTGATGAAGTAATGACCGGTTTTCGTGTAGCTCTTGGTGGTGCACAAGCGTATTACAACATAAAACCTGACCTAACATGTTTAGGTAAAGTAATAGGCGGCGGCATGCCGGTAGGCGCATTTGGCGGCAAAACTGAAATTATGGATTACATTGCTCCTGTTGGCCCAGTATATCAAGCCGGAACACTGTCTGGTAATCCAATAGCTATGGCTGCAGGTTTAAAATCATTAGAGCTATTAAGTGAGCCTGGATTACACGACAAACTAGAAGCTATTTCAAAAGCAATATGTGAAGGCTTTGAAGCAGGCGCTAAAAAAGCAGGTATCGCACTTACAACAAACTACGCGGGCGGCATGTATGGCTTTTTCTTTACTGATGCTGAAAAGGTAACCACTTACAAACAAGCGACTGAGTGTGACCTAGAGCGTTTTAAACGCTTTTTCCATCTTATGCTTGAAGAAGGCGTATACCTTGCGCCATCAGCATTTGAAGCTGGTTTTGTATGTGCTGCGCACACGGAACAGGAAGTACAAGAAACTATAGCTGCAGCAGAGCGCTGTTTCGCAAAACTTTAATCGCAAGCATTGCCTAAACGGGGTTTATATACCTACTTTTAAAACAGGCAATCAATACTAAAGATTGAAAAAGCCCTTTAAGGGCTTTTTTTATTTGTAAATATATATAATTGAATGATAATTAAGCATAACAAGGTCTACTTATTTTCACCCTACTTTATTAAATACAAGAGAGTCTTATGTCTGGATTACGGCAGTTAGCTGCGCCTGCAATGCGCTTAATGGCGAATCTAAAATACAAAACTAAAATAAGCATCACGTTTGGCATTCTCTTGATCCCACTAGCACTAAGCATGTTTTTTTTGGTGTCGTTATTGAGTAAAAGTATTGATGTGTCGAAAATGGAACAGCAAGGTTTAAAAGGCTATCGGGCAATACTTACCAATCAAATACAAGGGACAACCGATAAAAATATAGATGTGGCACGCTCGCTGGGCTTTAAAATTAAAGACAGCGAAGTAGACGATGTCCTTGAACTTATGTCTATTCAATCTAACTTAGCGCTAGATAGCGAACTTGCCAGCGCCTATTTAAATCGTGCATTGGTAACCCGTGTCCCTGCTTTTATCACTCAAATAAACCTAACTGCCGTGAGCGCAAATACAGTACTGAACAATAACCAATTTACACCAGATACCTTTATTGCACTTTCAAACCTAAGTAAATCGTTACCCCAATTTGAGCAGCAACTTTTAAAAACACTAGCTATTGCAACGTCAGCGGATAAATCGGTAAATAAAGCGCTTTCTCCCACTTTAAATGAACTACAAAAATCAGTCTCAGCATTTAAGAACGCGATAGATAAAAAGCTACTAGAACCCGACGATATAGAGTTAACTCAGCGTGAATTTTCAGCACTCACTGACGAGGTTCAAAAAAATATTAGCACTTTAATCAACATCAGTATTCCAACTCTAGAATCCTTAATTAGTAATAAAATACAAACCCAGCAGTGGACCCGAAACACCGTATTAGTTGCCTCAATAGTGAGTTTATTATTTGCACTTTATTTAATGGTTGGGTTTTATTTTGCAGTCGTTGATACCATAAGTCGCTTCACTAAAGCAGCCACTAAAGCGGCTAACGGTGACTTAAAAGCAACCCTTAACTCAATCGGGAATGACGAAATGAGCGTTATTGCTGAGCAATACAACGCTCTACTCAATGCCTTTTCACATTTACTTTCAGATGTTAAAACCAGCACAAAAGCACTCTGCGATGCCACTAAGTCTCTTTCGCATGCCAGTAGCCAAACCAGCGACGACGTAATAAAACAGCAAACGCGGATAAATGCAATTAGCCATGCATTAAGCGATATGGCGCAAACTGCACATACAATTGAAGAATCGGCTCATCAAGCAACCCTCACCGCTCAAAATGCCGCAGAGCATGTAAAAGAAGGGTCGAGCAATACCATGGAGCTTGCTCAATATATGCAAGACTTAAAAATGGAGTTTACCGAAAGCCAACAAGCACTCGACCGACTAGCCCAAGATAGCCAAGAAATAAGCAAAGTCAGTAAAGGGATCAGTGAAATTGCCGACCAAACAAACTTATTAGCGCTAAATGCAGCAATTGAAGCGGCCAGAGCCGGTGAACACGGACGAGGTTTTGCGGTAGTCGCAGATGAGGTAAGAACACTTGCGTTACGTACTCAAACACAAACACAAGAAATTCACCAAATTATCAGCTCTCTGCAAAAAGCATCTGACGATACACAAGTTAAAATGCGTTCAAGCGTTGAAAAAATGGAGTTATCTGTTGAAGCCGCAAACCAAACAAATACGGTACTGCAAAGTGCGGAAAGTAGTATGGGTGATATAAAGCATCAAGGCGAGGTAATCGCTGAACGAGTTAAGCAACAAGCCAATGCGACAACTCAGGCTCTAAATGACTCGCAAGAAGTTAATAACTTGGCTGACCATACACTCGTCTCAGCACAATCAACGCTGCAAGACGCGGAGCAGCTCTCACGCTTATCGAACGACTTAACAACGTCAATGCGCTTTTTTAAATCTTAGTTATTAATATCTATAAACAACACAGCCGCTAAATAGCGGCTGTGTTGTTTGAGTTGTCATTTTATACAGCGCGGCCTTGGCTCAAATTCACTCACTCTTAATGGAAGCTGTATCACTTTGCCACATCCTGGCGGAGCTTGTTTACCTGTGTGTTCGTTTACAAAAGCCCAACGAATTGAAGGTGGACGAGTATCAGCAATAGCTTGTGGGTTAAGTGGTTTTAAATAACGAATATAAGCCTCAAGTGCCCCTACGCTGCCAGTTAAACCTGTGCTTTTATTATCATCGCGGCCAAGCCATGCAACAGTTACCGTATTTTGATCAAATCCAGCAAACCAGCTGTCGCGCAAATCGTTGCTGGTGCCTGTTTTGCCAGCTAATTGAATAGACGGAAAGTGTAAGTTTAACCGCCTTGCTGTCCCGTCTTTTGTTACACGCTTCATTGCATATTTGGTCATGTACACAGAGGCTTCATCAAAACGAGGCTCTGCACTCACCTGATGTTTATATAGCACGTTACCTACCGAGTCGGTAAGTGCTGATATAGACGTCAACTTCTTATATTCGCCATCATTTGCTATGGTGGTGTAAAGCTGGGCAACATCAAAGCTAGATAACTCTAAAGCACCTAAGAGTAGAGACGGGTATTCATCTATTTGATCTTCCACTCCGAGTGATTTAAGCGTGTTTGCAACTTTATCCACTCCTATATCTAAGCCTAAATTAACAGCAGGAATATTAATACTATTACTAAATGCTTGATAAAGTGGGATTGCACCACGGTATTGGCGATCAAAATTTTCAGGCTGCCATACATTACCTTCTTCGTTTGTTACCTGTAACGGCGAATCATCAAGTAATGTGGCTAAATTATAATTTGGTGATTGTAGTGCTGTTAAATAAACTGCGGGCTTAACTAAAGATCCTATATTTCTCTTTGTATCAAGCACTCTATTAAAGCCTGAATATCGAACGTCACGCCCTGCTACAAGGGCCGATACCCCCCCCTTATCTGAGTTTACAGAGATCATAGCCACTTCAAGTTTATCTGTTTTAGGGTGTTTCTCTAAATACGGTAAGCTTTTCTCAACCGAATTTTCCATTGCTGTTTGTTTTTGTAAATCAAAGTAAGTAAAAACTCTAACGCCAGCATCTAATATTTGCTGATCGGGTAGTAATTTATTTAATTCACGGTTCACCAATTCTAAATACCCTGGGTATGATTTTTGTAAACTTTCTTTCATTGGCGCAATGTCTATTGAGCGCTTTAGCGATGCTCGGTATTCTTTTGTACTTATTAATTTGTTTTCTACCATAAGGCGAAGCACTAAATCGCGACGCTCCATAGTGCGCTCTTTATAACGGCGAGGATTGTAATAAGACGGGCCCTTTACCATAGCTACTAGCAGCGCTATTTGGTCGTATTCAAGCTCATCAACGGGTTTTGAAAAATAAAACTCAGACGCCAAGCCCATGCCATGCACGCCTTGGTTATACGATTGCCCTAAATAAACCTCGTTTAAGTAGGCCTCTAATATTTGGTCTTTTGAATAACGATAATCCAGAATAAGCGCTATAAACGCCTCATTTATTTTTCGCAGCAGCGAACGTTCACGGGTTAAATATATATTTTTAGCGAGTTGCTGCGTTAATGTACTACCGCCTTGGACTGTTCGCCCTGCTCTAATATTGGTATACAAAGCGCGTAAAATAGAAAAAACAGAGACACCGTGGTGTTCATAAAAATTACGGTCTTCCACCACTAGCAAAGTGTCTTTTAACATAGCAGGAAACTTATCAAGGGGAACAAATTCCCTATCTTGCTTCGAATCGTTACCAATGCGGGCTATTTGAACAGGCTCTAATCGAGCGTTGTTCAAGCGCCTACCAAATTTATCTTTTACAGAGGCTACCTTTTGCCCTGCAAAACGCAGTTCAACAACCTTAGACTCCTCCAGCCCATCATAAAATTCAAACTCACGCCGATAAATTTTAATGCTATCGGCCGTTTTTACGTATTGGCCGGTCCGACTGAGCCTATTGACCGATGAATAATTTAGACGTTCGAGTTCAAATTCCACTTCTTGACTTGATAAGAATTGCCCTGGGTAAAACTGCATTGCACGCGCATACACTTGAGCGGGGAGTTGCCATTTATTTCCTTCAAATACACGTGTGGTTTTTGAATCTAAATAAATAAAGTACATGGCCATAGCAATAAAAACAGCCAAACTCAGCTTCCAAAAAACTGACCATGTTTTTCTCATAAATGAGCGTTTAACAACAGTAGTTGCCGTTTTTTTTGTAGATTTGGGTTTAGCTTTACGTGGCGAACTGCTTGCTTTCGTTGCACGTTTAGAAGGTGTTTTACTACTAGGTGTTTTTTTATTATCAGCCATGTAAGTGTAATGTGTTCCAACGGTTTATTTACAAAGGGGAGCTTAGCATATTGGCCATAACCCTAACACCTGAAAAATTAACCTTCCCTGAAACGAAAAAAAGCTCTACCTAAAGTAGAGCTTTGATGAACACACTATATAAATTTAGTTATTACGAACAGATACAAACTCAGGGTAAGCTTCTACACCACAGTCGTGCTGATCCATACCGTTTAGCTCTTCTTCTTCTGTAACACGTATACCCATTGTGTATTTTAATATAGCCCACACAATAAGTGATGCTACAAAAACAAATGCCAAGATAGTTACTAAACCGATTAACTGATTGATAACGCTTGCATCACCGTTTGAAAGTGGAACCAGCATAATACCTAATGCACCACATACACCGTGTACAGAAATAGCACCTACTGGGTCATCAATCTTAATTTTATCTAAAGCTATAATGCTAAATACAACTAATGAACCACCTAGTAAGCCTAGTAAACAAGCCATTAATGGAGAAGGTGAAAGAGGGTCTGCAGTAATAACAACTAAGCCCGCTAACGCACCGTTAAGTACCATTGTTAAATCTGCTTTGCCCCATAATACTTTACATACAAATAGTGCCGCAATTGCACCCATTGCCGCAGCCGCGTTAGTGTTAAGTAAGATTTGACCTACAGCCGTTGCGTTTTCTTTATCAGATAGTAGTAACTGCGAACCACCGTTAAAACCAAACCAACCCATCCACAAAATAAATGTACCTAAAGTAGCAAGCGGTAAGTTAGAACCTGGAATTGGGTAAACTTCACCGTTTTTACCGTATTTACCTTTACGAGCGCCTAACAAAATAACACCTGCTAGTGCTGCTGCTGCACCTGCACCATGAACAATGGCAGAACCTGCAAAATCAACAAACCCCATTTCAGACAAGAAACCACCGCCCCATGTCCAGTAACCTTCCATTGGGTAGATAAAGCCAGTTAACACAACAGTAAATGCTAAGAAAGCCCATAGCTTCATTCGCTCAGCAACCGCACCCGATACAATTGACATAGCTGTTGCAACGAAAACCACTTGGAAGAAAAAATCAGACTCTAAAGAGTGGTCGGCATCAGCTGCTTGCGTGCCAATTAACGCACCCAGTGATGGCATGATTCCGCCCTCAGCGTTGTCTACATACATGATGTTGTAGCCAACTAACAAAAACATGGTACATGCGATTGAATAAAGCGCGATGTTTTTAGTTAAAATTTCAGTGGTGTTTTTAGAGCGAACTAAGCCTGCTTCCAACATGGCAAAACCTGCTGCCATCCACATTACCAATATACCCGATATCAAAAAGTAAAATGTATCGAGTGAAAATTTAAGTTCTACAATTGTATTTTCCATAAGCCCCTCTTAAATTGCCTCTTCGTCAAGTTCGCCAGTACGGATACGAACAATTTGATCTAAGTCGTACACAAAAATTTTGCCGTCACCAATTTTGCCTGTTGATGCAATTTTAGTGATAGCTTCAACTACGCGTTGGCAATTTTCTGTACGAGTTGCAATTTCAAGTTTGATCTTTGGAATAAAATCGACTTGGTACTCTGCACCACGATATAACTCTGTATGACCTCGTTGACGTCCAAAACCTTTAACATCAACTACAGTCATCCCCTCAATTCCTAAATCAGCGAGTGCTTCACGCACATCATCTAATTTAAATGGTTTTATGATTGCACTAATCATTTTCATAGCGGCCCCCTCGGACTCTTTATTGTTATCCTGTTGGGTTACATAATCCAACCTTTGTGCCACTATTTAATCTAATTTAAAAACAACAACTTAATTAATATACTTTGCTTTACCACAAAAAAAACGCACCATTTAGGTGCGATTTTTTAACAACTTAGCTACATTGGTGCACATGTCACACTGCACCAAAATTTAACACGTTTTTATCCTATGCAATTTCTACCTTTACTTTTTGCTTCATATAACGCCTTGTCGGCAACACGCATCGCATCTTTTAAATTGGTATTTTGAAACTCTGCAAGCCCAATACTCGCTGTTATCGTGCATGGCTTGTCACTGATAGAAAAATCGTAACTCGCCATTTTTTTTCTAAATGCTTCAAGGTACTCGCGAGCTCTCGCTAAATCTATGTCAGGTAACACAATGGCAAACTCTTCTCCACCGACTCTTGCTACCGTAAATTTTGCAAAGGTTGAGCGAATAAGTGAGCCAACCTGTTTAAGCGCCTGATCGCCCCCTTCGTGACCAAATGTATCGTTTATACTTTTGAAAAAGTCCACGTCGAGTAAAGCAAGCGTATTATTTTGATTTTTATTTTTTAATAACTTTTCAGCATATTGATAAAAATAACGTCGATTGTATAAACCGGTTAAGTGATCTCTAAAAGCACTTTCTTTGATATCTGCAATCAGTGATAACTGTTCCATTGTTTGCAACACCCTGCAGTGAAATTCTTCATTCATAAAGGGTTTAGTCAAAAAGTCGTTTGCGCCATATTTTATAAAGCGTGCTGATAAACCGTGCTTGCCCGCTCCAGATAAACCAATTACAGCTAAATCGTCTCGTCCTCTAAAATTACGAACTGCTTTAACTAGTTCAAAACCATCCATTGTTGGCATGGCGTAATCGGTCATAAGCAGCTTTATGTCTGGATCAGCTTTTAATATTTCAAGTGCTTGCTGGCCGTCATTTGCGGTGCTTACATCAAACAATTGCTTTTCGAGCATTTGCTTCATTAACGAACGACTCAACATAGAATCGTCCGCAATTAATGCCTTACAACCTTGGTTTCTTAAAAGTTGAGAAACCAACTTAACGGCATAATGATAAGAATCACGGTTATCTTTTATAACGTAATCTACCACACCATCTTCTAGCATTTGCTGACGTTTGTACTCGTCTATTTTTGATGTAAGCACAACCGTAGGAATTGCTTTAGAAAGCGTATATTTGGCAACTTCGCCATTTGGGGCATCGGGGAGAGTCAGGTCAACAAGCGCTAATGAATAGTCGAACTTTTCTACGTGATCCTGACATTCAGCTAATGACCAGGCAAAATCGACGGCAACATCTAAATACTGGGCAGTTAAGTGGCGTAAAACCTGTTGGACTACTTTACTGTCTTCAACCACTAATACTCTTTGCATAGACCTTCTCTTTGTTCTCATTATTTTTGCAACATCTGCTGCAAATACAAAATAATAAAACTTACTGGTACCACACTTTAAGCAGCAAAAATAAGTAAATAAAAAACATCCCAGAGTCATTGTTATTTAACACTTTAAATATTAAAGCACATTCCATTTACAAGCTTGTAAATCAATAATCGTAATAAAAACAAACTTGCTGGCAAATATACCCGATTTTAATTCTTAGCTAAATAATTAAACAAAAATTTACACCATAAATAATTGATTATTTTACTTATAGGGTTATGTTAATTAACTCAACCATTAATATCGGCAGCTAGTCTCATTACTTTTGTTATTTAGCTTATTTTTATCTTTAATAGGTTATCAACTATAATAAGGACTCCCCATGAAGCTTAGTCGTATTTTACCAATCACGGTTTTTGCATTAATGCTCAGCCCGCTTGCTGATGCTAATAATCAGCGCCGTATTGATGTAGACAGTAAAGTAGTCACCCAACATAAAGCTAAAATTAATGGCCAACGCTTTAATTATACGGTTGCCACAGGCACTCAACCCGTATGGGACGACAAAGGTGATGCCGTTGCTACGCTTCAATACACGTATTACACGCGCGATAAAGTTGAAGATAGAGCCAAACGCCCATTGCTCATTTCTTTTAATGGTGGCCCTGGCTCAGCCTCAGTTTGGATGCACTTAGCCTACACAGGCCCTCGCGTATTAAAAATTGATGATGAAGGCTACCCTATTCAACCCTATGGTGTTAAAGACAACCCATACTCTGTACTTGATGTTGCCGACATTGTTTATGTAAACCCTGTGAATACAGGTTATTCGCGAGTTATTGAAAACGAAAAAGGCGAAATGCTTTCGAAAGCTCAACAAAAAGACATGTTTTTTGGCGTTAACGCCGACATTAAATACCTTGGCGAGTGGTTAAATACTTTTGTAAACAGAACAGAACGTTGGCGCTCTCCAAAGTTTTTAATTGGCGAAAGTTATGGCACAACACGCGTATCAGGCCTTGCACATGAATTACAAAATAGCCAATGGATGTATATCAACGGTGTTGTATTAGTGTCACCAACAGACATTGGTATCAAACGCGAAGGCCCAGTTAAAGCGGCAAATCGCTTGCCGTACTTTGCAGCCACAGCGTGGTATCACAAAGCACTAAACGCCGACTTACAAGCAAAAGACTTAGATGAACTCCTTCCTGAAGTTGAGCAGTTTACTTTAAATGAACTAATACCAGCATTAGCAAAGGGCGGTTTTTTAGCGCAAGACGAAAAGCGTCGTATTATTAAAAAAATGGCTGAGTATGCAGGCCTTTCAGAAACCTTTGTCGATCAAAACAACCTCGATATCCCTACACAATTCTTCTGGAAGGAATTATTGCGTGACCGAGGACAAACAGTCGGCCGTTTAGACTCTCGCTACCTAGGTATAGACAAACGCGATGCTGGTGACTCACCTGACTACTGGGCAGAGCTGACTTCATGGTTGCACTCATTTACGCCAGCAATTAATTACTACCTACGCGAGGAGTTAAACTATAAAACCGACATCAAATATAACTTATTTGGTAACGTTCATCCTTGGGATAGAAGTGGTAATAATACTGGTGAAAACCTCCGTCTTGCGATGGCTCAAAACCCTTACTTGAATGTAATGGTACAGGCGGGTTATTACGATGGTGCAACTAATTACTTTGATGCCAAATACACAATGTGGCAATTAGATCCAAGTGGAAAAATGAAAGACCGTCTAAGCTTTAAAGGCTACAGAAGTGGGCACATGATGTATCTTCGCCACGCCGATTTAGAAAGCTCAAATAACGACTTAAGGGAGTTTATACAAAACTCACTACCTAAAGAATCTAAAGCTGCCAAATATTAAAATATTGATCAACCACCTATAAATGGCTTACCTGAGTCATTTATAGGTGCACACCCATCCAGTTTTGCAATGACTTATTTGACGGTTAGTTCGCGTAGATTACAACTTCCAACTTTAATAACCGGTTCGATTGCGGTGTAGATTTTAGTTTCTAACATTGTGCGTAAATTAACGAGCGTTTTAAAGGTACTTTTAAGTCCCACCTTATTGTATAGCCAAATTGGAATATTTCCCCCGGGCAAGGCGTAAACCTGATATTCAATATTTAAATCTTCGCCACTTTGTGTAAGTAACCAATGTGCGTTTAAGGTTTTTATTCTAACTACCTGCTTAGTTAATGGTAACTCTTCAGGACGCGATTCAATAGAAAGCTTAGTTTGCTGAGGAGATAATCTTGAGTAACACGAATAGGTAACGGCATCACGGTTTGCCACTGGCCAAGGAGAGTCGATATAGCTATAAACGAGGTTTTCTGAAGGGCTTAGAGTTTTAATTACACGTACTTTAGACGTGTTTTCAAGCCAGCTTGAAGCAATACGCGTATCACTTAATAAATCTAAAAAGTCATTTGCTGTTACATCTTCAATATTAAGCTGACCTTTTACAACAAATATATCATCAGAGAATTGCTGATATTCAATGCTTACTCCTTGCTCGTTTTTATATAAAAACCAACTGGGCTCAGAGTAAGCGTTAAAGCTTAACAAAATAATTAATAAACTAATGCACTTTTGCATAGGGGTTAATTTGCAAAAGTGCTTTATCATCATTTTTGCCAATAAGGCGCTATGTCATAAGAAGCAAGTCTACTTTGCTCCATTGCACTGACTAAATATTCAGACTTTTGCTCAAGCCAAGATTGAATTTTTGCAAGTTGCTCATCGTCTTGGCCTGCGCATAATTGCTTTAAGTACTCAAGGGTACTGAGTTCATAAACACCATGCGAAATATCTAACCACGGCAACCTAAACTCAAGACGCTCTTCTTTATCGAACATCGATCCTAAGCAGTTACCACTTAGCAAGCTGTTTTCAAGCTGCATTCGTAAATTAAGGTAGTCAACTACACCTAGCGTTTGCTCTTTAGGCAATAATTGATGCAGGTTTTTCCAGTCTTTATTAAACAATCTTTCAGCAATAGAAGACACTGGATTTTCTGCAGCTTGGAGCTCTACCTGCCCCCAATCTTTTCGCCATTGCTTGTCAATCAACCACGTTGTTAACGAGAGCAATAAACGATTGTAACGAGCACTATGAAAAAGCGCATTAATGTCATCAATACTAGGCTGCAGCTCTTTTAAATCGTTAATAACTTGCGCCAAAGCTGGCGCCGCATTTATTTTTTTATAAAATGCATGGCGTTTTGACGTATAAGTTTTTAACTGAATTGCATTTTCTACCCATGCTAACTCACTCAAAAGCCACTTAAGCTCAGTACGAAGCTGTTCAGTACTGTCCTTAGAGACTATATCGTCAAACAACCAAAAGGTATGACGAATTAAACTAATACCATCAGTTACCCTTTTTAAGGTTTTTAAACTCGGTTTATCGAAGTAACACTGTTCATGCTTTTGCACAAACCGAATACCAAAGTTCATTGCTTCTTTTAAAGCGCTTTCTTGGGTTGCAGAGCGAGGAAGCTTAACAAAGCCAATCGACTTACTAGGCTTAAGCGGGTTGTCGTCGGCTAAACGGTAGCCACGTGCTGCTTTTGAATACAAACCGAGTCGGATACAGTTTTGGCTAACTAAAATATCAGCCAAAGCAAACAGCTCATTGCGGCTGCCTTCAATTAATTCTATTTCCAACTCGCTGATCATCTCAACTTGCCCAGAGGCTGCGATTTCGCCTTTATCAAGCACCACTTCAATTTTTGCACCAGCTTGCGTTTCAATTAACCACGTACGGCGAATAAAGTTAGTGCTGAAAATAGGATACAAATTTTGTGAAATTGCATCTACTTGCATGCCATGTGGCCAAATATCAGCACTAAACGCCATTAAATTAGGGCGGCTGGAATCAATAGGTAAGTTATATTCTGGGCGCTGATGAAGACCACCTACAACTTCGCCGGCAAGCTTGATAGTTTGTTCGCACTGATTGTCAGAACAACGGGTTCTAAAGCCAATATCAAGTGCTCGTAGTTCACGGCTTGGCGTATCATAATAGGCATTTTGCAAACTACGGGATGGTTTATTTATAACCGTTTTAGCAAATTGAGTAATTAGTGAGGGGATCAGTGGGACAACGGCATCTGATACCAAAAATTTCAGTTCTATCTCAGTATCCATTCGGTTTGCGGATTACCTTTAAAAAAAATAAGTAGTCAAAATAAACAAAGCGCTCTAACAATGCAAATTTTTTAGGCTTATTAAGTGCTTTAATCATGTCAGGGTTACAATATCAGCCTTGCTTTTAAAAGGCTAAATCCCTACTATCTTGCATTATATGTGAATTAAAAAACCATGTTCATAACGGACTCAGTAAGAACAACAAGGTAGATAAATGCTAAAACATTGTTTATTCGGGCTACTTTTAACAGCCACTACGTTTATAAGCTACGCACAAGATGAAGCACAAACAGCGAGCTCATCAGATGCAAATACCGCTTACGTTATTGATAATTTGTATACATTTATGCGTTCAGGCGCGAGCAAAAATTATCGACTACTTGGCTCTGTAGACGCAGGAACAAAAATAACCGTACTATCTAGCGAAGAAAACGGCTTTATTAAAATAAAAGACGATAAAGACCGCGAAGGTTGGATTGAAACTAAATTTATTTCTACTACACCTGGGTTACATCAACAATACCAAGTTTTAAGCAGCGAAATGAGCACCATGCAGGAAAATTTACGCCTTGCTCAAATAGAACTACCGCAGCTACAAAAACAAAACCAAACTTTAACCGATCAAAACCTGCAATTATCTGCGCAAATTACAAGCCTGCAAACAACACTCGCGCAAGAGCGCACGCAAAAAGAAGCCGCCAGCTCAAAAGAAAAACGCCAACTACTAACCTATGGCGGTGCGATTGCATTTTTGGGTCTGTTTTTGGGAATTATTTTAACCATTGTTTTGTCGCGCCGTAAGCGTTACGAAGGTTGGGCATGAATAAATAAAATGAAAATTGTTTAATAAAAAAGCCGCTACTTGCGGCTTTTTTATGGGCTTTTATTCGGCTAGAAAGTTTAAAGCAACAACAAACTACCTAAACCTAAAAAGGTCACAAACCCAACAATGTCGGTAACCGTAGTTAAAATAACAGAGCCTGATAACGCTGGATCTATTTTCATTTTGTCTAAAATCGATGGTATTACAACTCCCGCGAGCGAGGCCGCTACTAAGTTTAATAAAATAGCGACTGTAATCGTTACACTTAACATCAAATCGTTAAACCATAAGTAGGTAAGCAAGCCAATTACAAATGCCCACACTAAACCGTTAACAGCCCCGACTCTTAGTTCTTTTTTAAGTAACGCATTGCGGTTTGAATCAGTCACCTGCCCCAAAGCCAAACCACGCACGATAACGGTTAATGTTTGGCTACCCGCAATTCCCCCCATTGAGGCTACAACCGGCATAAGTACCGCTAAAGCAACCACTTGTTCTATAGTGGCGCCAAATAAACCAATAAACCACGATGCTAAAAATGCAGTGGCCAAGTTTATACCTAGCCAAATACCACGGTTTTTAGCACTTTTTCGTACACTGGCAAATAAATCTTCGTCCTCTCGTAAACCACCGGCCTTTGCGGTGGCTTCATCGGTTATTTCTTGGCGAAGTTCGTAAGCAGAGGCAATTGTTAATCGCCCTAATAATTTATTATCTGAATTTACAACCGGCATAGCCATTTGCTCAGAGTGAATTACCACTTCAGCAGCTTCATATAAATCATCGTCTGCATGCAACGATGAAAAATCATGATTTGCCAGTGTCATTAAATTATCGTTATCGTGTGCTTTAACAAGATCGTTAATGGCCACTTCACCAATTAAACTGCCTTTTCGGGTCACTAAATAAATAACTTCGCTGTATTGCGGTACACCTTTTAGTAAAAGTTTTTTTGCACCACCAGCTGTTAACTTGTCAGACACTTTTAAAATATCAAAACCTAGCCAGTGACCGAGTTGTTCTGGTGGGTATTGTTGTGCTAGCTCGTACTGCTTGGTTTGCGCTTCATCTAGCTGCTTTTTTGCATATTCAACAAACCGCTCTGGTATAACTTCTTCTAATTCGAGTAGCTCTTCTACATTTACTTCATCAAGTAATTTAAATGCCTCACTGTCATCAAGTGTTTGCAGTAACCATAAACAACTGTCAGGGCTTAAATTTACAAAAATTTCATGCTGTGTATCTTCGTCAAGTAATTGCCAAATTTCGAGTCGCTGCTCTTTGGGTATTGCTTCAAACAATAACGATAGATGCTCTGTAGAAAGTGTGCTTTGTGCGTCGATCAACAGTTTATTCTTACGTTCTGTGGTGTCGCATTGCAGTAAGTCGTTTATGAGCTGTGGAAGCTGATCTACCGGATACTCAATCATTAAAAAAACCTTAAAATTAAAAAGCACATTATTTACAGTTTACCTTCTCAATTAAAAATTGCAGGAAAAACCGTACTTTATTAAAGATGTGCATGCTATTTTTCGCATTGTATGGGCAAAGCAAAGACGGTACTAATTATTTTTATATAAATTAAAAATATGAAATTAAGGTATTAGAAAACATAAAGGGAAAGAAGTTGAGAAACTATGAATACTAAAGTACACAACCATTATGTATGTTCTAAGATGAGTGAGATTAAATTTCGATTAATAACCCTTCATCTTTTTTTACTTTTTCAATAACCATATAAGTATGGTGTGTGCCTACACCGGGGATATCAACTAAGTCTCCCAACACTTGTCTGTACTCTTCCATATTAGATACACGTATTTTTAATAAGTAATCGTAACCGCCTGCGACCATGTCACATTCTACAACTTGATCTATCCTTAATATGTGTTCTTTAAATACTTTAAATACAGCAGTATTTGAGGTAACCAACGACACTTGAACATGAGCCACTAAGCTTTGGTTTAACTTAGCTTCGCTTAATTTAGCATAATAACCCTCAATATAGCCTTCTTGCTCTAATCGCTTTACGCGATCAAGGCATGGGCTTGGGCTTAAATTAACCTGTTTTGCTAAGTTAACGTTAGAAATTCTGCCGTTTTTTTGCAAAACGTCTAAAATTGCTAAATCAATGCGATCTAGCATGCGTAATCTATTTGGATTTGTCATACAGAATTTTATGCGGATAAGTTAAATTTATGCCCTGTAAATTATCGTAAATCGACAAATTTAACCAGCATATTCTGCTGAATTTTATTTAGAATGCACTCTCAATATCACTGGTATTTTATTGGTAATTAAATTTACTTTAAATCTTAACACTGCTAAGGGTTGCTTATGTTATTCAACGGCGATTTAACAACTGACTGTCCTATAAGACAAAAAATCCGTGACTTTTACCGCATAGACGAAAATGCGGTTATCGATCATATTTTACCGCTTGCAGAAGTAGGCGTTAAAGCACGAAGCCGTGCTTGGGAAAGAGCTCGCCAAATTGTTTTAAATATTCGTAAAGAACAAGATGGTCAAGGCGGTGTAGATGCGCTACTTAATGAGTTTTCGCTTTCAAGTGAAGAAGGCGTCGTGTTAATGTGTTTAGCCGAAGCGCTGCTTCGCGTACCAGACAAAGAAACCCAAGAAGCCCTTATTCGCGACAAGTTAGCAAAAGGTGATTGGAGCTCTCATTTAGGTAGTAGCGACTCTTTATTTGTAAATGCATCATCTTGGGGTCTATTAGTAACCGGTAAAATGGTTAACTACACAGATAAAACCAAAGACCAACAGTTTGGTATGCTTAAAAAGACCATTGGTCGTTTAGGTGAGCCAGTTATTCGCAAGTCTGTGAACTTTGCAATGAAAATTATGGGCAAGCAATTCGTTATGGGTCGTACCATAAACGAAGCAATTGAACGTGCTGCCGATACAGAGCAAAAAGGCTATGTATACTCTTACGATATGCTTGGAGAAGGCGCACGCACAAGTAAAGATGCTAAACGCTACTTTGACAGCTATATGAATGCAATACACTCAATTGGTAAAGCGGCAAATGGCCGTGGTCCTATTAAAAGTCCGGGTATTTCTGTAAAACTTTCAGCTATTCATCCGCGCTATGAGTTCACTCATAGAGACCGAGTAATGTCAGAAATTGTACCTAAGCTAAAAGAGCTTGCTCTGGCTGCAAAGCAGTACGATATTGGTTTTACAGTAGATGCTGAAGAAGCTGACCGTTTAGATATTTCACTGGATATTATCGAAGCCGTATTTAGCGATAAAGATTTGGATGGCTGGCAAGGGTTTGGCTTAGCTGTTCAAGCATATCAAAAACGTGCGATTTTCGTTATTGAATGGCTAACAGAGCTTGCTACGCGTGTAGGTCGTAAACTAATGGTGCGCTTGGTTAAAGGTGCCTATTGGGATACTGAAATTAAAACTACACAGCAAGATGGTTTAGATCACTACCCTGTATTTACCCGAAAAGCCACAACCGACGTATCATACAAAGCCTGTGCAATTAAAATGCTAGAAGCACGCGATGTACTATACCCGCAGTTTGCAACTCACAACGCATACACAGCAGCAACTATTTTAGAAGTTGCTAAAGGCGATAACACAGGGTTTGAATTCCAGCGTTTACACGGTATGGGTGAATCGTTATTTGACCAGATTGTAACTGAAGAAAAAATTCAATGTCGAGTGTATGCCCCAGTTGGCCAACACGAAGACTTATTGGCATACCTTGTTAGACGTTTGCTAGAAAATGGTGCAAATTCATCGTTTGTAAATGCCATAGTTGATACCTCTAAGCCGGTCGAAGCACTGCTGCCAGATCCGGTAGAAACGCTGCAAGGGCTTCGCAACAAATACAATACGCAAATTAAAATGCCAATTGATTTATACGGCGAAGAACGCGCCAACTCTAAAGGCATGGACTTAACCGATATAAACGTTATCACCCCATTTAAAGAAAACCTAGACAACTGGTTTAACGAGCACCTAATAGATCAAAGCCAAGTCCCTGATGGATCACTTGCTGTTAAAAACCCTGCAAACCATAAAGAAATTATCGGCCATGTAAAACTACAAAGCAGCGATGAAATGAAAACACTGCTTGCTAATGCAGAAGCTGCGTTTGAGCCATGGTCGCAAACACCGGTTAAAGACCGCGCTAATTTATTACGCCGCATTGCTGATATTTTAGAGCGTCATCACGACGAGCTCGTTGCTATTTGTATTAAAGAAGCGGGTAAAGTAGCACAAGATGGCATAGACGAAGTACGTGAAGCAGTCGACTTTTGTCGTTACTACGCTGCACGTGCCGAAGAACTCTCAGAAGATGAGCGCTTTGAAGCACGGGGTGTAATTCTGTGTATTAGTCCATGGAACTTCCCACTCGCTATATTCTTAGGCCAAGTGGCTGCTGCCATTGTTACGGGTAACACTGTTATTGCAAAACCGGCTGAACAAACAAGCTTAATTGCATTGCGTACCATTGAACTTATGCTATCTGTGGGTTTACCAGAGCACGTCGTCCAACCTGTTATTGCACGCGGTAGTGAAGTGGGTAAAACAATTGTTCCTGATGAGCGCATTCAAGCGGTTATGTTTACAGGTTCAACTGAAACCGGCACACTAATTTCTCAAACGCTTGCAGCACGAAACGATATACAAGTGCCATTAATCGCCGAAACAGGTGGTCAAAACTGTATGATTGTTGACTCAACAGCACTGCCTGAGCAGGTTGTTGATGATGTTATAAGTTCTGGTTTCCAAAGCGCTGGTCAACGCTGTTCAGCACTGCGTGTATTGTTTATTCAAGAAGACGTAGCCGACGGCATCATTGAAATGATTAAAGGTGCCTTGGCTGAATTACATATTGGTGATCCGTCATTGTTATCTACTGATGTAGGGCCTGTAATCGATGAAAAAGCACTTAAAAACTTAACAAACCATGTTGAGTACTTAAAAGGCAACGCAACACTTCATTACGAATGTAAAATTCCGGACAACAGTGAAAATGGTGCGTACTTCTTTGCTCCTCGTTTGTACGAAATAAAAGACCTTTCTGTACTTAAGCGCGAAGTATTTGGTCCATGTGTTCATATTATTCGCTTCAAAGCGAATCAACTTGATGACGTAATTGATCAAATAAACAATACAGGTTACGGCTTAACAATGGGTGTGCATTCACGTATTGAAGAGCGTTGCGAGTACCTTGCTAAAATGTCTCGTGCAGGTAATGTATACGTAAACCGTAATATGATTGGCGCAATTGTTGGTGTGCAGCCATTTGGTGGCCGAGGTCTATCGGGCACGGGCCCTAAAGCCGGTGGCCCTAACTACCTACAGCGTTTGGTGAAAGAAAAAGCATCACCAGAAAACGTGCAAATGACAAACCTCACCCCAGATGAGCTTGACTTACACCACTACAGCGGTGCAAATGCCCAAGTAGAAAAGCTAATGGCTAATTCAATGCGCGATGAAAAAATTTGGCGAGCAACCCCGCTAAACGATCGTGTATCTGCTGTTCGTCAGCTACTAGCCAAAATTGCTACGGTTGAAATTATTGATGACCTTGCTGACGATTTAGCTTTAACGCTAGCAGATGCGCGTGCACAGCTTAATCGCCTCGAAAAGCATATGCGTAAATTTACAACGCTGCCTGGGCCTACGGGTGAGTCTAATACTCTTCATCTAGAAGCACGCGGCTGTGTTGTTTGTTATGCCGATAAGAGCACGTCTTTTAACTTTTGGGCGTTATCTATCATTACAGCCTTGGCCGCTGGTAATACGGTAATTACAGTTGCCTCTGAAATGTTTTACGAAGAAGCCGAAGCATTCAGAGAGAAGTTTATTGCTACAGGTGTTGCCGAAGGGGTGTTTCAAGTAGCTAAGCCTAATCAGTTACAAGCTATTTTGGCCCACCCTCATTTAGCCGGCGCAGTTGTTGCAGCGCGTTCATCTCGTTTGGGTTACTTCAGCCAACAACTTGCGCAACGTAAAGGCGCTATATTACCGGTGATCAGTTCTGAGTATTACGACACATTAATCAAACGTCTTATCACTGAAAAAACAATTAGTGTAGATACAACGGCATCGGGTGGAAATACATCCTTGATGACTTTAGTTGAAGATGATGATTAATTAAGCTAGTACTAATTACTTAATATGTATATAAAAGGCACCTTTAGGTGCCTTTTTTCTATTTATAACGCGTAAAGTTTGTTACATTTAATACAGATTTGTTAGTTAAGCAGTAAAATTGAAAAAGCTCCCTGTTTCTAAATTACTCCCCGGAATGTTTGTGCAAAACGTTACAAAACAAACGGGCAGAGTAAAAATAAAAAGCCAAGGCTGGGTAAAAACCCAAACCAGTATTGATAAGCTAATTAAAGCGGGTATTTTAGAGGTCGAAATCGACCCAGATAAAACACTCACCGAAACAGTACCTGAAAAAGAACAAAACAAAGCACCTGCCACAAAAATAAAACGCGACCCTTGGCAAAAAACGCATAGTGCAGCTCAAGAAATGAATAAAGCTAAAAAGCTTTATGACGAAGCTAAAACACTGCAAGTAAAAGCATTTAAAGATATAAAGTCTGGCCTGAACATCGATATTGCTCCATTTAGAGAGCTTGCTAATGGGTTTATGGATTCAGTTTTTAGAAACCAAGATGCCCTAGCCTGCCTTACGCAAATGCGCCAAAAAGATGCATATTTGCTTGAGCACTCCATTAACGTATCTATTTTAATGGGTATTTTTGCAAAACACCTTAATATTGAAAAAGATATCATCGTTGAGCTTACAACGGGGGCCTTACTTCATGATATTGGTAAAATAAAAACGCCAGATGAAGTCCTCAATAAACCTGGGCGTTTAACCGAAGCAGAATTTAAAATAATGAAGCAGCATGCGGTTTACTCTAAACAAATTTTAGAAGAGTCAGGTTTAACGGGTATTGCTGTAGATATTGCAGGCATGCACCATGAACGTATTGACGGTACTGGTTACCCTTTTGGTAAAAAAGGGAGTGAAATAAGCCAGTATGTTCGCATGGCTTCTATTGTAGATGTTTACGACGCCCTAACAGCAGAGCGAGTTTATAAATCGGGCATGGAACCCATCAAGGCATTTAAAATATTAAAAGATGGCTGCCCAGATAGCTTTGACGGCGCTTTACTAACTAAGTTTATTCAGTGTATTGGAATTCACCCAGTGGGCACATTAGTAAAGCTTTCAAGCCAAAAAGTTGGGCTTGTGACAGAAAGTAACCCAGCGATGCCATTAAAGCCGGTTGTTAAAACGTTTTATAGTGCAAAGCACAGCCGTTACACAGAAGTGCTTGATATTGATTTATCGAACAAACGAACTGAAGACTCACTCGAAACAACCGTAAAAGCCAGCGATTTCAATATTGATTTAGAGCGCTTTTACAAAAACTCTGTATTACCTTAAATTGTCATTATAAGCTCAATGTTACTTACTCATTGAGCTTATACTTGCTTGTCACTCTGGCCAGTCTTGGAGGGCTTTCAAACTAAACTCATAACCGTCAAAATCAATCACGCTTTGCTCAGGTGTAATTTCTTTAACCATTAATGCACCAATGCTATCACCTTCGTGAAGCTCTCGCCCATTTAGCTTTATCCAGCGTTTATCTGCACTTGATGAATAAATATGTGCTTGGTATTTAATACTTGGTAGCATGGCTTGTAGGCCATCTGGTAACAATTCTACAGGCTCTACCCGAGATGACGATTTAGAGGCCTGGGTTACCTCATAATCTTGATTTCTATCGACATCTTGCACTGCCTGGGCAAACGCATTTTTAAGTGTAGTTGGTACAGCATCAAGCTCAGGGTCACTTTTAGGTTCAGCTTGCGCTACATCATTAATTGGCTTACCCAACACTTTATATTTACTCATATCAATACTTGCTGACGACGTACTTTGAGTTTGTTCAAAACCACCTTGGTTATAAGTTAACTGTGTATTTGAATTAAGTTGACCTTGGTTTAGCTGATTATAATTTTGCGTATTTAAAAGCTGAGACTGATTATAAATTTGTTGAATGCCGTTAGCTGCACCTGTTGATGGCATCGGAATATACTGCCCCGTTGGCGTTAATAGCATTTGCTGAATACCCGTAGGTGTTTGCACATGCACTAACTGCCCTTCAATAGTCGCTGTGTTGCTTGGCGCTTTTTCAGGTTTAGGCTTTACATTCACCTCAGCTTGTTCAGTGGCAGATAATGCTGCTGTCTGTAACTCGGTCGTTACTTGTTCATTACTTTGAGTGCTAACTACATTTGAGAGTTCAACAGAGCCAGGTGATTGCACCCATTTACCAAAAGTAAATCCGGCCGCCACCGTTACAAAGGCAGCCAAGCTACCACCCAAAACAAAGGCGATACGGCGGTAACGAGCGAGTGCTTGTTGCTGTTTTAACTGCTCCGATTGTAAATCGTATTGCTCGGCGCTCATATCAGCTTGTTGAGATTGCTTTAATGCATCTAGTAAATAAGACATACATCACCTAACTATAAAATAAAGGAAAGCCCAATACCTGCGGCAAACAAAGCGCCAAAAGCAAAGCAATAAATTAAAATCGATGGCGACTGCTCAGGTTTATTCGTTGTTGCAACAAAGTCGGTAGGTAATGACTCTTGCGCAGATTGTTTAACAATGTCGGCATCGACAACGAGTTGCTGCTTAGAAAACGTTCCCACCAAAGCACGTTCACATACTAAATTCATTAACCGTGGTACACCGCCTGTCATTTTATGAACCATCTGCATTGCATCCATTGAAAATAAACCTTTATCACACCCTGCAATATGTAGACGATGCTTTATGTACGCGACTGTTTGCCCTTGTGTTAAAGGTAATAAGTGATAACGCGCTGTGATCCGTTGAGCAAGCTGCCGTAACTCATTACGTTTTAGTAAATCTTGTAATTCAGGCTGACCTACTAGCACGATTTGCAGCAGTTTTTTATGATCGGTTTCTATATTAGTTAACAAACGAAGTTGCTCTAGCACATTGGGGGCAAGTAACTGCGCTTCATCAATAATTAAAATAGTATGGCCACCAGCCTTGTTATTACTCTCTAAGTGCTTTTTAATTATGTCAGTTAAACTTTTAAGCGTCGCGTTGTGTGCGTCATAACTAATCTTCAATTCATCACAAATACTGGCTAACAGCTCTAGTTCTGATAGAGCAGGATTATGAATCATCGCTACTTGTGTATTTTCAGGTAATTGCTCTAGCATGCTGCGGGTGATTGTTGTTTTTCCGGTGCCTACTTCACCCGTCAGTAATACAAAACCACCGTCTTCACCCAATCCGTAGGTTAAGTGTGCTAAGGCTTCTTTATGGCGCTCGCTTAAAAATAAATAATGAGGATTAGGCGAAATCGAAAAAGGTTTTTCGTTCAGACCAAAATAGCTTAAATACACCGCGATGTTCCTTCGTAATTAAATCACCGCCTATAATGGCAAAAAAACGCGCACAGTAACATCATTGTGAGCGCTTTATTGTTGAAATAAAGTAAATTTATGTAAAAACAAAAAAGCGCAGCTACAGAAACGACTTCCGATAACTATGCTTTTTAATCAAACTTGTTTGGTATTTATTTTTCGTAGCGAACTAGTCGTAAATAAACATCACTGGTTTTAGGGCGTAAACTATTTAGCCCACTAGCAAACTGATACACCCAGGCCGAGCTCATACTACTAACACCCGACGTGCTTGACCAATAGTTTTGAGATTTAGTGCCTAAAAATACAACTTCATTTATGCTTGGCTCTGTGCAGCTGTGCTCTAAAATACTGGCTAACTCTTTAATATTAGGCACCTGCCAATCATCATAATTTGCAGTTGTATCGTTAGTCGCGCCTCGTAAAGCTTCTTGCCACGTCACTGCAGGCGTAGACCCTTCGCAGAGTAATGTTTCTGTATTATAGGTTTGAGAATAACTACAACGCTGCCACATTAGGCCAGTTTCAGTGTCAGATACTGTACCATCAGCATTAACGGTAAACCTATCGGTTGGGGTTGTTGTGTCAGCACCGCCATAACATGTTTGCGCAGCTACATTAAAACTAAAGCCAAAAACTATAAACGTATTTAATAATTTTAATTTCATAACACTCTCCTATCGGCTTCTGACTAAACGAACATATGCGTTGTTCTCTTTTGGATAGGCAAGGTCATTACCATTGCTCATATCAATAATATAAGCTTGCGATAAACTGGTGCCATCTGCTGCAGTTTGAGATGTCCAATAAGGTAAATTAACATTATCAATAGCACCCGCTTCTGACATATTTGGAAAGAAAGCTAAGTCAATTAAAACGCTTTGCCCTTGTTTCCCATAATCAATTAACCCCAAAAGCTCTGTATACGTGGGTACTCGCCAATTTGTTCCCCCACAAAAATCGATAGCATTAACTTCATTTATATAGGTTTGTAGGCCACAGCTTGTGTCGTTAGGGCATGTTGTATTTGCTGTACTATCTGCATCGGTAGTTGTGTCGCCAATGTCCCAATAATAGCTGTTTTGTGCATCCCGTAACGTTGTGTTTGGTAAGGTACCAGACGACGGTGATTTAACTTCCCAAACAAGCCCAGTTACGTTGTCACGAATACAGCTAAAGTCTTCACTTGAGTCATCCACCTCGTCGGCAAACTGATTAAGCTTTGTATAATCAAACGCGAGATTACCTATACCTGCTTTATCTATGCGGTTAGCAAAGCTATCTCGACCGAGCTCTGCGTCTTGCTCAGGAAAGTCATCACTGCCACAATTTATGCGCTGCGTATTGTTGTAACATTCTCCCATACCACTATCGTTTATCAGGCCAAGCGCCTTTGGCGTTATATCAATAAACACAGTATCTGTATCGGTGCGTCCTTTCGAATCGGTAACGGTTACTTCAAAGCTAACTGTGGTATTGGTGTCCACATCGGAGGCAAAAAAGCTAGATACACACTGTTTGCTATTGCTGAGTGTTTCGGCATTCCCGGTTAATTGTTGCCATTCACACTGGTATGTATCAGTAACTGTTTCGCTATTGCTTGCATCTAATGTTACCTGGTCAAATTCTTCAACATTTTGATCATCCCCTGCATTTGCCGCAACTAATTCATTGGTTTTATTAAGGCTCATCGTGAATTGAGTACTGGCTTCGCCACCCTCATCGTCTGTAACCGTTAAACGCCAAAGCAATGTCGTGTTTGCTTCTAATAAAGGGTGAGTAAAGCTTAATGTTGAATCATCAAAACTGGAAATATCTAAGTCAGGGCCTGATATAAGTTCCCAAAAATAGCTATTAACCATCCCATTTTCATCCGGATCACTGGAATCAACGCCGCTCAGTATAATGGTATCTTGGTATACAGAAGGGAGCGTAGCTGGTGCTGTTTGTGTTATTACAGCAATAGGGAGCTGATTATTAGAGCTAACCGAAATTAAAACGTCGTCACTTACTGTGCTATTGCCAGTGCTTTGATAGCTGACCCTTAGTACAATTTCACTGTCTGCTTTAACATCCGGTGCCGTAAGTGTTTGCTCTGCGCCTTCAAGTGGAAAGCCGTCTATACTTGGCCCGCTTACTTGCTGCCACGTAAAAGTACCGTCGGCAGGAGAGCCTTGGGCGGTAATTGTAAAATCAATTTTTTCGATTACTTGTATGTCCGGACCAGCATTCACAGAGGATTCAATATTTGTGGTACTGTCACCACCGCCGCCACCGCCGCCACCGCCGCATGCTGTGATAAAAATGCAGGAAAAAAGAGGGATTAACGCTAACGCTTTCATTCGTAGCACCTTAAAGTGTCAAATAATTACTATGACGTGATTTAAGCAATAAAGGTGCCACTAAGCTTTACATATAAGCGTCTTGATGAATACGAACAAACAATTTAGTGCCAATTTTACTGTAATCAACTTTATATTCCCGCCCATCTAACGACTGAATAAAAAGTAACTGCTTTTCTTCACCAAAGACTTCAGCACTACTTATATATACCATTTCTAGGTAACGGTCTTTTGCGTCGCGTCTATTTTTTGGTAACTCTTCTTTAAAGGGCTCTAACCCGTTTTGAGTTACTTTAATTCGTGGGTGGATGTCAGAGTTAACAACCACTAAATCAAGTTTTTTGTCTTTATGTATTATGGTATTACGACCACTTTTTAAAAAGGCTCTTTCTTGGCTCATTGTCTTTTCCTACAGCCGCAGTTTAATCTTTAAGCTGCGACGCTATAAACTGATGTGGCTCGCGCTTCCATTTATTTAAATTAGCGCTAAAAGCCCAAATATCGGTATCTAGTACACTGGCAGGTAGTAATAAATCATACCCTGTTAACAACTTAAAGTGCTTGGTTCTGTTTGCAAACATAGCTATTAAACCATTATAGCTAATTCCACGCGCAGATCGATGTTGTGTATCTTCTACTAACCATTCTGATGGGCAATTGCCATTTTTGCAATGATTTTGAACAGCCTGCATAAAAAAATGTCGTTGTTCTATAAGTAATTTACCCGCAATTCTAGGGGTTATATTCATTAAAAACTCATCAATATCATTTAGTTTTATCCCAACCGCGTTTAGCTCTATATGCTCTAAGCCTTTTTCTACTTTTGGAACACCGCAAGAATGAAAGTTGTTATGAGATAAACACCAACGGCCATATTTATGCCTATATTCAATAGCAGATTCACTTAAAATTACGCTGTAATAAGGTTCTTGGGTTTTTAAAAAACCTACAAAAATAGCCCCAAGGCAGGCACTGACTAAAAAAATTTCAACAATGCTGATTGCGCCTGATCTTAGTAAATTAAATGTCATAATAAATACTAAACCAATAGCGCCCACTATCAGGATTTCAATACCATTACGTGAACCTTGCGCACGGTATTTAATGCGCTTTTTAGTGTGTTTATCCATACTGATAAAAAACCATATAAAATATAAACATAATAATAGCCCATAAAATTACCTTTCTGGCTGTCAAACAGGCCTTACAAGATGTTTTAAAATTCATATATTTATCGCTTTAATTAAATAAAAACCGGTACACACCTTTAATATTACTTACTTTTACGCCTAACGCACAAAATTATGAGACACATAACAGACTTTATCCGGTCTTATTTCGTACAATACTTATAATTAATTTTCAGGTATGAAAACGATGTACTCTAGACAATCAGGCAAAGCTCTTTTTCCATTCATTATTACACTACTTTTAATATTTAGTGTTTACTTATATTTACCCTCAAGCCATGGCGAACAAGCTAATTTTTCTAACATGTCTACACAGGTCTCTGCACACACAGTCACCTCCCAAGAAAACGCTGTAATGATAGAAGCAATTGGTAGCGCACGCGCAAATCAAGCTATTTATATCAAAAGCGCACAAAACGACTACGTTACCGACATATTTTTCAAAGATGGTGACTTAGTGAGTAAAGGTCAAAAACTTGTGCAACTGCAAAGCAGACAAGAAGAATTGGCCGTTGAAGAACTCAGCATTAATTTACAAGAAGAAAAGCGTCAGCTTAACCGCCTTACAGAACTTTCACGTACACAGTCTACAGCTAAATCGTTGCTAGAAGAGCAGTTATCTGTTGTAGACGCGGCCAAGTCACAGCTCGAAAGCGCTAAAACAACCTTAAGCGAAATGACCATTCGTGCGCCTTTTTCTGGCCTGCTAGGTAAACGTGAAATATCTGTAGGTGCTTATGTTAATAATGCAACCATACTCACTACCCTTGATGATATTAGTATTATAAAAGTAGACTTTAAAGTCCCTGAAAAATATTTAGCGCAACTTGCCATTGGCATGAAAGTATTAACGCAAAACGACGCTTACCCCGGTCAAACATTCACAGGAAAAGTAACGCATATTAGCTCACGTATTGACGCCGTAACACGCAGCATTGAAGTAACCGCTAGTTTTGCCAATAAATCGGGCCTATTACGCCCTGGGATGTTGCTAAATACGGCACTTGAGCTAAGTACAAGCCAAGCACTTATGGTTCCTGAAAAAGCCGTTATACCACTACAAGACAAACACTACGTGTTTAAAATTACAGATGGCGTAGCAAACAAAATAGAAGTACACGTTGCAAGCAGAAATAACGGTTGGGTAGCTATTGATGAAGGCTTAACCGATGGCCAGCAAATTATTACTGAAGGGCTGATTAAAATTCGCTCGGGCAGTAAAGTTAGTGTTAAGGGGTAATACGTGAAAATTACCGACACTAGCGTTAAACGCCCCGTTTTTGCGATTGTAATTAACTTATTGCTACTCACCTTTGGTTTAGTGGCATTTAGCATGTTACCGCTTCGCGAATACCCCGATATAGAAACTCCGATTGTAAATATCAGCACCTCATATACCGGGGCATCAGCGGAGATAATCGAAACTAAAATAACCCAAGTTATCGAAAACCGTATATCGGGTATTGAGGGTATTAAAAGTATTAATTCGTCGAGCCGTAATGGTCGCTCAAACATTACTATTGAATTTAATATTAGCCGCGATATAGATGCAGCATCTAACGATGTACGTGAACGTGTCGCACGTGCACTCGACAGCTTACCTGAGCAAGTTCGTCCGCCTGAGGTATCTAAATCAAACAGTGATGAAAGCCCTATTGCATGGTTTGTACTTAATAGTGAAACCATGGACTCATTACAGCTTTCTGATTATGCACAGCGCTTTATTGTTGACCGCTTAGCCGTTGTGGATGGCGTATCTAATGTACGAATTGGCGGCGAGCGTCAATACGCTATGAAAATTTGGTTAAACCGCCAAGCAATGGCTGCGCGCGGCATAACTTCAAGCGATATAGAAAACACTCTGCGCACAGAAAATGTTGAGTTACCTGCTGGTGAAATTGAATCAATTGATCGCGATTTTACCGTTCGCACAGCCCGAAGCTACAAAGATCAGCGCGACTTTAAAAATTTAGTAATTAAACGTGGCGAAGATGGCTATCTAGTTCGCCTTGGCGAAGTAGCCGATGTTCAACTAGAGGCCGCCGACGACGAAAGTTTGTTCCGTGGTAACGGCCGCAACATGATTGGCCTGGGTATTGTAAAACAAGCTAAAGCAAACACATTAACCGTGGTAGACAACGCACGTAGTGAGCTTGAAAAAATCAAACGAAACCTACCTGAAGGCACAACAATTCAAGACAGTTACGACTCGTCTGTATTCATTAAAGAATCGATTAGCGAAGTATATAGCACGCTTGCCATTTCTATGGGCTTAGTTGTTTTAGTGATATTTTTGTTTTTAGGCAACATTCGTGCAACGCTTATTCCTGCTGTTACTGTACCGGTAGCCTTGGTAGGTAGCTTTATGTTTTTGCTCGCTATGGGGTATTCTATCAACTTACTAACCCTACTTGCGTTAGTTCTTGCTATTGGCTTGGTTGTTGATGACGCTATTGTAATGCTTGAAAATATTCACCGCCGCATAGAGCTTGGCGAACCACCATTACTTGCAGCATATAGAGGCGCACGAGAAGTAGGTTTTGCAATTGTAGCAACAACATTGGTGCTTATTTCGGTGTTTGTTCCTTTAGTATTTATGGATGGCCGAATAGGTGCGTTATTTACCGAATTTGCAATGGCTGTCAGCGCCGCTGTATTTTTCTCAAGTGTTACCGCGCTTACGCTTGCACCAGCATTGTGTTCAAAAGTTCTAAAAAGCGCCGACAAGCCAAATAAATTCAGCCAATGGATGGACCGCCAGTTTACTAAATTAGAGCGCAGTTACCGTCATTCACTTTCAACAAATATGACCAAAAAGTGGGGCTTGTTAGTCAGCTTAGTTTTAGCGGGTTTTGTGAGTTATTCACTGTTACTGCAAGTGCCATCAGAGCTAACACCTAAAGAAGACCGCGGCACCTTTTTCATTATGATGAGCGGGCCTGAGGGTGCTAGCTACGAAAATAATGCCGCCAATATGGCAAAAATTGAAGAGCGCCTTATGCCTTACTCCGAGTCTGGCGAGCTAAGCCGTGTGCTTGTTCGTGTTCCTGGCTGGGGCGGTAGCGGCGGTGTTGCCATTGTTGGTATGGCTGATTGGGACAAACGCAAGCGCTCTACGTGGGAAGTAATGGATGAAATTAGTGGCAAAATGCGCGAAGTCACCGATGTACGTGCGTTTGCTATTATGCGCAGAGGTATTGGCGGTGGCGGTTCATCTCGCCCTATTGAATTTGTTCTACAAGGTAATGATTATGATCAGCTTGCCGATTGGCGTGACCGTATTATCAAACGTGCAGAACAAAACCCAGGCCTTGTTAGAATCGATCATGATTACAAAGAAACATTCCCACAGTTTTTAGTAAGTATTGATAAAAATAAAGCGGCCGATTTAGGAGTGTCTGTGTCTGATGTTGGTCGTACACTCGAGACCATGCTGGGTCAGCGTCGTGTGACAACCTTTATAGATAGAGGTGAAGAATACGATGTAATTTTGAAAGGTACAAAAGAAGACTTTAATAACCCGACCGATATTTCAAATATATACCTTAAATCACGCAGTGGTGAGCTTGTTCCGCTAGACAGCTTAATCAGCTTAAAAGAAGAAGCAACGGCCTCACGCTTAAACCGTTACAACCGTATGCGCTCAATAACCTTAAGCGCAAACTTAGCCGATGGTTACACACTCGAACAAGCACTTAACTTTTTAAACAATGTTGCCGCAGAAGAAAATGATATTGACGGCGCAATAGACTACAAAGGTGAATCTCAGCTTTATTACGAAGGCGCATCAGCAATGACCTACGTATTTGTATTAGCGCTAACAGTTACCTTTTTGGTATTGGCAGCGCAATTTGAAAGCTTTATGCACCCATTTGTAATTATGCTAACAGTACCGCTTGGTTTAATGGGCGCGATGTTTGGCCTTTGGTCTACCGGACTTACGCTTAATATTTACAGCCAAATTGGTATTGTTATGCTCATAGGGTTAAGCGCTAAAAATGGGATACTCATTGTCGAATTTACCAACCAATTACGCGACAAAGGTGTAGAATTTAGCGAAGCAATATTACAAGCGGCTACACAACGTTTACGCCCAATAATAATGACATCGCTAACAACGGTTATGAGCTCAGTGCCATTGGTATTAGCATCAGGCCCTGGCGCTGAAAGCCGTATGGTAATTGGTGTTGTGGTATTTACCGGGGTTATTGTTTCAACGCTACTTACTTTATTTGTTGTGCCAGCAGCGTATTATGCGCTTGCTCGTAACACACAATCGCCTGAATATTTACAACAAAAACTTAATAAACAAGCAGCCGAAAAACCGCTTGAAGAGATCTAAGCAAGCTAACGCGTCGTAACCTTGTTGTTATGGCGCTAAGCTTTATGCTTTGCGTGACCTTTGTCAAATATTAGGAATAATTATGAGTTCAACAACGCAAGTAGCAACCTTTGGTGGTGGCTGTTTTTGGTGTATTGACGCAGCATTTAGGCGTGTAAATGGCGTGTCTGATGTAAGCTCGGGTTATACCGGTGGCAATACTGACAATCCAACATACAAATCAGTATGCAGTGGTACAACGGGCCATGCCGAAGTAGTAAAAGTTGAATTTGATAGCACTATTGTAAGCTTTGAAACATTGCTCGCGATGTTTTTTACACTGCACGATGCTACGCAATTAAATCGCCAAGGTAACGATATTGGCACACAATACCGAAGTGTTGTTTATTACCATAATGACGAACAACTTGCGCTTACTAACACTATGATTGAACAGCTACAAACCCATGTTAGTGAGCCTATTGTTACCGAAGTCAGCCCAGTGACAACTTACTACCCTGCTGAGCACTATCATCAAGATTACTACAACGAAAACCCACAACAGGGTTATTGCAGTATGTTAATCGCACCAAAATTACATAAGTTTGAAACCGTATTTAAAGAGTTTTTAGCTGAGTAAAAACACAAAAAAGCCCGGTAAAACCGGGCTTTTTATTTAGATTATTTAAAACTGGTAATCTATGCCAGCAAAAAAGCGGCGCTCTGGCGTGTTGTAGTAATACACCTGCCCTGTTGTAAAATCAGCGTTAGAATCGACTGCGTTGTATTCCTTATCGAATACGTTTTCTATACGAAGCGACACCGTAATTTCATCATTTACTTGGTAATTGCCCGCTAAATTCCAAAGCGTATACGAACCCAATTGCGAAACCGCCCCAGCTCGCTCACCGCGATATTGCATTGCTAGGCTCATATCAAATGCACCAAGCTGTTTTGCAAACTCCCAATTAAAGGTTCGTTTGGCAACGTTTCTAAGCGCTTCGCCTGTTTCTTTATCTTCGGCACTTAGGTAAGCAAAATTCACATTACTATCAAAACCAAAAATTTGATTAACCAGGCTAAACTCAACACCTTCATATTGAGCCTCATTAATATTGGTGAGTGCAAAATTAGTGTCGTAAGCAATTTTATCTTCAATTTCATTTCTAAAAATAGCGACATCAACACGTGCGGTTTCAAAGTCAATGTTTAAGCCAAGCTCGCGATTTACTGACGTTTCAGGTTGAAGATTGGCATTGCCGTAAAGAGGAAAGTACAAATCATTAAATGTTGGCGCTTTAAAGCCCGTGCTTTGGCTTATTCTGAAAGTTGCGTCTTCAGATAAGTGATAGCCAGCTGCCGCTGTGTACGTTGTTTCATTACCAAATTGCTCATCGTCATCTTGGCGAACGGTTAAATTGGCAAGCAACTCGTCCGCATCGTAATAGGCGCCAACAAATACCGCTAATACATCACGTTCCTCTACTTCAAACATGGTTGAGCTTTGCGATACATCGTCGTTGTACCAATTAACGCCACCACTAATGTTTAAGGTGTCGTTTAAACGGTATTGACCGTTATAGTCAATTTGTGATCGCTTAGTAACAAAGGTACTCGTTGTTGGCCCTTGAGAAAAATCAACATAACGGTTGTCTGAATCATCCGTTGCAAATGCTATATCAAGGCTGTGAGTTTGGTTTTTATAGTCTTTATTCCAACCAGCCGAAAGCTGGTAATTTTTAAAATCCCCTCGCTCAATCGTACTATCGGCAGGACTAAAGCGGCTGTCGTAATCAGCAAAGCCTTCACTGTATTGCCCTAGTAACTTAAAGTTACCGAAATGTGTGTCGGTATAGTTTACTTTAAAGCCAAGGTTTTTGTTTTCAAAGCCGTCTTCATCGGGAGCAACACCTTGGAGTACATCAAAGTTATCTGTTTTTTCAAACCCAGCATTAAAAGCCGTTGTTACATCGCCTGCTTTTACAGAGCCAGCAATCTGGTAGTCTTGGTACGCGTCAGATCCAAACGTAGCGCTAACCGAAAGGTTATCTGACTCCCGAGTAATAATATTAATAACACCTGCTAACGCATCAGAGCCATAAATAGCTGCACGTGAACCTTTAATTATTTCTATGCGTTCAATACTATTTAATGGCACATTACTTAATGCTTTTTGACCAAGCGTTGCCGAACCGGTGCGTACACCGTCTATTAAAATGAGCGTATCACCTGACCCTGTACCGCGCAATGAAACACCTGCATTTTGACCAAAACCGCCGTTAGGGTTAACCTGAAACCCAACTTGAGTGGTTAATAGCGTTGGTAAGTCGCGAACATTACTGGTTTCAATGTCATTACGAGTTATAACATTTACACTCGCTAATACATTAGTAATTGATTGTTCAAACTTATTAGCGGTTACCGTAATGGTTTCGATTGATTGCTCTGCAGCAGATACAGATAGTGACAGCGCAGCAGTAATTGCAACGCCAAGAGTTGTTTTTTTTAACATGAAGTTCCCCTTCTTTGCCCACCGCAAAGAACTAAGTAAGATTACATCAAGGCCGGTCTCCGGACTCAGTAAGTACATAGCTTTATGTATTACTTTACCGTTGCGGGGGCAGTGTTGGGATTGTAGTCATCATGAAAACGCACCAACTTCCCGATTATCTTATTAAAAAAATCAAACCATTGAAAAGATTAATAAGCACCTTGAAAATAGGCCGCTATTGTGAGGAGTTTAATAAAAAATGTCAACGGACGTCTATACAGCTAAAAAGCGAATCAATTAAAAACAAAAACTATGTAGCGTTTATAAAAAAGCCAAATAACCTGCGCGGCTATTTGGCTTTTTATTTATAAAGCGCCCAAAAAGGCTTTTATAATTAATCGCGGAAGTTTTTAAACTGAAATGGCTGACCTAAATCGGCAGTACGCACCACTTGCATAGCAGCTTGTAAGTCATCACGCTTTTTACCCGTTACGCGTACTTCCTCGCCTTGAATAGCCGCTTGCACTTTTACTTTAGAATCTTTAATGGCTTTTACTACTTTTTTAGCCACATCTTTTTCAATACCTTGCTTTAGCGCAACGTTACGAAATACATTTTTACCTGCACGGCTAATATCTTGCAACTCTAAGCTAGCTACATCCATACCACGCTTAGAAACTTTACCGGCTAAAATATCAAACAACTGCATAACCTGTGAATCAGCTTCAGCTTTAAGTTTAATTGTTTTGTCGTTTAGCTCAATAGATGCATCAACACCTCTAAAGTCAAAGCGAGTCTCAAGTTCACGGTTTGCGTTATCAACCGCATTTTGTGCTTCGTTCATTTCTACTTCAGATACAATATCAAATGAAGGCATTGGTTTTCTCCTAACTATTCAATCTTAATTTTTATGACGCAATTATAACGCTAAAACTATAAATCTTTACATTTTTCTGCATCTTGTTCAGGTGCGATACTCATTTAGTTTGATATACTCAAGTTTCTTTTTTAAGCTACTCTAGGATTTTACGTGACAAGGCGTGTTTACCAAGCTGTTTTTTTGCTCAGCATCGTGGCGTTTACTTTTTTATTTGCCAAAGAAATAAAAGGCGCAGCTAACCTATTTCCACACATTGATAAAGTAGCCCATTTTGGGATTTTTTTTGTGCTTGCTATTATTATGGATAAAGCGTTTAAGCTTCCTTTGTACGCACAAATTTTGTTATTGGCCGGTTACGGCGCATCAATTGAAATAATGCAAGATGCACTTCCCTATAGGCAAGCCTCTATAGGCGATTTTATCGCTGATTTTGCTGGTGCTGCTAGTTACTTTTTACTAAGAGTTATTTTTACACCTCGAAAAAAGAATCCCTATGACTAATATTTTAATTGTAGGCGATGGCGCTATTGGCTTGTTACTAAGCCACTTTTTAAGTCACAAAAATAATGTTCATGTTTTAACACGCAAACCAACCTGCAATACGCGTTTTTATAGCCGTAAAAATGCCCCTTCACATAACATTAATGCACGCTTTATTAATTTAGGTGAACTGGTGCAGCAACCTCGTTATGATGTTGTTATTTTTACAGTTAAAGCTTTTCAGGTTCAAGACGCGTTTACACAAGTAAAACCTTACCTAGCTAATAATTCAACACTGGTAATTTCTCATAATGGAATGGGAAATATTGAAGAGCTTATTCCTCAGTTACACACTAAGCAAGCACTATACTTTTTAACCACCAGCATGGCCGGATTCAAGTCTACCCAGTACATTGTGCAACATACCGGTGAAGGGCAAAGCATGATTGGTGGCTGTAATAAACTTGCAGCTAAAAACCCACAATTTATATCACCACTACTTCAAGCAATTCCCAATTTAAAAGTGGTCAATAACATTGAGCAACTTCGATTTGAAAAGCTGTTGGTTAATGTGGCTATTAACCCACTAACTGCACTTCACAATATAAAAAACGGCCAATTGCGTGCCCCTGTATTTAGCGCAACGATAATGAGTTTACTTTATGAGGGCTGCAGAGTTGCTAACGCAAAAGGGTTGAATATTGCTTTAGCTGATGCGTTAAATAATGCTTACACCGTAATGGCGCTTACCGCTGAAAATTACTCTTCAATGCAGCAAGATATTGCTAATAACAGACCAACAGAAATAAAGGCCATTTGTGGGTATATTAGCGAGCAAGGCAAACGCTACAACATTAATACCCCTACAAATAATGAGCTACTTGCTAAAATTCAGGCAAAAAAAAGCGTGGTATAAACCACGCTTTATAAACTATTAACGTATTTACTTACCCTTTAAGGACGATACACTTTTACCGTTGTAAAGCCTTGCTCGTGTAAAATAAGCGCTTGCAACTGGCTCATTACACCTCTATCGCAATACAGGTAATAATCTTTATCTTTTGGTAGGTCGCCAAATTTAGTAGCTAAGCGGAAAAACGGTAAGTGGATTACTTCAATACCTTCAATTTCAAGCGGCGCGGCGTCCTCTTCTTCTGGTGAACGAATATCAACAACCACAGAGCCAGGCGGTAAATCGGCAACCGACTCAGCCTCTTTAAGCTCTTGCTTAGCTTCTACGTCGATATCACGAACATCCATAACACGCGCGTTATCTATAACGGTATCAAGTACATCAAAGTCGAACTTTTCTTCTTCGCCTTTAATCACGTCTATTTTTGCTTTTACCGTTGGCTTTTTAGATATAACACCACAGTATTCTGGCATAGTTTCAGCCATTTCAGCGGTACCAATTTGGCGCGCAATATTAATAATCTCTTGCTTATCGTGCTGAATAAGTGGACGTAAAATAAGCGTTTCAGTTACGCGGTCAATAACACTTAAGTTAGCCAACGTTTGGCTAGACACCTGCCCAATACTCTCACCCGTTACAAGTGCTTGAATATTTAGCTTTTCAGCCACTGCGCTACCGGCACGCATCATCATACGCTTGAGTACAACGCCCATTTGGCTGTTCTCAACGTTTTCTAAAATTTCGGCAACAACAGGTTCAAAGTCGACCGTAATAAATTTTACTTTATGAGTAGAGCTGTATTTTTTCCATAAAAAGTAACTCGCTTGTTTAACGCCAATTTCGTGGGCAGCGCCACCTAAATTAAAGAACAAAAAGTGCGTACGCGCACCTTTTCGTATCATTTGGTAGCTAGCAACACCTGAGTCAAACCCACCCGACATTAACGACAGCACATCTTCTTGAGTTGGCAAAGGGAAGCCCGCCATACCTAAGTGTGTTTGCGTAACAATATAGGCTTTGTCATCTTTTACTTCTAGACGAATAGTCACCTCTGGGCGGCTAAGCTTTACGCGAGCACCTTCAACATGCTGGTTTAAACCACCACCAACGTAACGCTCTAAATCAGTTGAGGTAAAGTCGTGTTGGCCTATACGTTTTGCACGTACACAAAATGTTTTACCCGCAATTGTGTGGCCAATTAACTCAAAGGTTTTTTGATAAATTTCGTCCAAAGTACTAAATTCGACTTCGGTCACTTCAATAAATTGCACTATACCTGGAATGCGTTGCAAACCATCAATAAAGTCTAACCGAGTTTGCGCGTCAGTTAATTTAGTGACAACTGAAATGTTATCCCAGTTGTTTCTTACTTGTACTTTTTCGTCAATACGACGCAATACAATTTTAATGTTATTTTCTAACACTTTAGTAAAGCGTTTACGAACCGAGCGGCTTTTGATAGCTATTTCGGGGTGTAGTTTGACGATAAATTTAAGCATAGTTCACTCTTAGACTGCGGGAATTCGCGCTCCCAGGCATTTGGCGCGCGATTATAGCAAAAATTTTAACGTCTAGGAAACAGCCAATAAATGAGGCGTTATGCTACTGCCGGTGCTTGTTGTGCAAGTGCCGTGTACTTTTCGCGAAGTTGGTTCATCTGTACACTGCTTTTTTCTGTGCTGTAGGCCCTAAATAAAGCCAATACTTTTAAAATACCATAATAAATATCTTGCTCAGCCAACGCACCACTGGGTCTTCGTGCTTTTATATAAGGTGTCCAAAAGCTAACAGTGAGTTTAAGTGTGTGTGCTAACTCGGTCACGTCTTGTTCGTCAATGGCAATCATGCCTTTATCACGCAATCCCAAAATAACGTTACGAACTTGCTCTAATAACTCAAGCTGAAAATCAATATACGCTTGTTTTAAGTCGGTATCTCTAGAGAGGATATCGCCAAGGTTGTCGTAAAAAAAGTGAAAACGCCACATAAGTTCAAATAGCGAGTCGAGATAAGCAGTTAAATGACTAAATGCATCGTCGTCTTTATCAATAGGCTTAAAATGTGTACTTAAGTGATCACGGTAAAGCGCAAAAATATGGCGAATAATATCTTCTTTATTTTTAAAGTGATAATAAAGATTCCCCGGACTCATCCCTAAGCTCGATGCAATATGGTTCGTTGTGATTGCACGCTCACCATTTTCATTAAACAACGAAATACTGGTGTGTATTATTTTTTCCTTGGTATTCATATACTAATACTCAAATAGTCTATTGGCTACATTACACTCAAATTTGGATAGGCAGTATAAACAAAATTAACAATTAAAACACGCCCTAAACAACGCTTAAAATTACCGCTAATGGCTGCACTAGCAACTGGGCTGATTTGTTCTGTAAACACTGTTAAACTGCTACAAAATTATAATTTGTGAACCTTATGAACGTTACTGCAATTTACCCCGGCACTTTTGATCCACTTACTAATGGGCATACAGACCTAATACAACGTGCTGCCAAAATGTTTGACACTGTTTTGGTTGCTGTTGCTAATAACCCAAGTAAACAGCCATGTTTTAACCTTGAAGAACGTGTGGCGCTAGCAAACACAATATTAAGCCACTTAGATAACGTAAAGGTCATTGGTTTTTCTGGATTACTGGCCGATTTAGCACGCGATCACAATGCACACGTACTTATTCGCGGTATAAGAGCGGTGTCTGACTTTGATTATGAATTTCAATTAGCAAACATGAATCGCCGCCTAAACCCCGACCTTGAAAGTGTATTTTTAACACCGGCTGAAAAGAATTCTTTTATTTCATCTACTTTAGTTAAAGAAGTGGCGCGTCATCATGGCGATGTAAGCGAATTTGTAGACCCTATTATTGTAAAAGCACTCAAAGAAAAAGTAGGCTGCAATACTAATTAAGCCTAGTGAGTGCTTTACCAAAGCAAAAAATATAGGGGTATTAAGCCTCTAATAATACATTAAGCACGTGTGGTTAGTTTTTTAGTTAACCACACCAGTTTTAACAAATCTTTATTAGTAACAAGTACGACAGCCATTGTTATATCAACAAGCGGCATCACTAACCCGTAAACTCCCCATAACCACCAATAACCGCAATATGGGTTTACTATAAAATCAACATGCATTGCCAGAAAAAGCGTGGCGTTAATAGACAACCCCCCTACCAAGTAGTAAAAGCTGACAGGGATCACTTTTCCTAGGCTGTAACGCCAAATAATAAAAGTCGCAATCGTAACCGCATCAAAAATAAATAACTGTAAATGCCTAAGTGGTGTATACATATCTATGTATAAACACAAAGTATACGAAACCATCATAATGAATGAGAGTTGAGTTCGGCTATTATCGGTTTTATTAATAGCCGCAGACAAGTTATATAAAAAGGTGAAAACAAATAGCCACGTTATAAAAATACCAAAAGGTTCAGCTATTGAAACCATCATCCAAAAGTAATCTTCCAAAAAGCGCCCCATTAAACAGCAGCTTGTTTTTTACGATTTAGTACACTGTTTTTAAATTTAACCAGGCCTAAAATATCTTTATTTGTAATAAGTACTAAAGCCATAATGAAGTCAACGATAAGTGTTGAGATACCGTAAACCATCCACAACCACCAATATCCGCAATTTGGATTTATAATACTATCAATATGCATGGCCATAAAAAGCGATGCATTAATACACAGCCCTACTATTAAGTAATAAAAACTAATCGGAATTATCTTACCAAAGCACTTCCGCCAAATAAAAATAACGACAATGGTGACGACATCAAAGGCAAATAATTGAAGGTAAGGCGCTGGAGTATAAGCGTCTATGTATAAACTCAACGTATAAGAGACCATCATAATTAATGACAGTTGAGTTCGGCTATTATCAGGTTTATTAATCGCTGCAGAAAGGTTATATAAAAAAGTAAAAACAAATAACCACGTAATAATTATACCTATGAGCTCACTTATTGCAGCGAGACTCCACATAAAGTCTACCAAACTACACTTTCCTTATTTCACCGGCTTTGATTTATGATTTAGTAAAATATTTTTTAATTTAACCAACCCTAAAATATCTTTATTAACAATAAGTACTATAGCCATTATTATATCAACAAGCGGCACTACCAACCCGTATACCGCCCATAACCACCAATATCCACCATAAAGCTGTATTATTGTATCAATATGCATAGCCATAAAAAGCGCTGCATTAATACATAGCCCTACAATTAAGTAATAAAAGCTAATAGGGATAACTTTACCCATGCACAGCCGCCAAATAAATATGACGGCAATAGTAACAACGTCAAAGGCAAATAATTGTAAAAACACCGATGGCGTATATGCATATATGTACAAACTCAACGAATAAGAAACCATCATAATGAATGACAGTTGAGTTCGGCTATTATCAGGTTTATTAATAGCCGCGGATAAATTATATAAAAAAGTAAAAACAAATAGCCACGTAATAAAAATACCAAGAGGCGCACCAATCTCAGCAATACTTAGGAATATACTTTCCAAATTACTATCCATTACCTAGCCACCGGTGTTTTACGATTCAAGACAACACTTTTCAATTTAACCAACCCTAAAATATCTTTATTGGCAATAAGTACTAAAGCCATTATGAAATCAACAATAGGTGCTGAAAAGCTATAAAGCATCCATAACCACCAAAATTCATGTGTTGGATTTACTATAGTATCGATATGCATGGCCATAAAAAGCGATGCGTTAATACAGAGCCCTACTATTAAATAATAAAAACCAATAGGGATCACTTTACCTAAGCACAGCCGCCAAATAAAAATAACGGCAATAGTGACCACATCAAAGGCAAATAATTTTAGGAACAGGAATGATGTATACATGTCAATGAACAAACTCAACGTATAAGAAACCATCATAATTAATGACAGTTGAGTACGGCTATTGTCTGATTTATTAATGGCCGTAGACAGATTATATAAAAATGCAAAAACAAATAAACATGTGATAGGTATACCTAAGAGATTACTAATTGCAGCGAGACTCCAAAATAAGTCCTCCAAAAAACTACCCATTACCTAGCCACCGGTGTTTTACGATTCAGTAAAATATTTTTCAGTTTTACCAAACCTAAAATATCTTTATTAGCAATAAGTACTACAGCCATTATGAAATCAACAATAAGTGTTGAAAAGCCATAAAGCATCCACAACCACCAAAACTCATAATTTGTGCTTACTATTCGATCAATATGCATGGCCATAAAAAGCGCTGCATTAATACAAAGCCCTACTATTAAATAATAAAAGCCAATAGGGATAACTTTACCTAAGCACAATCGCCAAATCAAAATAACGGCAATAGTGACGACATCAAAGGAAAATAATTGTAGGTACCGTAGTGGTGTGTATATATTTATGTACAAACTCAACGTGTAAGAAACCATCATAATGAATGACAGTTGAGTACGGCTGTTGTCTGATTTATTAATGGCCGCCGACAAGTTATATAAAAATGTAAAAACAAATAACCATGTAATAAGTATGCCTAAGAGCTCGCTAATTTCAGCGAGGCTCCAAAAGAAGTCCTCCAAAAAAACACCCATTACATAGCCACCGATGTTTTACGATTCAACACAACATTTTTCAATTTAACCAAACGCAAGAAATCTTTTTTAATGAAAAAAACGGCAACCATGGCAAAGTCGTTAAAGTTAACTAGCCAAGAATAAACTATTGTAAAAAGCCAAGGCTCGTAGTTATTAAAAACCACGGTATCCAAATGCATTCCTAAAAATAAGATGGCATTCACTGAGAGCCCCACTAGTAAATAAACGAATATAAACCTCTCTTTAATAAATAAATTAAGTACCACTAGGGCAAAAATAGTAGCTATATCAAAATAAAAAAAATCGAGGTACTGAATTGTTTGAATATCTATAAAAAGGCTTGATAGATATGAAACCGTCATCACTAGAGATAACCAAACACGCTTTTTGTCAGGTGTATTAATGCTAGAAACTAATGAGTACAAAAAGGCCATTAAAAAACCCCACTGTACCAATGCTCCAATATAAAAACTTACATCTGGGGTTAACATCAGATCATCTAACATGGTAATCGCTTACATAGTAAGAGCCAACAGTTCTGGCCGGTAAATACATATTTAATTGGATGGGTTTGTATATGCTTAAAACCAAGTAGGACAAAAAATACATTAAAAAATACCCCATTGTACTAATGCGCTAATGTACGAAGATAGTTGGGGCTGTATTTAAAGCTATTCATGATTTAGTTGTTTACCAAGTTTTAGGAGTATGCTTTTGTTTTACAGTCTAAAGCTGAGTGACAGTGGCTTAATACTTTATAATGGCTGGTAGTTACACTATAGTCACTTGAAGTAAAGCTACCGTACTTTAATTTATGATTTTTTATTTTTTCATCGTAAAAATAAAAATGAATTTTAAACTAGGGTACTTTTAAATTAGCCTTTGGATTTAGTAATTTGCATATTGTATTTTTAAGTTTATGCAGACCTAAAATATCTCTATCAACTATTAATGCAACAATCATAGTTAAATCAACTAAGTTAACAGTGTAAACATAAGCATCCCAAAGTAACCATGGATCGCGATTTTCAAGAATATGGAGGTCTACATGCATAAAAATAAAGAATGCAGAATTAACGTTCAAACCAACTAATAAGTACAAAAAAGATGAGGTAGTTTTTTTTATTACAAAAAAGCAGATAGATAAAGCAAATATGGTTGAAAAGTCATACAAAGCCCAATCTAAGTAGGTAATATTTTTTATAGAAAGCCATGTAGTAAAGTAATCCGATAAGGTATAAGAGACCATCATAATAAACGAGCTCAGTAGCAAAGTTGTGTTTCTTTTTAAATCCAGCGAATAAACAAATAAATTGAAAAAAAACGCCATCAAAAAGCCCCACATGGCAAAGGCAGATAGTGAGAAGAAACCAAAAAACTCAGTTAAAAACATTTACAACCTTATATTAAATTACTTTGGCTTTATGTGACCAGGAAGAAGAACCCCGTAACGTTGGATGTCTTCGCTCGATGCGCTCATTGCTTCTTGCGAAAAACTTACTGTATCAGATTGTAGGGTTTTAGTGCTAGCAGTTTGTTCAGCCGCAGGCTGTAATTGTTGTGTTTTGTTGTATGCTTGCATTTGCACTTGGCTATTAGCTGAAATTTGCATGTAATTGATCCTTATAAAAGTTTAAATTTAATTGGCGTAAAACTAAATCACACCATTGTGTAGGTATATGCACAACTCATGGTGGTAGTTGCTATTTTATAACTACGTAACTATTAGCAAGCTATATACCAACTTTTATTTAAATTTTATTTTTTTAGGTAAATCACAAAGTTTAAACACCCAAAACACATCCGACCAGATGTGCTAAGGCATAAAAAAACGCACAGGGGTAACCGTACGTTTTTTGTATCCAGGGAGTTTAAGCCACGAATTTACACGGGATCGCCGCTTTGTTACTTGGCTTTAAAATGTATTCCATTGCTACTTCGTCGCAGTTTTCTTTACGAAGGCACAATTCACAATCTTTCATCACTTTTTCAGGCAGGCTGTCTTTACTGCAAAAAGCAAAATCTTGTTTTTCAAAAAAGTCTGGCACGCGAGTAAGCACAATTACGCGATTAAGTGCCAATTTTTTGGCTTTTATTAGCAAATGGTCAACTAATTGCCGCCCTTGCCCAGTCACCGCACTTTGCGGATCAATACCCAAAGAGCGTATCTCTGCAAGGCCGGTATCGTATATATACAGCGATGCACAGCCCGACACCTTGCCGTCTATTTCGGTTACAGCAAATTCATTAATTGAATGCACCATGTCACTTTTAGCACGCGGCAAATTTTCGCCGACGGTTGCCCAATGTTGAATAAGCTTTGCAATTGATTCAACGTCGTCTAGGTTGGCATCACGAACCGTTATCTGCTGTTTTTTTTTGGCTGCTTTAATTGCGCTAGTGACTTGCTCAATAGAGGTACCGCCAATTGCTTGACGCGCTTTAATACAGGCGTCTATTTCAAGTACCGGATAAACGTCGTCTTCAAATACATCATTTACTGATTTATATTGCTCAAGTGAGAGCTCCTCAAGGGTTTTATCTTCACTTATTGCAAGCTGCACCAACACACCTACAATATGATGCCCCTCTCTAAAAGGTACCCCTTTAGCCACTAAGTAATCAGCCAGCTCGGTTGCATTTGCATGGCCACCTTTTGCCGCAGCCAATGTACGCTCACCTTTTACTTTTACGCCTTTAATACACGCTTGTGCCATATGAATACACGCAAGCCATGTTGGCATTGCATCAAAAATGCCTTCTTTGTCTTCTTGCATATCTTTATTGTATGCAAGTGGTAATGCTTTAAGGGTCATCATCATGGCGCTAAAAGCACCAAATACACGGCCTGTTTTACCACGAATAAGCTCAAGTGCATCTGGATTCTTTTTTTGCGGCATTAAAGACGAGCCAGACGTAACATTGTCGGCAAGCTCAATAAAGCCCGCTTCACCTGAGTTATAAAAAATTAAATCTTCAGACATACGCGATAAATGAATCATTGAAATTGAAGCACAACTTAATAGCTCAACAACAAAGTCACGGTCTGAAACGCCATCAAGGCTATTTTTTGTTGCTCCAGTGAAGCCTAACCCTTGTGCAAGTGTTTGGCGGTCAATTGGGTAAGCAGTGCCAGCCAACGCGCCACTGCCTAGCGGACAATAGTTCATACGGGCTTTAGCGTCTTGCAAACGGCTTTCGTCGCGTTCTAGCATTTCAACATATGCCATACACCAGTGGCTAAATAATACGGGTTGTGCACGTTGTAAATGGGTATAACCTGGTAAAATAGTCCCCAGTTCACGTTCGGCCAACGCAACAAACTCAGCTTTTAATTGGGCAATGGCTTTTAAAATATGATCGGCAGTATCACGGCACCATAATCTAAAGTCGGTGGCTACTTGGTCATTACGACTTCGGCCTGTGTGTAACTTTTTAGCTAGATCACCCACTTTCTCAATTAGAGCCGCTTCAACGTGCGAATGAATATCTTCAGCACCTGAGGTAGCTACAGCGGTTGGATCTGCTTTTACCTCTTCGAGTAACTCGTATAATGCCGATACTAATTCTTTGTGCTCATCGTTTGATAACACGTTAACTTGTTCAAGTGCGCCAGCCCATGCCACAGAGCCAATAATATCTTGCTCTGCTAATTGGTAGTCAAATGGAAGAGAGTCGTTAAATTGCTTAAACGCCTCGTCTGGACCCGTAGAAAAACGTCCGCCCCATAATGCCATGAAATATCTCCAAACCCTGTAATGCCCCTTTTACAAGGGGCGTAAAATTTACTTTTTAGACAACGCCGAAATTCTGCTTGAAAGCGAGAACAAACGAATAAAGCCTTCAGCATGTGATTGGTCATACACATCATCTTCGCCAAAGGTTGCAAAGTCTTCGCTGTATAGGCTGTTAGGTGATTTTTTCTGAACCGCAGTCACTTGGCCTTTATAAAGCTTAAGTACCACTTCACCCGTTGCTAATGTAGACAGTGCCTCAGCGCCCGCTAAAATAGAGTCTTTCAGTGGCGTAAACCAACGTCCGTCGTACACTAAGTGCGAAAATTCGCCGCCTAATACTTCTTTCCACTTACGGCTTGATTTATCAAGTACTAGCTCGTCTATTGCTTGAAGCGCAGCCATGATCACGGTACCACCTGGGGTTTCGTAACAACCGCGAGATTTCATACCGACTAAACGGTTTTCTACTATATCAACACGGCCAACACCATGCGGTGATGCAATGTCGTTTAATTTAACTAAACAATCATAAGGTTTAAGCTCTTCGCCATTGACGGCAACCACTTCACCTTCAACTACTTTTAATGTTACAAGTTCGGCTTTATCTGGGGCTTGCTCTGGAGAGTTAGTCCAGGTCCAAACTTGATCGCTAGGCTCACACCATGGATCTTCAAGCTCGCCGCCTTCGTGCGAAATATGCCATGCGTTTGCATCACGGCTGTAAATTTTTGTTGCTGAAGCAGAGCACGGAATATCACGCTCAGCTAAGTAATCTAGTAGTGATTCACGGCTTGATAAGTCCCACTCACGCCATGGCGCAATAACTTTTAAATCGGGTGCAAGCGCTGCAAAACACGATTCAAAACGTACTTGGTCGTTACCTTTCCCCGTACAACCATGTGAAAGTGCATCAGCCCCTACTTTGCGTGCAATTTCTACTTGCGCCTTAGCAATAATTGGGCGCGCCATAGAGGTACCAAGTAAATACGTACCTTCGTAAATAGAACCCGTTTTAAGCGTTGGGTAAATGTAGTCACTTACCATTTCATCTTTTAAGTCAACTACGTAACATTCAGATGCGCCTGATGCGATGGCTTTTTCTTCAACGCCTTCAAGCTCTTCTGCGCCTTGGCCTACATCGGCAACAAACGCGATTACTTCACAGCCGTAGTTCTCTTTTAACCATGGCACGATAGCCGATGTATCTAGACCACCTGAATAGGCTAAAACGACTTTTTTAATTGAACTCATAGGTGTTCCTTAACAAAATTTGGATTTAGTAATGTAACTAGCAGAGCATTTTGCGCATGCATGCGATTTTCTGCTTGTTGAATAATTTTTGATGCTGGGCCGTCCATTACCTCAGAGGTAATTTCAAACTCACGGTGTGCCGGTTGGCAATGTAATACCGTAGTCGCCCCTGTTTGATCTAGCAATGCTTGGTTTAGCTGATAAGGCATGTATTTTTCTTTTACTTGCTCAAGCGGCGTATCGTCCCCCATTGAAACCCATGTATCGGCGTAAACAACGTTTGCACCAACCGCCGCTTCTACACGGTCACTTACCATGACTGATGCGCCATTCATAGCTGCTATTTGCTCAGCCTTTTTAAGAATTTGCGAATCAGGCGAACACCCTTTTGGCGTAACAGCAACAAAATCAGTACCGAGTGTTGCCGCTAATAGCATTAATGAATGGGTAACGTTATTACCTTCACCCAAATAAGCGACTTTAAGCTCGCTTACATCGCCATGTACTTCTTGAAGCGTTAAAAAGTCTGCCAATGCTTGGCATGGGTGATATAAATCACACAAACTATTAACTACAGGTACACTCGAGTACTCACCTAAGGTGGTTAACGTACTGTGCTGGTTTACACGCGCTACAATACCATCAGCCCATGTAGAAATATTAAGCGCGAAGTCTTTTACTGATTCACGTGCGCCCATAGCGCCATTTTGCTGGTCTAAATATACAGCGTGACCACCTAAACGGTTAATGCCAATATCAAACGATAAACGCGTACGTAAGCTCTGTTTTTCAAATAGTGTAACCACTGATTTGCCCGCTAATACTTGGCTGTATTTCTCGGGATTTGCTTTTAAATCACGCGCTAGCTTTAATAATTCAAGTGCGCCTTGTTGGTCTAACTCTAGACCGGTTAAAAAATTCTCTAACATGGTAACCCTATGGTGTAATCTTCGTTCCGACATGCTCGCCGTTTAGCAAAGCAGTTAAATTTTCTGGCTTTTGCCAGCTGGAAATATACACACCGCGTCGTAAGTGTAGGGCAGCGTGAAGACTGGTCTTAACTTTGACCTCCATCCCGCCCACAATTACTCCCTCTGCAATTAAAGTCTCAATGTGTTTTGTGTCAAGGTTATGTAACGGCTGCTTATTAGCGTCAAGCACGGCCTCTACGTCAGTCATAAAAATAAGTTCTGCATTTAAATTATTTGCGATAGCTGCTGCTGCCTCGTCAGCATTAACGTTGTACCAAAGTCCTTGTTCATCAAATCCTATAGAGCTAACAATAGGTAGGCGCCCAATTTTTAGTAAATCGTTAATGATAGAGTCATCGTTGCTTTCGCACTTACCTACTAAACACAATGCTTTGAGCTTTTGCGATGCGGCTACGCCTGCTTCGTAAAGGCTTAAACCAACAGGTTTGTGGCCGGAAGCAATAGCTTGAGCCATTAGCTGCTTGTTTGCACAGCCTGCAAGTGCACCAACTATGTGGGGCATTTGTTCTGCCGGGCTAATACGTAAACCTTGATGCTTAGCACTAACAAAACCGGCTTCTTTTAACCATGTATCGACTAATGCCCCGCCACCATGCACAATTACAAAGTTATGACTTGGCTGATTAGACAACACATCAAATAACGCATGAGCAGCATTTTCAGTATTGAGTACAGCGCCGCCAAGCTTAATAACCCACGTTTTTTTAGCCATTAAAACGCTCCTTTTAAGCCTGTGGTGTGGTCTAAATTCATTGATAAATTTATACACTGCAGGGCTTGCCCTGCAGCACCTTTTAATAAATTATCAATAGCTGCCATAACAATGAGTTGAGAGCCTTGCTGCTGCCAACCAATATCAACATAAGGCTGCTTTGCAACTCCCTTAATTGACGGGATCTTACTACCTAATAAGCGGATTAAAGGCTCGTTTTCAAGCACGCTGTAGGCCTTAGCCACTTGCTCACTTGTAACATTAGGTTTTAGTTGCACGTAAATGGTTTCTAAAATACCGCGAGCAAAGTTACCTAAATGAGGTGTAAATAAAACCTGATGACCAAGGTGTTGCTCTATTTCTGGTCCGTGGCGATGATTAAATAAACCATATGGCGCTAGCGATACTTCACAAAAATGAGTACCGACACTGGCTTTTCGCCCTGCGCCGGTAACACCCGATACTGCATTAATAATAATTTTGTCGTCGCTTAACAAACCTGCTTGCTGAAGTGGCTTTAACGCATTCAGCGCCGCAGTAGGGTAACAACCCGCAACAGCCACTAACTTTGCATTTGCAATTGCATTGCTATTCCACTCTGCTAAACCGTATGCCGATTCATTTAGCAGCTCAGGGTGCTTATGTTCAAAGCCGTAATAAGTAACATAATCGTCATTGCTTGCAAGGCGGTAACCACCAGACAAGTCAAATACCTTTTTACCCATTGCTAAAAATTGCGGGGCTAAATCTACACTTACTTTATGATCGGTACACAAGCATATGTAATCTGCATTCGCGTTAATGTCGTTGAACGCTGAGTCAGTAAGAGGAAGTAAAGGAATATCAAGTAAGCCTAAGTGTTCTGGGTATAAATCACTCAGTAATTTATTTTTGTCTAGGCTACCTTCAGATACATAACAACCTGATAAAGTTAAACTTGGGTGTTTAGCAATAAGGCTTGCTAGTTCTGCGCCGCTGTAACCACTTGCGCCAATAATCGTTACATTCATTATTTGCTCACTATCTTAAAATCTATTACTACTTATTTATGTGTTCGCTTACACTAGCTTAGATGCTAAGTAAGTCTTTTTTGTTAATGAATTTTGATTATCGTCGCATTATCTTCATTGTGTTACTTAATATATTTATGCTTAAAAAGTGAATTGATATTCATAATAAATACTTTTATATTGTTATGCAATTAAATTGAATAGTTATTTTGGAATTTTTTATGTCTTTGCCTTCGTTTATTTCTATGTACCAGCAATTAATTGCAGCCCCGTCTATCAGTGCAATTGAAGACAGCGAATGCATGAGTAATAAAAACGTTATCGAGTTACTTGCCCACTGGTGTGAAACGCTCGGTTTTACCTGTGAAATAATAGAACTTGAAGGTAAAAAAGGGCGTTATAACTTATTAGCAAAACGTGGCATTGGCGATGGCGGTTTAATGCTTGCTGGGCATACCGACACAGTGCCGTTTGATGACAGCCGCTGGAATCATGATCCGTTTAAATTAACAGAACTCGACAACAAACTGTATGGGCTAGGCAGTATTGATATGAAAGGATTTTTTGCTTTCGTATTACAAGCTATAAGCGAACTAGATGAAAAACTACAAACACAGCCTATTTTAATACTTGCTACCGCCGATGAAGAAACAACAATGGCAGGCGCACAGCAAATTTGCAAACATCCTAACTTAAAGCCAGCACGCTGTATTATTGGTGAACCCACTGATATGACTCCGGTATTTACACATAAGGGCCATATGAGTACAGCTATAAGAGTCGTAGGACGCTCAGGGCACAGCTCAGATCCCGAACGTGGTCTAAACGCCATTGAAGTTATGCATAAAGTGACTTCAAAATTACTGATCTTAAAAGAGCAATTAAAGAATAAGTATTCACTAAGCCACTTTGAAATACCTTATCCTACTTTAAATTTGGGTAATATTCATGGTGGTGACAACGCAAATAGAATATGTGGTTGTTGTGAAATGCATATTGATATGCGCCCATTGCCAGGGCTTAGCGTGCAAGAGTTGCAAGCACTGCTTCTAGATGCAACAAAAGAGATTAACGAACAATACCCTAACTCAGTGAGTGTAATTGACCTGCACGACCCAATACCGGCATTTACAGGCCATACCGACAGTGCGCTAGTTCAACTTGCAGAAAAAATAGCAGGCCAAAAAGCCATTGCTGTTAATTACTGTACAGAAGCACCTTTTATTCAGCAACTAGGTTGTGAAACCATAGTTATGGGGCCGGGTTCAATTAACCAAGCGCATCAACCTGACGAATTTTTAGCTATGGAAAAAATAAAGCCTTCACAGCACATCATTAGCAATATTATAAAAGCCTGTTGCTTTTAACCAAGCAATAAAAAAGACGCTTGTTAGCGTCTTTTTTATAAATGCGGCATTTACTATTTCATGTATTTGCTTAAATACTTTTTAAATACAGGGTCTGTTTTAGCAAGCTCTTTTTGCTCAGCTAATATCTCTTTTAAAATCACACCCGAGGTAAGCGGGTTAGCCAGTACAACCCTAAACACAACCGTAGGTTGATTATCGTATTGAGCTGGGGTCAAACGAGTACGCGACACAAACGAACGACCTGACTCACGCTGGCGTTTTTGCATACTGGCTGTAAAACGATTTAGTGAGGCAAAAATATCAATCCGTGTTTTTTCATCAGCCTCAGCAATCGCTTGTTTTATTTGTTTTGGCACATAACGATAAGTGAGCAAGCACAGTTCAGGTTCTGAAATAAGCTCAAAATCTTCATCTGCTTTGATTAAATCAGCAAAATATTTTGCTTTTTTAATGCTTCTATCTATTAGCATTTCATAGCCTTTACGGCCAATAACACGTAAGCAAGCATGCACTAACATAGCCATACCAGGGCGGCTACCTTCGAGTGTGTGGCTACCTAAATCTTTAGAGCCCTTACGCAATATATATTCAGCATGGTGTTCTATTGCATCGGTTGCAGCGGGATCTTTAAATAACACTAAACCTGCGCCCATCGGGACATACATTTGTTTGTGGGCATCAATTGTAATTGAGTCTGCTCGCTCAATACCATACAACAAAGGACGGTACGTGTTCGATAACAACGTTGCTCCACCCCATGCTGCATCAACATGAAAATGACAGTTAATCTCTTGCGCTAAATCAGCCATTTCGTTAAGCGGATCAATATTGCCGGTTTCGGTTGTACCTGCAACACCAATAATCGCCATTACTTTAATGCCTTTGGACTCAAGTTCGCGGGCTTTGTCTCGCATGGCAGTTACATCGACCTTGTTGTCATCCGTTGTTTTAATACCAACTAAGTTGTCGCGCCCTATCCCTAATAAATCAACCGATTTCCCTAGTGAATAATGACCACGTTCTGAAATTAATACCGCTAAGCCTTTGTATCCATAATGCAGCATACCAGCCACTAGCCCTTGGGCTGCAATACCGGTAAATTCACCATCGGCTTTTAACAAACGATTTCGAGCAATCCAAAGCGCAGTAATGTTTGCAACCGTGCCACCTGAGCAAAATGCGCCAAGTGAGGTTTTAGCGCTGTGCATCCATTTAGAGTAGAACGCATCATTTTGGCCATAGGCTAAATGATGCATCATACCTAACACCTGACGCTCAAGTGGAGTAAATGCCTTAGATGTCTCAATTTTTACTAGATTTTGATTTAGTCCCACCATCAACTTTGAAAGTGGCAGTAAAAAATGCGGTAAAGCTGATGTCATATGACCAATAAAACTTGGTGCAGCCGTATGCACAGAATGCGCAACAAGTTGCTCCATTATGTCTTGAGCATAAGCAGATACAAACGTTGGGTTTTCTGGGATCACCGCAGCTTGAAAGTCTTTTTCAATTTCATGTAATGGTTTTTCGATTGCCGCTATATTTTCGTTTAAAAAACCTGCTAAATTACTCGATATTTCAAGCTCAATTTTGCTTAAAGTTGAGTCAGGCGCTTCAGGTACAGTAAATATACGCTTGAGGCTTTCTTTAGAGGCGACGGCACAACGCTTTTGATCCATCTTAATACCTAGTGTGTGTGTTGCTAAAACACTTGTTTAACTAGTAAAAACGCCCAAATATGGCGGTAAGTTAAGCAATAGTGTTTCTAAATAATTGCGCTAACTGTACTGCAATATAAGTAAAATGTCTCGTTAAAAGCCTTAAAAGCAACACCTCGCATGACAAAAAAGTGTTAATTTAATTAAAATTTTATTTAATTTAATAAATACTAATTATTTATTGGGCAATTTTGTATTTTAAGTATAATCATTAAAACAACAAAAAAGGGACAGGCAATGCTTAAGGGAAGAGTGAAAGTGAGCTGGTTAGTGGCTGGTTTTGCTTTATTTTTATTCAGTTTAGTGGTCTATATTTACTACACCTACCAGACAACCCGCGCTGAAATTATGGAATCTGTTGATGCGCGCCTTCTTAATGCCGCAGCCAGTGTTAAGCATATACTCGGTGATGACTACCTAAATACCATGAATCAAAACGGTCAAATTAATTTTTTTGACTATGAAGTCAAAAGCAGGCAGCTTTCTGAGTTTGCACAAGCGCTTGATGTGGCATATGTATATGCAATGATATTAAAAAATAACCGCGTATATTTTACTGCATCTAGCTATACGCAAGACGATATGAACAATGGCAAAATAACGCAATATTTAGATATATACCCAGAAGCAACCGATCTCAACATAAGCGCTTTTTACTCCACTGAGCCGGTATTTGAAGTATCGGCCGATCAATGGGGGCACTTTAAAACTATATTTATCCCTTTTGTTGACGATAAAACAGGTAAAACTTACCTTACTGGCGCTGATATTACGATTCTTGATCTTAACCAAAAGCTAAGCGAAAGCGTCTCTAAAGCAGCAGCTATGGCAAGCTTCTTCTTTTTTATAGCTGTACTCGTTGCCGCTATTTATGTTTACTTACTTAAGCGCTCATTAGCAACTGACTCCAGTACAGGGTTTGAAAACCACATTGCGTTGGAATACTTACTTAAAAAAAGTAACAGTCATCATATGCAGTTAGCCGTTGTCTGGGTTAATGAAATTGAAGATATAAATAGCTTTTACGGCACCGAAATCGGCGATAAAGTAATGAAAAACTTACTTATGCATTTTAAAAGCCGCTGTTCTGCCAACTGTCATTTATACCGCTTAGCCACCAATAAATTGGTGCTGCTATCACCTAAAGAAACACCTTATGAAGAGCTGAACGATTTAATCGAAACCTATAATGCCAATACGCCTTTATTAACTGATCCATTTATATACATTACATTGTGTGCTGGTATTGCGACGGGTAATAAATCGCTATTACTTGAAAATGCTCATATTGCTGCACTACAAGCAAAGCAAGGTAGACACACAGTTATTAATTATTCTAAAGCACTTCACGATGTTAAAACTCAATATCAATATAATGTAGAAATGGCCAAAGAAGTGCATGATGCATTTGATAACAACCGTATTGTGCCTTACTTTCAGCCAATAATAGATACCAAAACAAATCAGATAGTGCAGTACGAATGTTTGGCGCGAATGGTTACCGCAAGCGGAGAGATTTTAAAACCTGATGCGTTTTTAAATGTAGTTACTCGCTCCAGAATGGACGGGTTATTAACCCGCACTATATTTTCACAGTGCATTAGCCGCTTTAGAAAAACGAACATTTGTTGGAGCTTAAATATAACAGCGCAAGACATGTTAGACCCAAGCTTGAATGAATTCATCACAAACGAGCTTAAGCGCTATCCGCACCCAAGCAATATCACTTTAGAGTTAATAGAAACCCAAGCGATTGCAAATTATTCTGAAGTTAAAGCATTTATTTCTATGGTTAAAAGTAAAGGGGTTAAGGTAATAATTGATGACTTTGGTAGCGGTTATTCAAATATTTCAAATGTCCTAAAACTTGAAGTTGACGGTATTAAGTTAGATGGCGAATTGATAAAACAGATAATACACGATAACGACATTTACTTATTTATTGAGCATATAGCAGCATTTGCTAACCAATTAGATTTACTGCTTATTGCTGAATCTGTAGAAAACGCAGCCATCGTAAATGCGCTTCAAAAAGCAAATGTGACGCTAATGCAGGGTAACCATTTTGCCCAACCTGCGCCACAATTTGCTACACCAGAAAATGCTGAATTAGTCAGTTAATTAACCAAACGTTAGTGATAAAGCTATTTTGAGTCGATAGAAAAACGCTTAAACATAACTTAAGTTAAATCAATAACAAGCCGGTGACTTTGCTGACCACTGGCCCAATATTTTCGCTCAAACGGGGTGATTGCATCGTCGCTGTGATAAGGCTGCACTTCGCAAATATGGCTGGTTAGTTCAAGCGCCCTTGCAAATTCTTTAACATATATATCCCAGTTACTGCGTACTTCTAATAAGCCACCTAACTTAACAATATAAGGAAATATAGCTGCACCGTGCCATCTGCGTTGAATATGTTTAGATTTAGGCCATGGGTTTGGATACAACAAATAGTGGTGGCTAGGCTGCCAATTTGCTGCAACTGCTAAGCGCCAAAAATCATTTAAATCAGCCTGTACCAAAATATACTGACCACTGTCGCTTTGCTTATATTGAACGTCGTGTTTATCAAGCCTATGCGACGACTTATCAATCCCGACCACAAGAGCATCAGGATGAAGCTTAGCTAAGTTAGCTGTACTTTCACCTACACCACAGCAAGAGTCTAAAATAAGAGGGCCATTAAATGCCTTAACCTTTTCATTAACCTCATCAAATGCCGCTTGCGTGTGTGCTGCAATAGGCTTTTTAAACTCGGCGTTTAAATGCTTATTTACTATTTCATCAAGCTTTTCGTGAATACCGGCCTGATTAGATACAATACTTCGAGAATTTGCATCACTCATTAGTGTCTTAGCCCCACACCTTTTTTGATTAATGTAAGCGCAACAGTAAATAGCACGGTAATAAACACTAAAATAACACCTAATGCGATGGTTAAATCAACATCCGATACACCTAAAAACCCGTACCTAAATGCGTTAACCATATAGATGATAGGGTTGATTTGCGATACATTTTGCCAAAACTCAGGTAGCAAGGTAATTGAATAAAATACGCCACCCAAGTACGTTAGCGGAGTAAGTATAAATGTGGGAATAATACTAATGTCATCAAAGCTATTAGCGTAAATAGCGTTAATTAAACCACCTAGCGCAAACACCGCCGAGGTTAAAATTACCGTTGCCATAATTACAAATATATTGTGTATTTGAATATCAACAAACAACAGCGATACACAGGTAACAATAAAGCCCACCATCATGCCGCGAGTCATACCACCGCCCATATAGCCTAGTACTATAATGTAATTAGGCACTGGCGCAACAAGCAGCTCTTCTATACTTTTTTGAAATTTAGTCGAGTAAAAACTAGAAGCCACATTAGAATATGAGTTTGTAATAACCGACATCATTATTAAGCCCGGTACAATAAACTCCATATAACTAAACCCACCCATTTCACCAATGCGCGAGCCTATGAGGTTACCAAAAATAACAAAATACAAACTCATTGTTATGGCAGGTGGTACTAGAGTTTGCACCCAAATACGTAGAAAACGAATACACTCTTTAATCCATATACTTTTTAGCGCTACGCCATATTTAAACATTTATTCGCCCCGCCCTTGCTCTAGTAATCCTACAAATAGCTCTTCTAATCGATTGGCCTTATTACGCATACTTAATACAGTATTGCCTTGCTCTGTAAGCGCACTAAACACTGCATTTAAGCCCTGTGATTTAGCTACTTCAACCTCAATAGTATGATCGTCCGTCATGGTAAATTTATAACCTTGCAACGTGACTGGCTTAGCTGGCATTTTTAAATCAAGTACAAACGTTTCTTTATCAAGCTTTGCAAGTAGTGCTTTTATCGTCGTGTTTTCAACAATGCGCCCGCTATCGATAATAGCGATGTTTTTACATAATAACTCAGCTTCTTCAAGGTAGTGCGTGGTTAAAATAATAGTTACGCCTTGTTCATTAATTTTGCGTAAAAACTCCCACATTGAGCGGCGCAGCTCTATATCAACACCGGCTGTTGGCTCATCTAAAATCAGCAGCTTGGGTTCGTGCATCAGTGCGCGCGCAATCATTAAACGACGCTTCATACCGCCAGACAAAGAGCGCGCTTGTTTATCTTTTTTTTCAAGTAACCCAAGCTGAGCTAAATATTTATCTGCGCGCTTATGTGCTTCACTGCGCGGCACACCATAATAACCCGCTTGATTTACTAATATTTGGGTCAACGTTTCAAACTGGCTAAAGTTAAACTCTTGTGGCACTAGACCTAAATGCGCCTTGGCAGCTTCAAGATGGGTATCGATGTCGCAACCAAATACCTCCACTTTACCTTCAGTTTTATTAACCAAGGACGAAATAACACCAATGGTTGTTGATTTACCTGCGCCGTTTGGCCCAAGTAATGCAAAAAAGTCGCCCTCTTCTACCTGTAAATCAACACCTTTAACAGCCTCTACGCCGTTTTTGTATACCTTGGTAAGGCCTTCAATATTTAATGCAATACTTTGCTTACTCATTACTTACCCTCACCATAGCCCCAACGTTTTGTTAGAGTATGCTCAATGTTTAAGTGATCTAAAATGCGTGCCACCATAAAATCAACTAAATCTTCTATGCTTTGCGGTTTATGATAAAAGCCAGGGGCTGCGGGCATAATGGTTACACCCAATCGCGATAGCTTCAGCATATTCTCTAAATGGATCTCGCTAAAAGGCGTTTCGCGCGGCACTAAAATAAGCTGACCACGTTCTTTAATCACCACATCAGCCGCACGCTCTAGTAAATTATCAGATGCGCCTACCGCAATCGCCGATACTGACCCCGCACTGCATGGACACACAACCATTTTTTTCGGCGCTGCAGAGCCAGAGGCTACAGGGCTAAACCAGTTATCTTTACCAAATACTTGTAATTGTTGTGGCTGTGCATCAAATAGCGTATTTAACTGCTCAGTGGCTTTATCTTCATTTGCCGAGAGCTTTATGTTTGACTCAGTATCAAGCACAACTCGGGCTGCGCTCGAAATAAGGACATACACTTGGTATTGCTGCTCTAGTAACACTTCAAGCAGCTTTAAACCATATGGTGCGCCAGAGGCACCGCTAAACGCTAAGGTGATTTTATCTTTAAATTGCAAATTATTCTCCGCTGTATTTATCAGCCAAACCATCAACAAGTTGCTGATGAAGGCCATTAAAACCGCCATTACTCATTATTAAAATGTGTTGATTAGGCTGCACATTTTCAAGCACCGTATTAATAATCAACTGTGTGCTGTTAAAGCATTGCATACCCGCTGTTTGGGCTTGTTCTTTAAGCGACCAACCTAAGTTTTCAGGTTCAAACAAAAGCACCTCATCAGCCTCAGCCAATGAAGCAAGTAACGTGTGTTGATGTACACCCATTTTCATGGTGTTTGAGCGGGGCTCTAAAATAGCAATAATTTTTTCATTGCCGACTTTAGCGCGTAAACCCGCTAAGGTTGTTTTAATCGCTGTTGGGTGATGAGCAAAATCGTCATACACCTTAATGCTGTTTATGTCGGCCTTGAGTTCCATTCGCCTTTTCGGGCTTATAAACTCGGCAAGTGCCTCAATACTATGACTAACAGCAATCCCTACATGGCGCGCAGCGGCAATTGCCATAATCGCATTTTTAACATTATGTTCGCCAATTGCACCCCAATTAACCGTACCTTGCTGCTCATTATTCAAAAGTACATCAAACTCGCTGCCATCGGGTTTAATTAGTTCATAGCCCCAATCGCCATCTAACGTTTCGCTTTCACTCCATAGCCCTTGCGATATTACGTCTTCAAGTGCTTTGTCTTGTTTTGGCCAAATGACTTTACCGCTGTGAGGTAGTGTACGCATTAAGTGATGAAATTGTTTTTTAATTGCGTTTAAATCATCAAAAATATCGGCGTGATCAAACTCTAAGTTATTCAAAATAAGTGTACGTGGCAGGTAATGCACAAACTTACTACGTTTATCAAAAAAGGCGGTGTCGTATTCATCTGCCTCAATTACAAAAAAAGGCGTTTCACCTACCTTTGCCGACACACCAAAATTTTGCACTATGCCGCCAATTAAAAACCCCGGTTTTAAACCAGCATATTCTAATATCCAGGCAAGCATACTCGCTGTAGTTGTTTTACCATGCGTACCAGCCACCGCGAGCACCCAAGAGTTTTGCAATAAGTTATGCTTTAACCACTCTGGACCTGAGGTATAAGGTAAGCTGTTATCTAACACATATTCAACACAAGGGTTACCTCGGCTCATCGCATTACCAATCACAACCATATCGGGTTTTGGCTCTAGTTGAGATACGTCGTAACCTTGAGTAAGCTCAATACCAAGATCCTCAAGTTGGGTGCTCATAGGTGGGTAAACGTTTTGGTCTGAACCTGTTACTTTATGGCCAAGTGACTTAGCAATGGCTGCAATACCGCCCATAAACGTACCGCAAATGCCCAAAATATGAATATGCATATACTTTCCTTAAACCGTATGCTCACTTTGCAGCTGTGCAAAGCTTAATGGCGCTATAATGCCAAATTTCGCGCTTACTTACCATTATATGTAGGTATTTCGATGGGTTAAAAAGTGCATATCATCGCCTTTAACTTTTAACTGTTATTCGTTCAACTTAGCTAACTGTACTCACTTTTGATCAAGTAGTATCAATGCTATAAACTCACATGCGCATACGTTTTTAATTATTTAAAAGGATTTTCTATGAAGAAGTTATTATTTTTGACCTTTCTATTTTTATCGTCGCAGAGTTTTGCCCTCGATCTTGCAAAATATCCTATAGAGCTTATTTCTCAAGAAGGCTACAGTGTTGTAATAGCTCCTACTAAAGATCAAAAACAAGCACTTGTTAAAGTAACCGGGATCAACCACGACATTGATGGCATCACATTTTTAATGGATCTAAAGCCACGAGGGAGTAATAAAGCTTATAAATTTACATACGATGGAACTGAGCGAAGCTTAATAAGCATTGATAAGGGTTACCGTTGTTGCAGCTATACTTTATACATACCAGACACGAGAGAAGGTATTTATTTAGCAAAAAAAGAAGGGGCTAACCCTGCTATTGTTGAAGATTTGAAGGCTCAGTATCAACAGCATATCAATAAAGGGACTCAAGCCGAACTTGCTCTTTTTAACCGTCAAAAGCATTTAAAATATCAACAATCAAAAATAGATACCGCAAACGATTCAGTCACAAATCAGTGCGGCCTAAGTATTAAAACGACTATACAATGGGATTCAATTGATGACACTCTTCTGCAGACTTATGCGGTTGGTTCTTTTTGTGCTCAAGTAGCAGATGAAATGGTTAATATGTGTAAAAAAGATATAAAGTTTAAAAAAGATATAGCGCACTTCAACACAATCAACTGTCAATTTAGCGATAAACTAAAGCTTCGCCAAAACGACGGTGTATTAACGTTTAAAACATCACCTAAAGCACCTAATCAAAGTCAATTTATTGAGGCCTATCTACTTAATTTATAAGTCAAAAAAGCACCTAACGGTGCTTTTTTCATAATACTGAGGCTATTAATCTACATACTTAAAAAAACGATTAAACCTAAACCTAAAACTAATCGGTAAATTACAAAAGGTAACATTCCCATTCGTTCAATCACTTTTAAAAATAAATAAATACACGCATAAGCAGATAAAAAGGACAGTACCACCCCTAGTAACAATGTGCCCCATTCAACAACGTGGTCGCCCAATGCAAGCTCTATTGTGTAATAAAGACCCATCATTGAAATAACAGGAATGGCGAGTAAAAACGAAAAGCGCGCTGCGCTTTGCTTATTCATACCTAGCATTAAACCCGCTGTCATTGTAATACCTGAACGAGACGTTCCCGGTATCATAGCAACGGCTTGTGCCAAGCCAATCATAAGAGCCGACTTCCAATTAAGTTGATAAATTGTTTTAACTTGTTTTCCTTTGGCATCAGCGTACCAGAGCAGCAAACCAAAAATAATGGTGGTGGCTGCAATGACCCATGCACTTCGTAGGTATAACTCAACAAAATCCTTAAGTAACAAACCAAATACAGCAGCAGGTATTGTCCCTAAAATAATCCACCAGCCAAGTTTACTGTCGTCTGTTTTACCTTGTGTGCCAAACGATTTAAACCACGCACTGAGAATGTCAGCCACCTCTTTACGAAAATAAATAACAACCGCTATTAATGTCCCTACATGCACTGCAACATCAAAAGCAAGTCCTTGGTCTTCCCACCCTAATATTTGTGAGGGTAAAATTAAATGTGCCGAGCTAGATATGGGTAAAAACTCAGTAAAACCTTGAATTAGCGCTAAAATTACTATTTCTAAAATACTCATGGGTTAGAAAACTCCACCTTCCATAGTTTTTGTTGAGGGTTATTATATGCATTCCATAATTGAGCAATTGTTTGCTTAGCTACAGGGTGATAAAAACCGGGGGCAACCTCACTGAGAGGCTGTAATACAAATGCATTTTTGGTTATTTCGTCACGTGGTAATTGCGCGGGGCTATCGCAAATCACATCATCGTAAAACAATAAATCTAAATCAAGAGTTCTTGGGCTGAACTTTTTATCGTTCGGTGTGCGACCATTATCACGCTCTATTTTTTTTAGTAATGCACACACTTCAGCTAACGGCTTGTCTGTTTTTGCCCCAACGACCGAATTATAAAAGTTATTACCTACGAAACCGACAGCTTCGCTTTCAAAAACAGACGAATGCTCTATATTTTCAAAATGCGTTTTAAGTGCTTTTAAGGCACTTTGCATATAGTGCTCTTTGTTAATATTTGATCCAAGGCTAATGTATATTTGCGCCATTTAAACGCTTGCCTTATTACGTGTTATTTCTACTCCTACAGTTTGCGCTTGCGCAACTGCAGCAGGTTTACTAACTCTAATTTTAACTTGAGTTGTATTAAATTCCGTTAAAATAATGTCAGCCAATTGCTCAACAAGTGTTTCAAGCAACTCAACAGGTTTAGCTGTACTATGCGCAATGACACGCTCGCTTACTTTTGCGTAATCAAGTGCTAGATTAATGTCATCATTTGCGGCGGCTGGTTTAATATCACTTAGCATTTCAATATCAAAATAAAGGCTCTGTTTACTTTCTTTTTCAAAGTCGTACACTCCAATAATAGTGTCGACGTGCAATTGAGATATAAATACCTTATCCATTGATACTCCAAAAGACCAGCAACTGTTCTAACCACATAAACTAATTATAAATTAATATTGTATATGCTTTAATCAGTGTTTAAATATGTAAAAATTCCTTCTACAATAGCAAAATAACGCGTTTAGCTAAATTTGGTAGAAGTATATTAATTTTCACGATAAATTTTGCCGCCAATAATAGCCCAAAAACGATGTTAATTGCATTAAATGTAATGGGTATAACGATAAAAATATAAGGAACTATGTGTTAGCTATTTTGATGTTTGTTTTAGCGTACCTACTTGGGTCGATTTCATCGGCTATCTTAGTGTCGCGTCTATTTAAACTTCAAGATCCCCGTACACATGGCTCAAATAATCCAGGCGCAACTAATGTTTACCGCTTAGGTGGCGCTTTCCCTGCTGTTTTAGTTCTTGTTTTTGATATTTTAAAAGGCACGATACCCGTGTGGGGGGCTTATTTTTTACAACTTGAGCCTTTGGTACTTGGCTTAGTTGCCGTAGGCGCCTGTTTAGGTCACATGTACCCTGTATTTTTTAATTTTAAAGGCGGTAAAGCCGTCGCAACAGCATTTGGGGCTTTACTCCCAATAGGTTTATCCCTAGCTGGGTTATTAATTACTACTTGGCTAATTATAGTTGCAGTAAGTCGCTATTCTTCACTTGCCGCCCTAGTCACCGTTTTACTCGCACCGCTTTATACGTGGTTAATTAAGCCCCTATATACATTGCCAGTGGTTTTTATCACGGTGCTCATTATTTTTCGCCATAGAACAAATATAGTTAGGTTATTTGCGGGCGAAGAACCAAAAGTGGGGGCTAAAAACGCCCCCACCGATGAAAATAAACCAACATAACCCGTTAAATTAAATGGGCTCGAGGCTGTCTATTGGCCAACGTGGCTTTGTTTTCATATCGAGAGTTGCAAACTGACCTGCTTTTAAACGCTGCATTCCGGCATAAGCAATCATGGCGCCGTTATCTGTACAAAACTCTGTACGCGGATAATAAACCTCACCTTTCATCCCTTGCATCACACGCTCAAGCTGAAGCCTAAGCTGGGTATTTGCGCTTACTCCACCTGCAATGACCAAACGTTTGATTCCTGTTTGCTTTAGCGCTCGCTTACATTTAATAACTAACGTATCAATAACGGCAGTTTGAAATGCATGAGCTATGTCAGCTTTAGTTTGCTCGTCTTCGGCATTTTCACGAATGGTAATCGACGCCGCAGTTTTTAAGCCACTAAAACTAAAATCAAAGCCTGGCTTGTCAGTCATTGGACGAGGAAAGATAAATCTCTTTGGCACACCCTGCTCTGCTAATTTAGCTAAGCGAGGGCCTCCTGGGTAATCAAGACCTAATAACTTAGCTGTTTTGTCAAACGCTTCACCTGCAGCATCATCAACAGACTCGCCCAGTACTTCGTATTGACCAATACCTTCAACTTTTACCATCATGGTATGGCCACCAGAAACAAGTAACGCAATGAACGGAAATTCAGGTACGTTTTCTTCAAGCATAGGAGCAAGTAAGTGACCCTCCATATGATGAACCGCAACAGCAGGAATACCCCAGCCATAAGCCAAAGAGCGGCCAATTGAGGTACCCACTAACAACGCCCCAACCAAGCCAGGGCCAGCGGTATAAGCAATACCATCTAGATCTTCAGGGCCACAACCCGCTTGAGCAAACGCTGCATCAATAAGAGGTAGAGTTTTACGCACATGATCGCGTGACGCAAGCTCAGGAACCACACCACCGTAGTCAGCATGTACTTTTACTTGGCTGTATAATTGATGGGCTAATAAACCTTTCTCGTCATCATAAATTGCAATACCAGTCTCATCACATGACGATTCAATGCCTAAAATTCGCATTGTACTTCTCCCGCTTTTTTTCACTACTTAACCAAAGTTCAAGTTACTTAATTTGTTTATAACGCCAAACCAATATTTGTTTGACCATCAACAACAGCAAATTTTTTCAGCGCCTTTACACTTTCTGAAGTAATACGCCCCATATTTTCAACAAAATCAATAAGCTCAGCTAACACTTCAATTTCATACTGCATCAAAGGGTGTTCCCTAACAGCGGTGTTATCTGCAATTTCACCTTCAACTGTCATTTGGTATTCAATAAAGCGCGCAACGGTTGCTTGCGAAATTTTACTAACACTTACGAACTCTTTATCGTCTTGTGCCATTAAACCATGCATCAAGCTTAGTAATGACGTTGCCGCATCAATAGCTGGGTATGTACCAAACATATCAAATTCAGCAAGCTCTGGGACATTAGGTTCTACTTTTTCAACTTGCTTTTCTAAGTCAATCTTACTTTTTGGCAGTAAGATTTTTTCCCAACAAACATTAAGCGCATTACGAAGCAACTTTTCATCACCAAACCCCGTAGCCTCACTAAATAAACCATAATTTGGCAACATACGTTCAATTAGCGCACTTGCTAATACCGCTTTTTGTAAATAGTTTAGCTCTCTAATACGCTGAAAATTATTTGCTTTAGTCATTCTTTAACGTCTCACATGACCAACAAAAATCAAATGTTGATCCATTATGCTCATTACAGTTAGGACAAACCCAATCTGGAGCGGATTGTTTTACTTGTTGATAGTTTACCAATATTTGTCGCGCATGGCGCTCTTTTATCGCATAAACCTGCACACTAACTTGCGCCTGATCGAATGGAATTTCCCCAAGTGCACCTTGAAGCATTTCTCCTGCAACTTTACACTCTATTCCACCCGCTTGAATTAACCCCTTAACAATATTAGCCTCTAACGTGTTGGCTGCCTTGTAAATTGTTATCCAATTAAATGCACTATCTGTTGTGTTTTTATAAATTTGCAATATCGACCTCAATTATTTTGTGTGTACAATACCTTAAGGTATTGAGAAATTTATTAAACAATATTCAAAAAAGGCGCAAGCATGACACTTACAACTCCGGGTCTACTCTTTCCAGCTATATCTTTGTTACTTCTTGCTTATACAAACCGATTTTTAGTACTTGCGCAATTAATAAGAGAGTTAAATGCCAGAGAAGGCGAGTCAATTCGCCCTGTAGTGGTTGCGCAAATCACCAATTTAAGAAAGCGCATAAAGCTTATAAGAACCATGCAAGTTTACGGTGTAGGCTCTTTTTTATTATGTACCCTGTCTATGTTTGCTCTTTTTATTGAGTTTAATACAACAGGAATTATTTTATTTGGCGTAAGCCTAACCTGTTTAAGTTTATCTTTATTAACGTCTTTATTTGAAATTCATATTTCATGTGATGCGATAGAAATTGAACTTCAAAATATTGAAAACAAACCATTAAGTAACAGAGCAAACAAAAACTTTGATAATAAAACAAGCTAAAAGACTAAAATTCGTGCAAATATTATAATTTATTGCTTAATCAATGCCCTACTTTGTGGCATACTTTTTCATTAATTAGCAAATTAAATATACTTAGTATTTTTATTTATAGATTTATACCTGCTTTTTAGTATTAACTTTGCCAGATAAGGATGTTAGGTGAATAAAAAAATATTAGTCTTTAGTCTAAAGGTTAATACTTTTTAACATCTTTACACTTTTATTATTGTGCAAACAGATATATTGTGTAGCTTATCTTTTTTAAATTTACATATATTTATTAATAATTTAGACAGATAAAACAGACAAAAAATTGATGTGTTATTACATCATAACTTACTTATAAAAAGGGACTATAAAGTGAGATTTGAGCAATTAGAACAATTTGTAGCACTGGGTGTGTTACGTCACTTCAGACAAGCCGCAGAAAAAACGCAAATTAGTACTTCTGCACTTACCCGTAGTATTCAAACCCTAGAAGATGAAATGGGCTACGAGCTAGTTACGCGCTCAACCCGCTCAGTAAAACTGACTCCTGAAGGCAAACTCTTTCTTGATTACGCCAAAAATACACTTAGCGAATTAGAAAACACCAAAAAGCGCTTGTTTCAATCTGTTCATGGCAATGCCGATGAAAAACTCATTATTGGTTACACAAATAAAGCGAGTAACATTGTACCTATTTCATGTGGTCAATTTTTAGCGCAATACCCACATGTAAAAATCGAGATGCAATTGCAAGAACAACACGAGTTAACACGCAAGCTTCAGGAAGGTGAAATAGACATTAGCGTTTATTCTCAAGCTGTAAATAGCATTGGTAGTGATATTCATTTGCCTGATCAGCTTATTTTATTTGTATCTAAGCATCATCCGCTTGCCCAAAAAAATGACATAAGCAAACAACAACTAGACTCTTATTCAGCCTTTGGTTGTTTCTCTCAATCAAAACAAGTTCAAAATATGCTGAACGAGGCCATTGATTCTTTAAATAAATCATCAACTATCAAAATGGGCAGTATTGAACAGGTTATCTCCGGCATTATTAAATCCGATAGTTTTGCAATCGCCAGCATTGAACATGCAAACACTGTGGCAGAACACACTGACCTGGTTCAGTTAAAAACAAATAAAGATCTAAGCCATGAGCAGTTAGTTGTTCAAACAAATCAACAAACAGCTGTTACTGAACACTTAGCACATTTGCTTTCGCTTATTAAAAAAGCAGCAACAACAATTAATTAATCCATTGTTATTTTTGAAATAGGTGCGGCACAAAACAATAGCTTTTTACTTTTTTTCGGCTAAACTGGCGCACCTTCAAAAAAAGAACCACATAAATGATCAACTTTTCAGCCGATGGTGCGTTTTATAACGATATTGAAAGCCGCGGTTATACAGTTATTCCCAATGCCTTAAACAAAGAATTAATAGCTGATTTAATGGCTGATTGTTATCGCATAAATCCGCATTTTAGCCATGCAGGTATTGGTCGCTTAAATCATTTACAAATTGACGATAATATTCGAAAAGATAAAACTTATTGGTTTGATGGTTCGTCCCAAGCACAATTAACCTACCTAGCTGTTATGGAGAGTATTCGCACAACGCTCAATCGCACTTTTTTTATGGGGCTGTTTGATTACGAATGCCACTACGCAAAATACACTCACGGTGATTTTTATAAAAAGCATGTCGATGCCTTTAAAGGACGCTCAAATAGAGTATTTACCAGCGTTTTATACTTAAACACGCCCAATGAGGGCGGTGAGCTTGTTATTTATAAGCCCAAAAGCAAAGTGGTTGAAGTAAGCATTGCGCCAGAGGCAGGAACGTTAGTTTTATTTGAAAGCGAGCGCTTTGTCCACGAAGTATTACCAGCGGTAGATAATCGGTATTCAATTGCTGGCTGGTTTAGAAAAAACGCATCAATTAGCGGGATTATTGATCCACCTCGTTAATATAACTAAATGTTAATGGGGTACGAGAGCAGTAAACCAATAAAAATAGCCATACCAACATAATGATTATTTAAAAAAGCTTTAAAGCATGCGTCTCTATCTCGCTTTAAAATTAATACTTGTTGGTAAATGAGTAATGCTGTGGCTATAAGTAATCCGGCCCAAAAAGCCATATTTAACTGGTTAACTAACCCAATATAGGCAACAAATGCAATAAATAGAGCATTTAAAATAAAAATGATATGACGGTCGAAACAACCAAATAAAATAGCAGTCGATTTAACACCAATTTTCACATCATCATCTCTATCGACCATGGCATACATGGTATCGTACGCAACCGTCCAGCATACATTAGCAACAAACAGCAACCAAGCCTGTAGAGGTAATGCATCAATAGATGCCATATAAGCCATTGGAATTGCCCAACCAAATGCTGCACCCAGCACGACTTGTGGCAACTGGGTATATCGCTTCATAAACGGATAGCAAAACGCGAGCGCAAGTGCACCAACAGACAATAAAATAGTGTTAAAGCTCAGCATTAAAACCAAAATAAATGCTAAAGTGATCAGTAATAAAAATAGACTTAGCGCTTCTCCGCTTGCTACCGTACCAGATGCAAGAGGACGTTGAGCTGTGCGTTTTACAGAACCATCTATTTTTCTATCTGCAAAATCATTTATTACGCAGCCCGCACTACGCATTACTACAACCCCCAAAGTAAACACTGTAAAATTAACTAAGCTCGGCATCCCACTATTTGCAAGCCATAAAGCCCAATAGGTTGGCCATAAAAGCAATAAAGTACCTATGGGCTTATCAACACGCATAAGCTGTAAATAATAAGGAAAATGTTTTGCTTTTATACCTGCTAATTTCATGAGTAAAGGTACGCCCCAGGTAAAAATACTTCCGCCACCAAAAATTGGTAATCATTTAACGAAAACACGCTACGCCTGCCTAATAATGTTTGAGTTGGTAAATTTAGCTCGGTAACCAAATTCTGTAATAGATGTTTGTTATCAAAACGCGCGATTTCAATATTTTGACGAACAAGCTCAGGTTGTTGAAAAATAACATCGCCTAAAGGGCGCTCCCCCATATTATGAAGCGAGTTGTGCGTTTGGTTATTTGGCAGCCAACTTTGAGCGTAAACCATGGGGTTATTATCGCACAACAAAAGCACCTCTCGGTTTAACGCCGATGACGTTTTACAGCCTAGTAATTGCTGTTGTTCATGACTTAAATTAAACGCCTGTTCGCTGAGTACTTTTACACTAAAAGAGGTTGCTTTACTTTTTAGTTTAGCAGTTAAAGAATGCGGCTCAAAAAGCCATTCTTGCTCTGTAGGTGTTAAGTCATCGGTTTGTATATCCGATAGCCAGTTAGCTGATAAAGATAAAGGAAAAGTTGTCACAATAACTCAATAAAATATAATCCAAGTAAATGATAACATTGCCTAAGCATTTGAAAAAGTGCCTATTCACCAACCTAAGTAACTAATATAAATAATTGCTTGGCGCTGTTTATTACCTATTATTAAGTATAAACTATTTACAACAGGTTTTCGGAAACGCTTTAAATATGAAAAAAATAGTATACGTAGGTCTTCTTACATTAATTATGAGTTTAGTGAGCCTAAGTGCCCGTGCAGAGTCAACGGTTGGTTATTTTGGTTTTGAACCTGACATAATTACTAATTATATTGGCGCATCAAGTAAAAAAATGGGTTACGTGCGCGTTACCGTTGACCTAATGCTTAGTAACAATTCAGACATTGCCATTGTTGAACATCATACCCCTTTATTAAGAGATGCTATTGTAGAGATTTTTTCGAAAGAGCCAGAAGAAAAAATAAAGTCATTGACTGGCCGAGAAGAAATTCGCGCAAAATGTATAGAAAAGTTAAAAAGCCTGTTAAAAGAAGAAACAGGCCAGGAAATTATACGTGAAGTACTATTTACTAAGTATTTATATCACTAAATTCAACTATTTTGTATGCTTTTTAGTGAACAGTTGAGCGGTGTAGGCAAACGCCATTCCGCTCACTAGCCCCCCTAAATGTGCCCAATTTGCCATTCCAACAAACAACACATCAGCAAAACCAAGCACTAACCAAACAAGCATAAAACCTACAATTGAGGTACTCACCAATGCGGGTTTTTGTGGATTTAAAAAGCTATGGATCCAGCAATACCCCAGTAAGCCGTATACCACGCCACTTAGCCCACCAAAATTAGGCCCAACAATTAAATATTGCGCCCAACTACTAATTAAAGCAGTAATAAAAAACAGGCCAATTAAGCTCAATTTTCCGCATTGTTTTTCAATATTGTCACCAAGCGATATCCACCAAATTAAGTTAAACACAATATGTATAGCACTAAAGTGAACCAAGGCTGGCGTAAACCACGTCAATGGGTATGAGGGGTTAAACTGTAATGCAGAATAAATGCTCTCGAAACCACCCAGTAAAAATGCAACATAAATAACAATACTGAGTACACTTACCGATTGATTAAGCCAACTCAGCGCTTTGAACCGCGCTTTAAGGTTAAGCGATTGCCCTTGGTATTTTAAAGGTGATTGCGTACTACCTACACTCCAAGAAGCTTGCTGGTAACGAGAATGGCCTGGGTTTTGAGTAAACTCAGCCCAAAGCGGCTGTACCTGATGAAAATGCTCTTCAGATACGCTAATAATAACGTGGCTACCATCAGTTGAATGTAAGTGCCCGTCTAAACCTTGGCTTTTTAAATAATCTATAAAGCCTTGTGCGGCACGCGGGTTATTTAAACTGCCAAGCTCTATCATCGTTCAACTTTCTCGCTGTAGGCCGCTTCCCAGGCTGTAAAGCCACCATCCATGCTATATACATCCTCAAAACCTTGCTCAACTAAGTAACTAGCAGCACCTTGCGAACTCATGCCGTGGTAACAAACAATAATAATGGGCTGATCAAACTCTTTTTCCATCATAAACTGGGCAATGTTTGCGTTCGATAGTGCCTCTGCCCCCGGAATATGGCCTGCTTGATACGAGTTAGGATCGCGTATATCTGCAATTACTACGTCTTCTTTGTCTAATAACTCATGCGTTTGCGCAATAGATATATGTTTAAATGCCATTGAACTCTCTTTAATAAATAAAATAAAAAAGGCGGCCATAGCCGCCCTTCTTGCAATTTTTTTGGAATTAATCCCAGTTTAAAATTACTTTTCCTGACTGACCTGAAATCATCATATCAAAGCCAGCTTGGAAGTCATCTACAGAATATTGATGTGTAATGATTGGGCTTAAATTAAGACCTGACTGAATCAAACTTGCCATTTTGTACCAGGTTTCAAACATTTCGCGACCATAAATACCTTTAATCACTAAACCTTTAAAAATGACTTGGTTCCAATCTATTGCCATGTCTGATGGTGGAATACCGAGCATGGCAATTTTGCCACCATGGTTCATATTATTAAGCATTGAATTAAATGCACTTGGCACACCCGACATTTCAAGACCAATATCAAAGCCTTCTGTCATGCCTAGGTCGGTCATAACATCTTCAAGCTTTTCATTTGCAACATTCACCGCGCGAGTTGCGCCCATTTTGCGGGCAAGCTCTAATCGGTACTCGTTAACATCAGTAATTACTACATGACGCGCGCCTACATGTTTTGCAACAGCTGCAGCCATAATACCTATAGGACCGGCACCAGTAATTAGTACATCTTCTCCTACTAGGTCAAACGAAAGTGCTGTGTGTACAGCATTGCCAAATGGGTCAAAAATAGAGGCTAAATCGTCAGATATGTTGTCTGGAATTTTAAATGCATTAAATGCTGGAATGACTAAGTACTCAGCAAACGCGCCTTCTCGGTTAACACCAACACCTGTGGTATTACGGCATAAATGCACACGACCAGCACGACAATTTCGACAATGCCCACAGGTAATATGACCTTCGCCAGATACCCGGTCACCCACTGAAAAGCCGCGAACTTCTTGACCCATATCAACCACTTCACCAACGTACTCATGGCCAACAACCATAGGTGTAGGAATTGTTTTACTCGCCCACTCGTCCCATTTATAAATATGAACGTCGGTGCCACAAATCGCTGTTTTACGTATTTTAATTAACAGATCGTTATGGCCCACTTCAGGCTTAGGTGCATCTGTCATCCAGATACCCGGTTCTGCTTTTAATTTAGATAATGCTTTCATAATTTACGCTCACAAAAACCAAGTCATTTCTTAGTTTTAAAAAATTAAATAACGCCCATTTCTTTGCCAATGCGGGTAAAGGCTGCAATAGCTGTATCTAGCTGCTCTATACTGTGCGCTGCTGATATTTGCGTACGAATACGTGCTTGGCCTTTTGGTACAACTGGAAATGAAAAGCCCGTAACGTAAATGCCTTCTGCAAGTAATTTGTCTGCCATAAGTGATGCTACTTTAGCGTCGCCTAGCATTACGGGGATAATGGCATGATCTTTACCTGCACAAGTAAAACCCGCCGCTTCCATTTGCTCACGGAAGTACTTTGCATTTGACCAAAGCTTAGCGCGAAGTTCGCCACCATTTTCAAGCATCTCTAGTACTTTAATTGATGCAGTTACAATTGATGGTGCTAATGAATTTGAGAATAAATATGGGCGAGAACGCTGACGTAACCACTCAACAATTTCTTTTTTACCTGAGGTGTAACCACCTGATGCGCCGCCCAGCGCTTTACCCAATGTACCAGTAATTATATCTACACGGTCAAGTACGTTACAGTATTCAGGTGTACCTTTACCATTTTCGCCAACAAAACCTACAGCGTGAGAGTCATCAACCATAACAAGCGCATCGTACTTATCTGCTAAATCGCACACGGCTTCTAAATTACAAATTACGCCGTCCATAGAGAACACGCCGTCAGTGGCAATTAACTTTGTTTTAGCGCCAGCTTCGTCTGCGGCAATTAATTGCTTTTCTAGGTCAGCCATGTCGTTATTTGCATAGCGAAAACGCTTAGCTTTACATAAACGAACGCCATCGATAATCGAAGCATGGTTAAGTGAATCAGAAATAATTGCATCTTCAGCACCTAAAATAGTTTCAAACAAGCCTGTATTAGCATCAAAACAAGAAGAGTATAAAATGGTGTCTTCGGTTTCTAAAAATGCACTAATTTTTTGCTCAAGTGTTTTGTGAATGTCTTGCGTACCACAGATGAAACGCACAGAGGCCACACCAAAACCGTGGTCGTCTAAACCGCCTTGCGCTGCTTTAATTAACTCAGGACTATTTGCTAGACCTAAGTAGTTGTTAGCACAAAAGTTAATAACTTTATCGCCAGATGCTACTTCAATTTGAGCTTGTTGCTGCGAGGTAATTATACGCTCGCTTTTATAAAGGCCTTGGGCTTTAACGTCTTCAATTTGCTCTTGTAATTGGCTAAAAAAAGCAGATGCTCTCATCTGTAGTCTCCATTTAATTGAACGGGTAAACAACAACGTTGATGCCACTGTTTATGATGGTGTGTATTGTAAAAGTTTAACGAGAAAAATGCACGGTTTGCAGTTCGTCGCAAACGCGCTCAATGTAAGGAATATGTGCCAGTTTACACGCTTAAATAAAGCGTGTTTTATAACGGTAAACGTTTAGTTAAATCATCTATTGAATCAATCACTAAATCGGCATTTTGCTTTGCGCTTTCGTCAAAGCTTTGCCCCGAGCGCACTAATACTCGGGTTGCAATACCGGCTTTTTGAGCAGCTTGCATGTCACTGAGCTTATCACCAACCATAATACTCTGCTCAGGATCGATATTATGCTCCTTTATGCCTTGCAGCAACATGCCTGGGGCTGGCTTTCTGCAATAACATTGCTTTAAATATTCGGGCAACGCCTTTTTAGGGTGATGCGGGCAAAAATAAACATCGGCAATTTTAATGTCGTGGTCACTAAATTGCGTTTTCATCCACTGAGTAAGCGCTTTAAATTCAGCCTCATTATAATAACCTCGCCCAATGCCTGATTGGTTTGTGACTACTATAATTTTATAGCCCGCGTCGAAAAATGTTTTACAGGTACTAAAAATGCCCTTAATAAATTCAAACTTTTCACTTTGATATACATAGCCGTGGTCTACATTCACCACGCCGTCACGGTCTAAAAAAAGCGCTTTATGTAGTTTAATACTCATTCAAGCCCCTCTTTGTTCACAACATGGTCAAACATTGTTTTTACGCTATCTGTCGTTATTTGGCTCATTAAATCATCCCCTTTAACTCGGGTACCCCAGGGGACTTGCTGCGCAGTTTTACCCGTTTGCTCAAGTAAATTTTGATGATAAACCTCTACCACATAATCTTGATATAAATAAGGGCCAGTGCGTGCAGGGTTCGAGTGAGCATATAAACCAACAACTGGTGTGCCAACCGTTACTGCCATATGAGCAGGGCCAGTATCGGGGGCAAGGACTAAATCAGCTCTTTTTAAAACACATAGCAGCTCTTTAAGCTTTGTTTTACCAACTAAATTTAAAATTGGGCTATTGCTATGTTTTATAATGTTATTCGCTAAATTTACTTCAAGCTCAGTAGGCCCGCCGGTTAAAGCAACATTAAAACCTTGCTCGTGCGCGTAGTCAGCAAGTACAGCATAACGTTCAGGCAACCAGTTTCGCTGAGCTTTACTAGCCGCTGGCGAAATTACAAATAGCTTGTTGGCTAAATACTCTTGCCCTAGTAATTCATCTGCTTTGTTTTGATCTTGTGCGCTGTAAGGCATCTGCCAAGTAGGCGTGTAATCATCTACACCAATTGCCCCCGCAAAGCCTTTAAATCCCTCTAGCACATGTGCTTCTTTTTGTGGGGCTATACGTTTATTTATAAACAAACTGTGTAGTTCTTTTGAGCGTGCCCAATCAAAGCCTATTTTTACTTTTGCAGGTATACAGCGTGCTACAAAGCCTGCTCTTAATGCCACCTGCATATTAAGAAGCACGTCAAACTGCTTACCATTAAAGGTGTTTTTTAATTTTTTAAGCGCAGCCTTACCTTCTTTTTTATCAAAGATCACCAGCTCTACGCCTGGTAAATCAGCAAGTAACATAGCCTCTACTTTACCCATTACCCAGGTTATTTTTGCATTAGGGTGCGCTTTTTGAATTGCTTGAACAGCACTAACAGCATGACATACATCACCAATAGCAGAGAGTCTTAAAATACAAATAGAGGAGTAGTTAGGCACTTGAGTCACACATTCCGTTAGGCTTTAAATAGTATGCTGGGATCTTAAATTATACTCGCGTTAATGCAAGCTCTTATCCTGCGCCATAAAACACGTTAATATATACCTATTATTGAATTATTTTAACGAGCTATGTTTAAAACACTAACGCAAGGCAAGCACACTATTTTAAGCCATCCAGACTATTTTAACCTTGTTGATATAAACTGGTTTGATGCAACTTATTGGCAACAGCAAAATAAAATAGTGGGCGCTAAAAAAGGCCGCGCTACAGCATGGTTCTTTAAACACGAGGATTTAACGGCTGTACTTAGACATTATTGGCGCGGCGGTTTGGTTGGTAAGGTATTAAGCGATCAATACCTCTACCTTGGCCTTAAAAACACCCGCGTATGTAAAGAGTTCAGCTTAATGATAAATCTCATTGAACTCGGCCTAAATGTGCCTAAGCCAATTGCAGCCAGAGTAAGCACTAGTGGTTTGATTTACCGCGGCGATATAATTACACAAGCGGTAAGCGGCGCTAAAAGCCTGCTCGACATTTTAATTGAGCGCCCTTTAAATAGTAGTGAGCTTGAAAGCATAGCCGACACTATTGCGCTATTTCATAACAAAGGGGTATATCACGCCGATTTAAATATCAATAATATTTTATTTAATGAAGACGGCGACGTATATATTATCGACTTTGATCGCGGGGAGTTAAAAGTTCCTAACCCGCAATGGCAACAAAGTAATTTAGCGCGCTTAAAGCGTTCATTTTCAAAAGAGCAAGGCCGTAATAGCATCTTTAATTGGCAAAGCAATGATTGGGAAACGTTAAATGCCCTTTACAGCCAAAAACTATCTGCGTAGAGCCAAATACTGCTGAGCTACTAGCTCAGCATTCACTTTATTCAAAATATCGGCGCTTTCGACATTTGGCTTATTTGCTAAAACGAGTTTTATTTTAGCCGCTAGCTCTTTGCTATTTCCTACAGGCACTAAGTAATTAGCCAGCTCGCCTGTTAAGATTTCGCTAGGCCCAAACGTACAATTAGTACTTACTACCGGCGTGCCAACAGCTAATGCTTCGATTAATACTGTTGGCAACCCTTCAAAGTCAGAGCTCAATACCAATGCTTCAGCCTGCTTAATCCAATTATAAGGATTTTGTTCAAACCCGGGGACAACTAATCGCTTTGCAATGCCATACTCTTTTGCAAGCTTAATTGCCTTGCTAGGTTTGTTACATAAAAGAACCAATTTGTATTTTTTATCAAGCTTGGCAAATGCCGCAAATAAAATGTCGTGGCGTTTTTGTTTAGCTAAACGCCCTACATGAATCAAATAAGGCGACTGCGGAATAGTTACATTGAGGTCATCAGATTGGCGTTTTATTTCGGCTAAATTAAAGGGGTTATAAATAGTGGTTATTGCACTTGGGGTAATTAAATCGCCTTCGATGATTTCTTGCTCTACCCCTTTAGATACACAAACGAGTGACTTACCATTTAAGTTTTGCTTTGATTTTTTAAGATAGCGATAAGAAAACGGGCCTAATTTTTTTTGCCTAGCCAGCTCTGCATTTACTGAGTTATGCACAACAAAATGCACATTTTTAACCGTGCTTTTAGCGAGTAAATTATTGCTTCTATCAAGGTTGGAAAGTACTAAATCTATAGTACCTATATCTCTTTGTTTATTGTTAAACCAGGCTTCTAACTTCGCAACGCTTTTATTTATTTTCCAAAATCGATCGACTTTTGAAGCCCTATCAGAAAATAAACTATCGACATTAATGCATTCAGGAATATCGTATTCAATGGAGCTTTGGCGCGACCAACACTCAAAAATCTGAATTAAGCGCAGCATACGCTTACCTTGGGGATAATTTTGCAGCAAAGATTGCTATTAACTACCGAAACGATGGCAAAAAGTGTTTAATTGAAGGGAAAACAACTGATGATATAGCCTTAGATGCTCAAGCGCTTGAAGATTGTAACGACACTTCATTTGACGATAGCTATTTAGCATACCGCTTAGGTAATTGGATTTTTAGAGCCGGCGCCGTAGAGCAATTTTGGGGCCCAGGTGTTGATAACAGTTTAATTATGTCAGGTAATGCAAAGCCACTACCTGCTCTGAGTGTAACGCGTGAGCAAAGCACTGCGTTTGAAACACCTTGGTTAAACTGGATAGGGCAATGGAGCTTCACAGCACAAATGGCAAAGCTCGAATCAACCCGCGTAATTCCTGATGCGTTACTATGGAGCAGCCGTTTAAATATTCGCCCAATTCAAGAGTTGGAAATAGCGGTAAGTTGGTCTGCACAATGGGCCGGCGAAGGGCAACCAAGCTCTGCTGGTGACTTTATTGATGTTATTACTGGGCAAACTAACTGTATTGACGGCAATAAAAATTGCGATAGTCAGCTAGAGTCTAAAATTGGAAATCAACTTGCAGGCCTCGATATTCGCTGGTCTGACACATTGTTTAGCCACCCATACGCCATTTATGCCAGCACCATAGGTGAGGATGCCAGCTCACAATTTAAACCTGCTGACCGAGCTTACTTATTTGGTGTGCAAACGACCCAACGTATTTACGATCAAAATGTATTAGTGAATGTAGAATACATAGATACGGGTGTTTCGTGTGCAGCTGAATCAACGAATGAAAACTGTTATTACGAGCACTCAGATTACAAATCAGGTTACCGTTACCATGGCCGTACCATAGGCTCAACGTTTGATAATGATGCGCAATCTGTAGTATTAACTTTATTAGGTCAACTCTCGAATGGTGATGACTGGCAGGTAAAATTACGTAGCGTGGATTACAATAGCGATAATAGTGATAAAGCACCTGATAATCCTGATATAGGTAATACAATTACTAAAACGGGTTATAACTCAAAACAGCTTGAACTTCGTTACAGAAAAATCACCATGGGTGGGCGTTTAACATTAGGTGCTTTTGCATCTAAAAATGACGATGCAGAAAATGACACATCTGCCTTTGCTAAATACGAATATAACTTTTAGCCAGTATTTTAAATACACTTTATTCAGGCTTTAAAAAAAGGGGATGATAGCAACGCTTTCATCCCCTCTTTTATACGCAAAATATACTTACTGCTTTATTTTACTAATCACTTTTGATGTAGAGCAGCCATCTAAAAACGTCAGCACTTCTACTTTGCCGCCATGGCGCAGTACATGATCGGCACCGGCTATTTGCTCTACGGTATAATCGCCACCTTTCACTAAAATATCAGGGCTTATTTGCTCGATTAATTTAGCGGGTGTATCGTTTTCCTCAGCGCTGCCAAACGGAATAACCCAATCTACAGAGGCAAGTGCACTTAATACCATTGCGCGCTCATCAAGCGGGTTTATCGGGCGCTCGGGGCCTTTTAAGCGAGTGATTGAATCATCATTATTTAGCCCAACAACGAGCCTATCTCCACGCGCTTTAGCTTGTGCTAAGTAGCGCACGTGACCTGCGTGTAAAATATCAAAACAACCATTGGTAAATACAATGGTTTCGCCGTTTTGCTTTGCAAACTCAATATGCTGCAGTACATCATCAAACGGAGTTTGGTAGTGCTCGCCATTAGTGTGTAAGTATTGGCCTAGCTTTTGGCTTAGCTCTTCTGGTGACACTGTGGCTGCCCCAAGTTTACTTACTACAATACCGGCGGCTAAATTAGCAATTTCTACTGCATCTTTAGGGGCCATACCTGCCCCAAGCATTACAGCTAAAGTTGCAATTACGGTATCGCCTGCGCCAGTTACATCGCTCACTTCTAATTGCTGAGCTGCAAAGTCGTGTTTTTCATCGGCATTAATTAACGACATACCTTGCTCTGAGCGTGTAAGTAGCATGGCTTTAATACCATTTTTACTAATAAGCTCACGGGCGCTTTGAGCTAAAATTTCTTCAGAGCCGGTTTTACCACCCGCTAAATTAAACTCATGTAAGTTAGGCGTAATATAATCTGCGCCCTCGTACAAATGTAAGTCTGGCGATTTAGGATCGATAAGTACGGTTTTACCCGCCGCTTTTGCAATACTCACCATCTCTTTAATTAAACTGAGTGAGCCTTTACTGTAATCAGAAAACACCACAAAATCGTATTCATCAAGCACCAGCTCTAAGCGGTTTAATAACAGCTGGCTATGTTGCTCGCTAAAGGTTTCTTCTAAATCAAGGCGTACAAGTTGTTGATGTCGGCTAATAACGCGCATTTTAGAAATAGTCGGTAAATCACATACACTCACAAGTTGTGAGCATATTTTTTCACCTTTTAAAATTGTTTCTAAAATCTGCCCACTTTCATCCTCACCAATTAAGCCAAGTAGCCCTACTTTGGCATCAAGCCTAGCGATGTTTTTAGCAACATTGGCAGCACCACCGGCTTTGTCTTCAAACTTGCTTACCTTAACAACAGGGACTGGTGCTTCTGGTGAAATACGCCCAGTGTCGCCGTACCAGTAGCGATCGAGCATTACATCACCCACTACTAAAATACGCGCTTTAGATAAGTTTTTTAATAGCGATAAATCCATTACTGCTGCTCCGCAACAACCATATCTATGGCTTCACATAACCAGTGGCCAATAAACATATGCGCTTCTTGAATACGTGCTGTTTCATCGTTTTTGATAATAATTGGAAGCTTGGCAATGTCTTTTACTTTTCCGCCATCACGGCCTGTTAATGCAACCGTAAACGCGCCTATTTTATTAGCGGCTTCAAGTGCTAAATTAATATTTGCACTGGTACCTGAGGTTGTTAAACCAATAACTAAATCTTCTGGTTTACACAGTGCCTGAACTTGGCGCTCAAATACCGTATCAAAGTGGTAGTCGTTACTGTGCGCAGTCAGAATTGACGTATCGGTTGTGAGCGCCATAGACGCAAGCGGTCCGCGTTCTAATTTATAACGTACCACAAATTCGGCCGCCAAATGCTGAGCATCTGCAGCACTTCCGCCGTTACCAAACCAAATAACCTTACCACCAGCTTGTAATGCACTATGGCATACTTCTAATAACTGCATAGACTCTTGATGATAAGCCTCCATCGTTTCAAATAAGGCTTGATGACGGTTTAAACTTTCAACGTAGCTTGTTGCCACAGAATCGATAATTGACATGAAAAATTCCTCTAGGAACTGAAATGGCAGGAAAAAATTGAATCCATTATTCCACAGTTTTATTTAGTTGTGTGTATTTTATAGGAATATAGCTGAACTGGAACATAATTTAGTGCTCTACATGTTCAGAAATTATCACTTTCGCGTTAAACTAAGGGCACTTACCTCAATAAAAGTTCAGTATGGCACGCATTTTTTACTCATTCGCTTTAATTTTAATTAGCCCGCTGATTGTATTTTACTTATATGTATTAAGAGGTAAAAAAAACAAAGGCTACCGTGCACACTTTAAAGAGCGTTTTGGCTTTGTGGGCAAAAGCTTATTTACAAGTAAAGGTAAACCGTTAGTTGTGCACTGCGCCTCTGTAGGTGAGGTACTTGCTGCTGCACCACTTATTAAAGCGCTGCAAAAACAACACCCAAAGCTTAATATACTTATTACCTGTAATACCCCTACAGGTCGCGAGCAAATAATTAATCAATTTAAAAACACCGTGGCGTGTAGTTATTTACCTATGGACATCCCGTTTTCGACCGCCCGATTTTTAAAACGTATAAACCCACAAGCACTATGCATATTAGAAACCGAGCTTTGGCCCAACTTAATGGCAATAAGCCATAAAAAGAATATTCCGGTACTGGTGCTTAATGCTCGCTTGAGCGAAAAGTCGCAACAAGGGTACCAAAAGGTGGCTAAGTTAACGCAAATAATTATGCGTTCAATCACGGTACTTGCAAGCCATAATCACAAAGATGCCAAGCGGTTTATTGAGCTAGGTTTAACCTCCTCAAAAAGCCATGTTACAGGCTCAATAAAGTTCGACATTACGCCAAGCAATGAGCAACTAACTAAAGTAGCAAATCTTAAAGCACAATATAAAACCCAAGAGCGTTTTGTATGGGTGGCAGGCTCTACTCACCCACTTGAGCACGAAATGATATTAAATGCCCACCAGCAACTATTAAAAAAACACCCTAATTCGCTTTTAATTATTGCCCCTCGACACCCTGAGCAATTTGATAAAGTAGCCGATACGTTAGTTCAAAGCACGCTTAGCTTTAGTCGTCGCAGCAACAATAGCTATCAAAACGAGCAAGTACTATTAGCTGATACACTTGGCGAGCTGCAATGTTTATATGGTGCTGGTAATGTCAGTTATGTAGGCGGCAGTTTAATTCGCCGCGGCGGGCATAACCCACTTGAAGCGGCAGCTTTCTCGGTCGGTGTTATAACTGGCCCACAAACGTATAATTTTGATCATATCTACCCTGAGCTAATTAAACTTAAAGGGGCTATCGTTGTTGAAAACACCGATGAACTTGCTACACAATTAATTAATCTAAGCCAAAACACTAAAGCCTGCCAAACTTTAGGGAGTAAAGCACAGCAGTGCGTATTAAAAAATCAAGGCGCCATTAAAAAAACATTGACCATAATTAATCAATATTTAGAGCCATAAGCATGACCAATTTAGCTATTACTCAAACCCGTGAGTGGGTATCGTCTGTTATTGTAAAATATAACTTTTGCCCATTTGCCCGCAAAGAAGTTGAGAACAACTGCATTCATTATGTACTTAGTCCAGCAGTAAAAATTGATGATGCCGTAATGGATATGCTTGAGCAATGCACACAGCTTGATCAAAATCCAGAGCGCGAAACCACATTAATATTGTTTGATAAGGGCTTTAGCGATTTTGAAGACTTTTTAGATTTAGTTGATTTAGCCAATGCGCTACTGGTTGCACAAGGCTTTGAAGGTAAATATCAAATTGCTAATTTCCACCCTGACTACGTATTTGCCGACAGCGACGAAGATGATGCCGCAAATTACACAAACCGAGCTCCCTACCCTACATTACATTTAATTCGCGAACTGAGTATGAGCGAAGCGCTTGATAACTATAACGAGCCAGAATCTATTCCAGAGCACAACATTAAACTTGCAAGGCGAAAAGGCATCGACTTTTGGCAGCAACTTTTAGAAGGCATAAAAAAACCGAACGCCTAAACGCTCGGTTTTATCTGTTTAGCTGTTTGTATTACTTTTTAACCCAGCTGCCATTTACTTCAACATAATGACCACTTTGAGTTTTTTCGATTGTTTTAGCCGCTGCGAGTGCTTCTACTTGTGCGAGCGATAAATTGTTCTTTTTAGCTAGTTTTAAATACTGAGCTTTACGCTTTGCGTTAATTTCTTCAACAACAGCTTTAGCTTCGCTATTTTGTACTACTAAGCCTAAATAACCCGAACTGTTCTCACCCACTAACCCTTGGCTTTTAGCATCATCTAAACTAATCGCCCACGCCGAAAACGACATACACACTGCACCAATTAAAGTGGCAAAACTTAATTTATTTTTTATAGTCATCATTTAGCTCCTAAAATAATTCGCTGTCGTCACTGAACAAGGTATCGAGTTCTTTATCTACCTTCACACGAATTTCGTGATCAACCTTTACATTAAGGTTGATAGTTATTGGCTCTTTAGCTGCTACTTCTACTCTGTGTGTACATGCGCTTAATGCGCTAATAGCAGCAAGGGCTATGATTGCCTTAATGCTTAACGAATTTTTCATCATTAGTTTCCTTTTTGAGAATATTGCTGCTCAACTTTTTGTGTTATTTCGTCACTTAATCTTAGCGCTCTTAGTAGCGTAAACACGTTTTCTTCGTGGTTATAGTTAAAATTAACTTGCTGCTGCTGTGGCTCATTAAAGCCGTGTAAGTTAACACCTAAATTTAACCAACCATCACTTTTAAGTGCTACTGTACTATTAAGTTTTTGTATATCAAGGTTTTTAAGTAAGCCCAGTACAGGTTGTAATTCTTGTTGCTGTTGAATAACAGACTCAAACGCTGCGTTATTGCTAATAATAAGCTTCCCTTGGCCTTGATTGGCTAGGCTGCCATTTTTTACCTCAACCCCTGTGTCATCAAAATAAAACGGCAACGACCCTTTTAGCCTACCTGTTAGGGTAATACCCGACTTATCGTCAAGCGTTATTAATTTACTGGCATCAACATTTTCAAACGTAACATTAGCTGTTTGCTGCTGCTTTAAAAGCGTGTATTTATCTAAAGAAAATTTACCACCAAAAATATCGCCTTCAACATCAAAGGCCTGCGCGCTATTGTTAACCACTTTTATTTTACCGTTGATATTATTAACTACTGCGCCAGCTCTTAATTCATTGAGGTTAAAGGTAGTTGGCTCAACATTAAGCTGCCCTGAATCATATTGCCCACTAAGTTGCGTACTAAACTGGTTAGCTAAGTAATCGTTATAAAGCGCGCTGGTATCATCAATAGTTAAATTAAAATTGGCTTTTTGTAAGTTAACATCGCCACTAATACGCCCATTAAACTCGCCTTGAGTGAGTTGAGCTAACGGCTCAAATTGGCTAATAATTGAATTTAGCGAAAGTACACTTTGCTGCGGGACTATAACTTCAAACGGGTGTTCTACTTTTGAAATATGGTGATTCGCCACCAGATTTATACCGTTTACAAATACATGATGAGACGCTTTAAGCGCTCGGCTTTGCAAGCCTTTTGAATCTACGTTTATATTTTCTAAATCAATACTAGGGCTTGTCAGTGTACTTATTTGAGTATTCGCTGATAAATGAGCAAATAACTCACCCACGCCTAAGTTTGCCTTTGCACTGAAGGTATTATTTATACCAGTGAGCTTATACTCGTTGTATTGCATGCTTTTAAGCTTACTTTTAAGCGTTACTTTTGCATCGAGCTTTTCATTCATGCTTGCTTCAAGGTTACCTGTGTAGCCTTTAAGAGCGCTGCCATAAGCAGCTGCGCTATCAAAGCTAAACTCAATATGTGCGTTACCTACGGGCTTAAAATCAATAAGTTGAGTAACTGTAAAGCCCCCTTTGGCTTTAACACTATTAGCCTCAGCCAGTAAAAATTCAGGCAAAGCGGTTAACGCAATATCGTAATTGCCACTTAGTTGTGCGTTTTCAAGCTGCGTATTTAGCGTTATAGCGTCTATTTCATCTGTATGTAGCTGTGCCTTTAGCTGTGTGCGTGCGCTTAGTAACGGGGCAGCGGTATTTATAAACGTATCTGTAAACGTTATATCTATATTTTGCTTGGCTTGATCTGCGCTTTTGAAAGTTATTAACGGTAAAGTTAGGTAGTTATGTGCAAAATTAATTGGTTTAGCTAAAGCCCATTTCCAATTAAGTGGTAGCTGCTTTATAGCAAATGACTTGTAGGCACTTTCAGGAATAAGAGATTGGCAGTTATTACTAAGTTTTACATTGTTTTTAAGCGTGCTTGGGTCAAGCTCAAGGTTTTGGCTATTTAAATTATAGGTAGCACTTAGCACACCTTTGGAGCTGTATGTTATATCACAGCTTTGCATTTTATAGTCATACTGGGCTTGTAAATCACCAGTAAGGCTTGCCTCTACCCCGTTAAAGCTAAATGTTTGCGCTGCATTAAAGCTAAGTCCACTTAATAAGTCATTATCTATTTTAAGTAGTTGCTTCAATAATCCATCATTAACTTTAAGCTTACCTTGTACCTTATTATTGTAAAGCGTTGCGCTTGCGTTTAAATCACCATTGACTACAAACTGGTTAAGCGTGGGCTCGGTAATATTTAGCATTAGCGGGCGCTTTAAAAACGCACTGTGTATAGTTAAATGCTCAACTGTCATTGTTGGCCTTTTTTCAGGAAGCGCTAAATCTAAAATTGTGGCAGCAGTGCTTGTTTTACTACTTTTAGAGAATGGATTTACATTAAGTACTGCGTGTTTAACTTTAACATGCTTAGTATTAGCAGTAATACCTGTAAGAGCAAGCTCTTGATTTTGGTAACTTAAACAGGCTTTTTGTACGTGCACATTTAACTTACTCGTAAGCGAAAAATCTAGGCAGCTTAAGGTAACACCTGCTTTTTCAAGTTCAGGCGCTACAGCCCATTGTAATAGTGGCAAACGAAATACATAGCCAAGCAAAACTATACTTAGCAATACAGCACCCATAATTAAACCAACGCGCTTTAACATACTGTCCTTATAAGCTTTTATTTATACTTTACAAACTATCGTAATTTTAAATCTACGCAATCAAAAAAGGCTGCACAGTGCAGCCTTTTTTATTTTACAGCTAGATTATGAATCTAACTTGTATATATCGTTTTTAACCTACATTTTTACGTGCGTTGCGGAACATACGCATCCATGGGCTATCCTCTTTCCACTCATCTGGGTGCCACGAGTTAGCAACAGCGCGGAATACACGCTCAGGGTGCGGCATCATTACAGTGGCACGGCCATCAGTAGAGGTAATACCGGTAATACCCTCTGGTGAACCATTCGGGTTAGCCGGGTATTGCGTTGTCGGGTTACCATAGTTATCTACAAATTTAACCGCAACAGTGCCGCTTTCAAGCGCAGCTTTAGTGGCGGCATCGTTTGCAAATTCTGCATGGCCTTCACCATGAGATACAGCAATTGGCATACGCGACCCAGCCATACCATTAAAGAACACAGATGGGTTTTCTTGTATTTCAACTAAGCTAAAGCGAGCTTCAAAACGCTCTGACTTATTTGTTACAAAACGTGGCCAATGCTCAGTACCTGGAATTAGCTCTTTAAGCGTTGATAACATTTGGCAACCATTACACACACCTAAGCTAAAGGTGTCTTCACGGTGGAAGAAGTTTTGGAACTGATCGCGTGCCATATCGTTAAACAATATAGACTTAGCCCAGCCTTCACCGGCGCCTAATACGTCACCATAAGAGAAACCACCACATGCCACTAAGCCTTTAAATTGCTCAAGGGTTAAACGCCCTTCGAGGATATCGCTCATGTGTACATCAACAGCGGCAAAACCAGCACGGTTAAACGCAGCAGCCATTTCTAAATGCGAGTTAACGCCTTGCTCACGTAAAATAGCCATTTGCGGCTTAGCGCCCGTTGCAATGTAAGGTGCGGCTATATCTTCGTTTAAGTCAAAGTTAAGTTTTACGTTTAAGCCTGGATCTTTTGCATCAAATTTAGCGTCAAACTCTTGCTTAGCACACTCAGGGTTATCACGACGTGCTTGCATTTGGTACGTTGTTTCGGCCCAAATAGTACGTAATTCAGTACGAGTATGATTAAGTACTGTTTGCTCACCACGGTTAAATACAATGCTATCGTCGCTATTAAGCGAGCCAATTACGTGGCTAATTGCAGCTACACCGTGTTGTTCAAATACAGCATTTACGGCATCTAAATCGCTGTTAGCCACTTGAATTACCGCGCCAAGCTCTTCGTTATAAAGTGCTTCTAGGTCTGTCCCGGTTAAACCAGCTAAATCAACAGTCACACCGGTGTGCCCAGCAAACGCCATTTCAGTTACAGTAGTAAATAAACCACCGTCTGAGCGGTCATGATAAGCAAGTAACTTGCTATCAGCGACAAGTGCTTGCATGGCATTGTAAAAGCCTTTAAGTAGCTCAGGGCTGTCTACATCTGGTGTAACATCACCAAGCTGTTTATAAACCTGTGCAAGGCTTGATGCACCCATGCGGTTTTTGCCCGCGCCTAAGTCAACTAAAATAAGTGATGTATCGCCTTTATCAGTGCGTAACTGTGGCGTTACTGTTTTACGCACGTCGTCAACACGGCCAAAGGCTGTAATAATAAGCGATAACGGCGACGTTACTGATTGCTCAGCACTATCGTCTTCGTTTTTCCATGTCGTTTTCATCGACATAGAATCTTTACCTACAGGTATAGTTAAACCAAGCGCAGGACAAAGCTCTTCGCCTACCGCTTTTACGGCTTCGTAAAGGCCTGCGTCTTCACCTGGGTGACCCGCTGCAGCCATCCAGTTAGCAGATAGCTTAATGTTCTCAAGGCTGCCAATGTTTGCACAAGCAATATTAGTGAGTGACTCAGCCACAGCCAAACGCGCCGAGGCACCATAATTTAATAATGCTGCCGGCGTGCGCTCACCCAGTGACATCGCTTCACCGTGGTAAGTGTCGTACGTTGCTGCGGTAACTGCACAGTTAGCAACAGGTACTTGCCAAGGGCCCACCATTTGATCCCGCGCTACTAAACCGGTAACCGAGCGATCGCCAATGGTAATTAAGAATGTTTTTTCTGCAATGGTAGGTAAGCGCAGTAAACGCTGAGCAGCCTCGGCTATATCAATCGTCTCTGCGTCAATTGCCTTACCGGTAACTTGCTTTGAAGTTACATCGCGATGCATTTTAGGTGCTTTACCTAATAATACATCAAGCGGCAAATCAACAGGGCTGTTATCAAAGTGGCTGTCGGCAACAGTTAAGTGACGCTCTTCTGTGGCTTCACCTATTACTGCATACTGTGCACGTTCACGCTTACAAATTGCTTCAAAACGGTCAAAGTCTTCAATACTTACAGCAAGTACATAGCGCTCTTGCGATTCATTACACCAAATTTCGTGTGGTGCCATGCCAGGCTCATCATTAGGGATATCACGTAGTTGGAATTTACCACCACGGCCACCATCGTTTACCAATTCAGGAAACGCATTTGATAAACCACCTGCGCCTACATCATGTATAAATGCAATTGGGTTTTCGTCGCCTAACTGCCAACACTTGTCGATTACTTCTTGGCAACGACGTTCCATTTCAGGATTTTCACGTTGTACAGACGCAAAGTCTAAGTCTTCGTTTGATTGGCCCGATGCCATGCTTGACGCTGCACCACCGCCTAAACCAATGTTCATAGCTGGGCCGCCTAGCGCAATTAGTTTTGCGCCTACTGGAATCTCGCCTTTTTGAACATGATCAGCACGAATATTACCTAAGCCACCGGCAAGCATAATTGGTTTGTGGTAACCACGTACCTCTTCACCATTGTGGCTTGTTACTTTTTCTTCATACGTGCGGAAGTAACCTAATAAGTTAGGACGTCCAAACTCATTATTAAATGCCGCGCCACCTAAAGGGCCGTCCATCATAATATCAAGCGCATTTACGATACGATTAGGTTTACCAAAGTCGCTTTCCCACGGTTGCTCGTAACCCGGAATACGTAAGTTAGAAACCGTAAAGCCAACTAAACCCGCTTTTGGCTTAGAGCCGCGGCCTGTTGCGCCTTCATCGCGAATTTCACCACCTGAGCCTGTAGCCGCACCTGAAAATGGTGCTATAGCTGTTGGGTGGTTATGGGTTTCTACCTTCATTAAAATTTCTATGTCTTCTTGATGATACGCATATTCACCTTGCGCATTCGGGAAGAAACGACCCGCTTTTGAGCCCTTCATTACTGCTGCGTTATCTTTGTACGCCGACAGCACATTTTCAGGATTGTGCTCAAATGTATTTTTGATCATTTTAAACAGCGATTTAGGCTGCTCAATACCATCAATTGTCCAATCAGCATTAAATATTTTATGACGGCAATGCTCTGAGTTTGCTTGCGCAAACATAAACAATTCGATGTCGTTAGGGTTACGTCCTAACTTTTTAAAGTTTTCTACTAAGTAGTCTATCTCGTCATCAGCAAGCGCAAAACCTTGTTCAACGTTTGCCGCAGCCAATGCTTCGCGCCCGCCACCTAAAATGTCAACTGATGACATTTCGCGAGGCGAGTCATTGCGGAATAACTGCGCTGCTGCTTCAAGCTCAGTATGAGTTGCTTCAGTCATACGGTCGTGTAATAACGCCGTTACTTGTGCAAGTTGCTCTGCACTTAGTTCACCTTCTATATAATAAGCAATACCGCGCTCTACACGATGGACCTGTTTAAGGCCACAGTTATGCGCTATGTCGGTTGCTTTAGATGCCCAAGGCGAAATGGTACCAGGACGAGGTGTAACAAGTACTAATGTGCCAGCTGGGGTATGCTCGGCAATAGTAGGACCGTAAGTTAATAGCTTTTCAAGCTTGGTTTGCTCATCAACACTCAAAGGCGATGTTATATCGGCAAAATGAGCATACTCGGCATATACGTTGGTGACTGGAAGTTGCGATTGTTTGCAACGCGCTAAAATTTTATTAACTCTGAACTCTGACAGTGCTGGTGCACCACGAAGGATCAACATAGATAATTTCATCCGGGGTTAGGGATTGAACGATATTTTAGGCACGCATTATAGTCCAATTAGCCATCATATTTAACTCCAAATTTAGTTTTTCATAAAATTAACTTTTTAGCTTTATTTAAAATCCGTTTTAGCTAATAAAATAAAAGGGAAAGTGACGAAATGGCTAAGTTTTGTTATAACGGGTGTTAGCGTGTTAAAGGGGCACTCAATGTTCAAAGAAAAGCTAATAATAATCATCACTTTAGTTATGCTGTTATGTGCATGTAATATGCAAGAGCAGCCAACTCAACTTGCCCACATCAAAGAGCAAAACAAAATACGTGTTGGCACGTTAGCAAGTGCGAGCAATTATTATCAAGCAGTTCAGGGCGAGCAAGGCTTTGAATATGAGCTTTCTCAGGCTTTTGCTGATTACTTAGGTGTTGAGCTTGAAATAGTCCCCTTTTTTAATTTATCTGATATGTTTGATCGCCTTGAAAGTGGTGACTTAGACTTAATTGCTTCAGGACTTACTTACAATAAAACGCGTGCGCAGCAATACAGATATGGCCCAACTTACAGAACAATCAGTCAAAAATTAGTATATAAACAAGGTCGTGTTCGTCCTCGTAAGTTTGACGATCTAGATGGGAATTTTACGGTTATTGCAAAAAGTAGCCACTCACTTACCCTGAAAAAAGCTCAAAAAAACAACCCATCACTCAACTGGATAGAAAGTGAAGAATTTGACGAAGAAGAACTTTTACAAGCGGTTATAGATGGTGAAATAGACTACACCCTTGCTGACTCCCACACTCTTTCGTTATTTCGCCGGTATCACCCTAATTTAAGCATTGGCTTCTCAGTAAGTCATAATGACCCAATTGCTTGGATACTTCGCAAGTCAAAAGATGATTCTTTATATGCGCTGCTCGTGCCATTTTTTGGTGAAGTAAAACAAAACAATCAACTTTATGTACTTGAAGAAAAATATTTTGGTCATGTACGCCAGTTTAACTACGTAAATACATTAGCTTACATAGAAGCAATAAAAGAAACGTTACCTACATATCAGCCATGGTTTGAACAATATGCAGGAGATCTTGATTGGCGTTTATTAGCAGCATTAAGTTACCAAGAGTCGATGTGGAACCCTCGCGCTAAATCACCAACGGGAGTTCGCGGTATTATGATGCTTACACGCAGTACGGCTAAACAAGTTGGTGTAACAAATCGTCTCGAGCCTGAACAGAATATTCGTGGCGGTGCTCAATATCTAAGCAAATTAATAACCCGTATTCCTGACAGAATTCCTCAACCAGACAGAACGTGGCTTGCTTTGGCTGCCTATAATGTTGGTTGGGGTCATGTGAACGACGCGCGGATTATCACCCAACAACAAGGGGCAAGCCCAGATAAATGGGCCGATGTAAAAAAACGCTTACCGCTATTAATCAAAAAGCGATATTACCGTAATACACGTTATGGCTATGCGCGTGGCGATGTGGCTGTAAAATATGTTGATAATATTCGCAGATACTACGACGCGCTGGTATGGCTTGATGAGAACAATGCGATGACCGAAGAAAATATCACTACAGAGCGTGATGACAACAGCAATATAAAACAAGATGAATCGCCATTGCGGATTACGAATTAGTGCGAGCCTTATTAATTATGAAAGTTTACGGCTTCAAAGTAGTGGGTAACTAAAATATCTGTTTACTTGTCATTAAATGATCACTAATGTGTGGTAATTGTATATTTCAATTTTTTCAAAGATATATCTTGTGCCTTTCTCACTCTCACGCATTAGGAGAACACATGCTAAAACGTAGACGCACACAAAAATTAAAAAGAAACGTTATTTATTCAACGGCGACACGTCGTCGTATCATGTTACGTGGTTTACACAAAAAAATAATTTGGCGTCGCCGTATGTTTGCTATGCAACAAATGGAAGCACAAGACACTATACCAGCGGGCAATTAATAATATTTTTTAAGCCCCACGAGCAGCCTTCTTGGCTGCTTTAATTTGCGCCCTTCTTCGCTTAAAAAATTCAGATATAGTGTTACCACATTTATCGGCTAATACCCCTCCAATAACTTCAACTTGATGGTTAAGCCTTGGCTCCTGCAGTAAATTCATAATAGAGCCAGCTGAACCAGTTTTTGCATCTGGAGCTCCAAATACTAAACGCTTTATTCTGCTATGCACTAATAATCCTGCACACATAGAGCATGGCTCAAGTGTTACATATAACGTGCAGTCAATTAAGCGATAATTATTGAGTGCTTTGCCAGCTTCTCGTACTGCAATCATTTCGGCATGAGCTGAAGGGTCATTATCAATTATAGAACGATTGTATCCAGATGCTATAAGTTGATTATCTTTTACTAAAACAGCACCTACTGGGATCTCATTAAGCTGCTCGGCTTGTTTTGCATACAAAAGCGCTTGTTCCATCCAATAAGCGTCGTCAAATGGCTTGTTCATTATTTCTTCTTAAATTACGTTTTATGCTTTAATTATACCTAGTTAACATCCTAAAGCGCGGCAATGATTACTTTATTGCAAAAATAAAACACTATTTAGCTGTTAATAATGGCTCACTGCCGCTGATTTACGTTATAATCTCTCGCTTTTTTTATTTAGCTCACAACACGGGTAGCGAATGAAATTTCCTGGACGCCGCAGGCATAAACATTATTTTCCAGTGGAAGCCAAAGATCCACTAACTAATCAACTTAACGCAACAGATAGATTACAACGTAGCTATATTACGGGTATCGATCAAATAGTTGTTGATATAGAAGCAAAAGTTGATCAAGCTTTCCTTGATGAGTTTCAACTACGCAGAGGCATGTCACAAGTTATAGACAGTGACATAACAAATGCTCTTTACGACCGCTTAAAATTAAACGACATGGTTGATTATGAATTTGCAGGTGGAACCATTGGTAACACAATGCACAACTATTCTGTACTTGCAGATGATCGCTCTGTTTTATTAGGCGTAATGAGTGAAAACATTAAAATTGGCAGTTACGCATACCGCTTTTTATGTAATACCTCAAGCCGTGTAGACTTAGACTATTTACAACCTGTTGATGGTCCAATAGGCCGTTGTTTCACTCTTATTGACGAAACGGGCGAACGCACCTTTGCAATCAGTGCGGGTTTAATGAATTACCTTCGTCCAGAATCAATAGATAAATCGTTGATAGAAAACTCATCGGCTTTAGTCATTAGTGCATACCTTATGCGAACACAAGATGACGAAACTATGACTGATGCGACTATGCAAGCAGTTAAATATGCTAACGATGCTGGCGTGCCTGTTGTTCTTACACTAGGCACTAAATTCTTAATTGAGCAAGACCCTGCTTGGTGGGCAAACTTTGTTGAAAAGCATGTAGATATTCTTGCTATGAACGAAGAAGAAGGCTTCGCTATTACAGGGTTTGAAGACCCGCTTTTAGCAGCAGACAAAGCACTAGATTGGGTAGATCTTGTTATATGCACTGCAGGTGAAAAAGGGCTATTCATGGCAGGCCATGTTGACGACAGCTTTAAACGTGAAACCGAATACCCACTACTGCCTGGTGCTATTGCAGACTTTAATCGCTATGAATTTTCACGCGCTATGCGTAAAGCAGATTGCGAAAACCCTATAAGAGCATACAGCCATACGGCTCCTTTTATGGGCGGACCTGACTCAATCAAAAATACCAATGGCGCTGGCGACTGTGCACTCGCTGCTGTACTTCATGACTTATCAGCAAATGTTTATCATAAGCTTAATGTCGCTAACTCAGCAAAGCACGATCAACAAGCTATTACATACTCATCTCTTGCACAAATTAGTAAATATGCAAACAGAGCAAGTTATGAAGTACTTGTTCAGCACTCTCCCCGCTTATCGCGTGGTTTACCTGAACGTGAAGATTGTTTAGAGCAAGTATATTGGGAGCAATAAGCTCCCTTCATCTCTCTAAAAGATAGAAATATCAAGCTTTTTAGATAGCAGCTCTAATGCTGCTATTCCTGCCACTGAGTTACCAAACGAATTAAGCCCTGGGGAATAAACGGCTACTGTAAACTTATTAGGTAATACCGCAAGAATAGTTCCTGATACCCCTGATTTACCTGGCATACCGACCCTATACCCAAAATCACCCGCAGCATCATATAAACCACTGGTAAATAATAGTGAATTAAGCTGTTTATTTTGACGACTACTTAAAACCTGCTCACCAGATGGCTGATCAACTCCTCTATTTGCCAAAAAGCTATATGCCTTAGCGAGTTCAACACAATTAAGCTCAATAGAGCAAAAGTTGAAATACGACCAAAGCACATCATCAACGTCATTCTCAAAATTACCAAACGATTTCATCAAATGCGCCATAGCAGCATTGCGGTGTCTAAATTCATACTCAGAATTAGCCACTTTTTTATCAATCACAATGCCGCGATTACCTGATAGTAACCTGAATGTTTCGAGCATCGAGTGCATAGGTGCAGACAAGCGGCTATAAAGCGCATCACAAGTAACAATAGCACCCGCATTTATGAATGGGTTACGCGGCACACCTTTTTCAAATTCAAGTTGCGTAAGCGAGTTAAACGCTGTACCAGAGGGCTCCTTACCTACCCTGTTCCAAAGTTCGTCACCATAACGCTGTAACGCCATGGTTAATGTCATCACTTTAGATACTGATTGAATGGTAAATCGCTGAGAACAATCACCTGCGCAAATGATTTCACCCTCAGTAGTGTATATGGCAATAGAAAACTGCTCAGGGTCAACCTCAGCAAGTGCAGGGATATAATCGGCTACTTTCCCTTTAGACAGTAAAGGGGCGACTTCTTGAGTAATTTCATTTAATACACGTTGGTAATCTGTAGTCGGCAATTAGCACCTCAAATAGATTTAGCTAAATGAAAATATTACCATGCCTCAGATTAAACGAGCTAGTTTAGTTAGATGAAATTAATTGTATTGTGAATTATATTCGCAATAAACATTCTAAAGCGAGGTCAAACGACAAGAAAAAACAATTAATGATAAGTACCACTAATTGGCAAATTCAATAACCTATTTATATCACCTAAACATAAGGCTATTATTCACCAAACCTTAAACTCTTTAGCTGTAATATTTAATCAACCCCTGATAGAAAAGCTGACGCTTATAGGGTTAAAGTTATCAGTTATTAGACAGAGATAAATAATATAACCTTGTTGTTTATATTATTACCTTACTTAAGACTAGATCCTTTAATTATACGAATTAGTAAAGCTCACCTTGAAATTGTAACTTAATTGATTTACTTCATTTCAAAATACAAAAAGCGTCACTTTACTGCAACAGGCTTCGCTTAATTAAAGTCGTTGCACCACTCACTTGAATACCCGAGGGATAAAAAGTCACATCGCTGATAGCATACTTTCATTGTGTTGGTCGGTATTATGTAAGCTCACTTTAGGATTGGTATTATTACTGAACTCGGTATGCTTAACGCCAATTTACTAAACCCCAGACAACAAAAAACCCGTTACATTGCTGTAACGGGTTTCTCTTAATTGAAGCTTGGTAATGTCATGGTGCCCACAGCAGTGGAGAGTCACATAGCACATGGGATACTATCTTTGCGTCGGGGCGGCCTTCCGCGGGGCTCCCCTCGAACTGTTTTGTTTGATGTATAGGAATACGAATGCCGTGAAGTACAGGATGTACGAGAGCGGCCACTACCGAGTGCGATTTGGGCTCTTGGCTATTTATTAAACCCCAAACAGCAAAAAACCCGTTACATTGCTGTAACGGGTTTCTCTTAATTAAATCCTGGTAATGTCCTACTTTCACATAGCAAATGCTACACTATCATCGGCGCTGTTTCGTTTCACTACTGAGTTCGGCATGGAGTCAGGTGGGTCCAAAACGCTATTGTCACCAAGAAAATTCTTTTCAATTTTCTTATTTTTATTTAGTTTAAAGTCCTTCGACTAAATTTGAAGCCTGGTAATGTCCTACTTTCACATAGCAAATGCTACACTATCATC
>NZ_JBHNYT010000007.1:0-258863 GCF_054960575.1 Pseudoalteromonas sp. PSi26 | reverse complement strand
TGTTTAAGCCAACCATTTTTATGGAAGTGTATCGCTTTGCTTTTAACTTTAACCCTTCGCTGTATAGCAACTGGGCGCTTTACAAAATGGTGTGGTCAAATATTCAAACAGGTAGTATGGCAGCAAACGTCATGGTTCCATTATTGTTGGCTGAAGCTGTGTGGTTATTAATACCTGTGGCATTTTATAGGTTTTTAACGGATAAAAGCGCACCAAGAGAAACAAATGTAGCGCATAAAAACAACCATTTTGACCAATCAACCATATTCGACCCGGCCAAATCTGGCGCATCACACATTATAGAAGTAAAGCATATAGAAAAGGCTGAAACCTTCGGGGAATTTTTACTTAATCAAAATATTAAATTGGAAATATTAAGTAGTGCGCCACATGGTGGCCATTTATTAAAGCTTACACAATACGAACATATTGCCTACGCGAGAACCATCAATTTAAGTGTAGATAGCCATCAGCGCTTTTGGGCAGATGGTGAAAAACAACACCTACCCGACCAACAAATTTGGCATATTGTAATTGCCCTTATGGGTAATACCCGAGGCATGTACACTAATGTATTAAATGCAGTAATGGAAATGAACCAGCATTACCCTGCAAAACAGATTCACGATATAAAAGTACGGCCTTACCAAGCTTTAAATGCGTTATTTGAACACAGTCACAGTTTACGGTTGCCGGGCAATAAAAAACTCGTATCTATTGCTTATCATGGTAATGAGCTTGAAATAGAAACCCAACATGAATATGAAGATACCAACGTTGAATACATCAGAACCACAACAGTTTGGCTAAATGACGGTGGATTAATTTGCAGTGAATCTAAAGGTATTAATGAAGACATAACCGTTTCAACGGAAGATGTTTCACTTACTTATGTTGAGTTACCTTTTGAACAAAGCCGTTTGAAACATATCGAAATCCAGCAAAATGAGCAGGTTGAAACACATCCCACTACACTAATTCTGACGATTGAAGACACAAGCAATAGTCAAACAACAGAATTACGGCCACAGCAGCTATCAATCGATTTATCTACAGCCTCAATATCAATAAAAACTCTTAGTAATGAGAACACCAAAGCACTATCAATTGCACAATACAGAGAACAACAATGCTTTTTAAAGTACTAAACTAACTTTAGATTTTCTATTATGCGTATCTATAAGCAACGTATGGCCTATCAATCAAATAAATCAATTATACAACGCTCTTTTAAGGGCTTTTTCTTTTGATAAATAGCGGTTGAAAAAGCCGCTTAAAACTTCGGCAATTAAAATTAATTTTGAAAATATTCTCAGGTGCTTATAGTGAAGTCACAATTTTTTCAAAATAAATTTGAGTTTCCTCAGAGCATTGTGATTGATTTATAGGATTAATCGTCCTGTTTTATTTATTAAGTTTTTTTATTATGAAAACTGAATTACAACAACATGCAGCTAATTTTGAAGCTGATGTTTTAGCGTTTAGAGATTTATCAAGCAGCGAGTTTGTTAAACAAGTTATTGGTCACGAATGAGCAATCAATGAAGATGATGAGTTTGATCTAATTTCCGATTATTTTAGCTGTTTAGAAGTGCAACATTATAGCAATGAGCATTACAGCTATTTTGAAATTTGCTTAGGCTGTGGTTGACCTACTATTTATTTAAACGTGAATACCAGATGGGAAAGCGTTGAATACATGATTGGTTGGTGAGGTGAAACTTATACCAAAGATTTAAGTTATTTGTTTTATTCGATTGAAGAAATATATAACTTAAGTACTTACGAATAGTAAGCAATTAACGCTCAGCTTTTACTGGGCGTTTTTCATAACCATATTTTCAACATTTGCTTTACTCAGAGCAACACCATAAAATCGTGAACAGTATAAAATAATCATTCAAAGATAAGTAACGGATTATGAACAAATACAGGCTTACAAAAAATACACTACAAATACTATTCATTATTGTTTTAGCATATTCTGGATTAGCCACAGCAGAAAATAACCTTAAGCCGACCATGCCTGAAATTAATACCGATTTTGACCAAAAATTAGCAAGAAAAAAATTCATTTCGTATTTTAAAGATGAAGAGCTTGCCGAAATGTTTGACAAAAAACTAGCCAGCCTATCAGCTAAAAATCAAAGCTATTGTCTTTCATTATTTAATGACGCTGCACAAGAATTAGGCAGTGAAACAAGCCGACGAAATAAACACTTTCTAGCATTAAGAATTTATGATGCATTGGAATTGATCGACAGAAGAAATGGCGGAGCACCAGGTATGGTCGAAATTTTTTTTGATGACTTTCCACAGTTTAGAGAACACCCAGTAGGCATAAGTATTTACCAATTAGCACAAGAAGCTGATTGGACTCCCGGTGTATCTGCTGACTTTACTCCAGAACAAAAAGCGCAATTAGCTGAAATGAGAAAGAGCATTGCTGAAGATAAAAAGCAAATAGCTGAAGATAAAAAGGAAATAGCTGAATATAATAAATTGCTTGGTCTCAGCGAACTAATTAAAGAAAAGACTCACAAAAACGATAACTAGATTCTATTTGAACATTACCACCATCAATTTAAGCTATTACAGCATTCGTACTAGCAAGCTAGAACATCACTTCGTGATGCTTATTACCCACGTATTACTATTTTCAATGTTCGATATGTAGACTATGCTTTGGTGTAGTAGCAAGATTGCAAGTTGGTTACCGACTGTACCAATTGCCCTCTTGCTAGGGCTAGCCCTAGAACCCATAAGGGGAAGCCCCTTAACCCCGAAGCTTTAGGTTAAACAACCTAAACCATTTTGAGGAATGATACTGGTGGTAAGTGAAAAGCGAAAGCGCTATTTAGACGACTAAAAGTGAGGGGTCAGACCTTGACTTCAGACATTTAAAATCTTCAATGTGTACAATTGGCTGTTAGCTCAGCCACTAAGTTGAGTCTCGTTACTTGCAACATTTCCCCTATGTTTAGCCTAATTGTAATATGATATTTTCAATGAATTTGTTTTATTAAAAGCTATTTTTGTTCCTTTTAAATGGCCAGTCGCTCTTGCCGTTCAGTAACTTTACCTTGAAGTGTATGTTCAATTTAACAATATATCTTACTTTACTTGTTAGTTGAGTTTCGTCTGGTACAATCAGTCAGTTATTCGCGTAAGCGAAACGTTGTAGATTAATTCGAGTGGGAATTGGATGAGAATTTTTAAAGCGAAAAGCCCAGCAGGATTTGCTGAAGAATACATAGTTGAGTCTATTTGGAATGACGATTTCCCTCCAGGTTCAATTCTACCAGCTGAGAGAGAGCTCTCTGAGTTAATTGGCGTAACAAGAACCACATTACGCGAAGTGTTACAGCGTTTAGCGCGAGACGGCTGGCTAACTATTCAGCACGGAAAACCAACAAAGGTTAATAACTTTTGGGAAACGTCGGGCTTAAATATATTAGAAACGTTAGCACGTTTAGATGAAGATAAAATGCCTGAGCTGACAGATCAGCTATTGTCTGCACGAACAAATATAAGTGCTATTTATACCCGTGCTGCAATTAAGCTTAACCCTGAGCGTGTTATTGAAATTTTATCATTAAGTCACGAACTTGAAGATACGGCACAAGCATTTGCTGATTATGACTATAAAGTGCATCATGAATTGGCCGTTGCAGGTAATAACCGAATTTATGTTTTAATTTTAAACGGTTTTAGAGGGTTTTATTCTAAAATTGGTTGTCATTACTTTTCAGATCCGGGTACCCGCGAGCTTGCCCGCCAGTTTTATAAAGATTTAACTGTATTAGCGCAAAATAATGAGCACGATGGTGCAATTTCGATGATGCGTAAATATGGTCATCAAACGGGTGAAATTTGGCAAAAAATTCGTGGCGATATGCCGTCGGATATAATGGACTAAACATTTTAAAAAAACCTGCATATGCAGGTTTTTTTGTATTTGCGGTGTTTTAATTTAATGTTCGGTATTTTCGATTGCCCAAATCGGTAAATACGATTATCTTTTTTAAAATTTTATATCTAATATACAAAACAATTATGTGTAGGTGCTATTGGTTTTTAAATTTTAGCGCCCATATATGTACCAGCATTGCGAAAGCAATTGAAAACAAACTCAAAATATTTGGAGAATAAAATGGGTGTATTAGTAGGCCGCCAGGCACCAGACTTTACCGCTGCAGCAGTTTTAGGTAATGGTGAAATTGTAGATAGCTACAATCTACACGAAACAATTAAAGGTAAAAAAGCTGTAATCTTCTTTTACCCATTAGATTTCACGTTTGTATGTCCTTCTGAACTTATTGCATTTGATAAGCGTTTTGAAGAGTTTAAAAAGCGTGGCGTTGAAGTAATTGGTGTTTCTATCGATTCTCAGTTTTCTCATAATGCATGGCGTAATACGCCTGTAGCTGACGGCGGTATTGGTAAAGTACAATACGCACTAGTTGCAGACGTTAAACACGAAATTTGTAAAGCATACGACGTTGAACATCCTGAAGCGGGTGTTGCATTTCGTGGTTCGTTCTTAATCGACGAAGAAGGTAACGTACGTCATCAAGTAGTTAACGATTTACCACTAGGTCGTAACATTGACGAAATGATCCGTATGGTTGATGCACTAGCGTTCCACAGTGAGAACGGTGAAGTTTGTCCTGCTGGTTGGACTGAAGGTAAAAAAGGTATGGATGCAAGCCCTGAAGGTGTTGCTAAGTTCCTTTCTGAAAACGAAGGCGAGCTATAATTTAGCCCTTTTGTTTAAATAAAAAAAACCGCCAGTTGGCGGTTTTTTTATTTGTGTAGCGTTTAGAAAGAAAAGCTTACTTTAGTATAGATATAACGACCGCGTGGGTTATGTACACCCGAGGCGTAACCGTATAAGTCAGAATCACCGTCACCAATTGCAAATGGTGGTTCTTCATCAAATAAGTTATTAATACCTAACGATACTTTAGCAGAGTCAGAAACACGGTAAGACGTTTGTAAGTCAACCAGTGTTTGCGAGTCAACCATACGTGATGTATTGGTATCGAAATCTAAGTTACCATCGAAGTCGATATCTGGTGTATCTTCAAACTCACCAACATAACTAATGTTTAAGTTAGTGTTAAACGCGCCCATTTCCCAGTTAGTTGAGAAGATAAAGCGGTGCTCTGGGTACCCATATTCACCGGTGTAATCGCGGCCATCTTTTTCAAATTTATCTTGGTATGCCCATTCTAAATTGAATTTTAATAAGCCTAAATCGTCAAGCGAGTGATTGTAGTTTGTTGAAATATCAACGCCCGACACTTCTTGCGATGATACGTTTTCAAAGGTGCTAAATATTTTTTGAATAGTACCTAACGCATCGCCACCATTTGGTGATAAACGAACACATACTGTGCTGTTTTGGTTATTACATTCAGAGGCGTAAATAGGGCCAAATTCTTGCTCGTCAATTTTGTTATCTTGTGTGATGCTCCACACGTCTACGCTCAGACCAAATTCGGCTGTTGGTGCCCAAATAAAGCCAACGTTCCAAGATTCAGATTCTTCTGGTTGTAGATCGGGGTTACCTGCAAACTCAATGTTGTAATCAAGTGCGCTACAGTCTTTCCCTGTTGCTTGACAGCGGTACGTGTCTACAAAAAACTGACTTTCTTGAGATGGACCTAAACCAACTTGTGCAAGAGAAGGGGCTCTAAAGCCTTGCGCCCATGAACCACGAACCGTAATTTCATCGGTTGGTGCCCAGCGAAGTGCAACCTTTGGATTGGTAGTGGTGCCAAAGTCGCTGTAGTCATCGTAACGACCTGCCAGTTGTAGCTCTAGGGTTTCTGCAAGTGGAATTGAAAACTCAACATACGCGGCGTACTGGTCTCTGTTTGCAGATGCAGATACAGATTCAGTACCAAATATTAAACCACGTTGGAATTGATCATCAGGAATATCGCTTACGTCTTCTTCACGGTATTCGATACCTGCGGCCATCATCACAACATCGTCGCCAAAGCTAAATGCTTCACCAGTAATGTTTGCGTCAAATGAAGTCATATGCGATTCGCCACGACGAACAAGGCTGGTGGTAATTCTGTCTACAACTGCCGGGTCGTTGTAAGTGCCACCGAATGGGTTGTAGTTACCTGCGTCAATTTCTTGTTGTAAGAAATCAGTACGAACCCAACCTTGCGAGCGGTCGCCGGTTTGCATTGACTTACTGCGACCTTTTTGTACTGCTGTTTCCCAGCTCCAGTCGTTAATTTCGCCTTTTAAGCCTGCCACAATACGCATTGTGTCTGATTCAATATCCCATTGGCGTGCACCTGCGTCTACAGTACGGTAGCGGCCAATTTCGATGTCTTGTCCAAAAGGATTATTTGGATGATTTGCTGGTACCGTTAGGCCTGCATCTTCGTCAAGTGGGGTTGGTGCACCGGCTGCAACTGAGGTATTGTGCTGAACGGCCATTTCTAAAAAGCCCGTAATGCCATTGTCAAAACGATATTCAAATTGCGATATAGCGCCAATACGCTCAGCGGCAGGGGCAATGTAGCCAAACGGGCCATAATCAAATAAACAGCTTCCGCTTGCTGTTGCGTTTTCAGCTGGGCAATCTGGGTCGATTGTTTTTACGCCATCAACGTAAAAATAACCAGGGAAGCCACGAGATGAGCGGAAATCTTCACCGCCATAAGGCGATTGGTTAGCAGTGCCTAAGCGGCCCATTTCATATGATGAAAGCGATGTGTTTTTAAAGTAGTCAATGATTACTGACGCACTGCTTTTTTCGCTAGTGGTACCCCAAACAACACTTGCTGTTGTTTCTTCATAGTTAGGGCCGTCAGTGCCGCCGTACCCTAAGTTTACTTCTACGCCATCGATATCTTTTTTCAAAATAACGTTAACAACACCGGCTACAGCATCAGAGCCATAAATTGCAGATGCACCGTCTTTTAAAATATCGATTCGTTCAATAGCCGATACTGGAATGCTGTTTATATCGACAAATGAATTAGTTATCCCTTCTGCAAACGCACTAATTGAGACTCTGCGCCCGTTAATCAGTACAAGTGTTGCGTCGGCACCTAGGCCACGTAAACTTACAGCGGCAGCTCCATTTGCCGTCGAATCTTGGTTGTTACCACGTGTAGAAAAAGTACCACTGCCTGCAACAGGCATTCTTTCGAGTAGTTGTTGAAGGTTATCGTAACCCATGTTTTCAATATCGGCTTTACTGATTGATTGCACCGGTGATGGGCCTTCAATGTCAGAGCGTTTAATACGCGAGCCTGTAACTTCAATGCGTTCTACTTTTTTTGCTTCTTCAGCGGCGTAAGTAGTTGTTGTAAAGCCCGCTGATAATGAAAGTGTTGCGCCAATAATAATACTTGGCGTAAATGCAATTGATTGCTTCATCCTTAAATCCTTGTTGATATGTAATAAGTTTAGTTGCTCAATACCAATCCTTTTAAATTGTTAAATAAATCCCATATTTAAGCGGATTGATATAACAAGCGACGACATTAATATCATGTAACTTAAGTGTTAGCAATGAGACTGAAATGTGATTTTAGTATGGGTTTTAGTGTGATTTTGGATGATTTTAAAGCAGATATTATGCGCTGAAGCAGGTTTAAATAGGCGCATATGCTTTATTTTAGAAATAAAAAATACAACCTCATTGAGAGTAATAATTAAATTAATTGATTCACAATAAAATTGTAATAAATTATTTATAGGTATATTTAGGCTGAATAATGGTCTTGTTGTGTATTAATAAAACAAATGGTGCTAGGTTTTTTTATAAAAAAAAAGCCTAACTGAGTTAGGCGTTTTATTTAAACTTTGTGCTTCATTAAGCGCTCTTTTTCGCGCGACCAGTCTTTATTTTTACCGTCTTCGCGTTTGTCATGCATTTTTTTACCTTTTGCTAAATGAAACTCAAGTTTCACCCAACATTTTTTCCAATACATGGCTGTAGCCACTAATGAATAGCCGTCACGTTCAGTTGCTCCCACTAAGCGGTCAAGTTCTCGTCTGCTTAGTAAAAGCTTTCGGTAACGCATAGGGTCGCAAATAACGTGAGTAGAGGCACTATTTAATGGTTGAATTTGACTACCAAGTAAAAATGCTTCGCCGTTTTTAAGGTGTATATAAGTTTCAGAGATATTTACTTTACCAGCTCGGATACTTTTTACTTCCCAGCCTTGTAGTTCGACACCTGCTTCAAACTTATCGTGTAAAAAATACTCATGTCGCGCTTTTTTGTTTAGCGCGATGGTATTGCTTGTCGATTTTGATGAATTTTTCTTAGCCATAGTGCCCTATAATATACGTAATGTGAGATGTTTTACATCGATTTTTAGTAATGATTTTAAAAAATTAGATCTAATTTATGCGTCATGAAAGTTTGGGGAAACGAACAAAGCTTGCTAAAATTCTCCCACACATTTGGGAGTGAGTATGCCACAAATAGAAAAAAGTGCGCTGGTTATGTACAGCACTAAAGAAATGTTTGATCTAGTTAATGATGTAGAAGCTTATTCTCAGTTTTTACCAAATTGTTCTGATTCAAAAATTGTTTCGCAGCAGCATAATAACATGACCGCGAGTATAGAAATATCTAAGGCGGGTATAAAAAAGTGGTTTACCACCGAAAACACCTTTATAGACGAACAAACCGTGTTATTAAAACTGGTTGATGGCCCATTTAAAACGCTTAAAGGGCGTTGGCATTTTCAAGCATTAGATGCCCATGCATGCAAAGTTTATTTAGAGCTTGAATTTGAATTTTCGAGCAAAATTATTGAGCTCGCGTTTGGTAAAATTTTTAATGATGTTGCAAAAAATATGGTAAGTGCCTTTACTTCGCGAGCTAAAGAAGTATACGGAGCGCGAATATGATTAACATTGAAGTTGTTTTTGCTTTACCTACTACTGCAACCTGTTTATCGCTTGAGGTGCAGCCGGGCTGCACGGCCGAACAAGCGGTTATTCAGTCGGGTATTATTGAAAAGTGCCCTGAAATAGACGCAAATGCACTTACATTAGGTGTATGGAATAGAACGGTTAAGGCAAACTACGAATTAAAAGATGGGGATCGTATTGAAATATACCGTCCATTAATTGCAGACCCTAAAGATGCACGAAGAAAACGCGCTGAAAAGGCAAAAGAAGAAGGCCGAGCAAATAAAATAACGGGTGGTCGCCCACTCGAGCGATAATTTAGGTATAAAAAAAGGTAAGCAAAGCTTACCTTTTTACTTTAGCGACAATATTATTGTTCTAAAGGGGTGTTGAAATTTTCTGGCTGATCGTAGTCACCTGAAAGCGAAACAAGTTTTTCATTTTCAAAGTTAATCACTAGCTCTTTATGTTGCTCGTTTTCACGGCCTTTATTGAAGCTGTAAACATAACGCCATGTGTTGTTATCAAAAGCATCTGTGGCAATAGGACGGCCTAATACATAAATAACTTGGTCTCGAGTCATGTTTACACGAAGCTTTTCAACATCCGATTGCTCTAAAAAGTTACCTTGAGGGATGTTTATTCTGTATACCCAGCTAGAGCAACCCGCTGCAGAGCTAAGTGTTAAAGCGACGATAAGCCAAAGAGAAAAAGTTTTTAACGACTGCATTGTTTGTTGTGATCCTTATTTTTTATAATCTGCATGATACCGATTAGTCACTGAAGGTAAAACCCTTTTAAGCAATTGTTTTGAGTTAAGGGTATTAAGGTAATAATTTGACCACCAATAATGAAAAAAGTTTACAAACCCTAGAGCCAAAAACACATACTTCAGGCACTTTATGGCACTTGTACATAGTGCAAACACGCTTTGGGCACTGGTATACCGGAATAACTACTAATGTAGATAAGCGCTTTGCAACGCATCAAGCAGGTAAAGGGGCGAAAAATTTAAAAGGTAAAGGGCCTCTTATACTTATTCATCAGCAGGAAGTTGGGAGTAAAAGCGAAGCGAGTAAGCTTGAGTGTAAAATAAAAAAGTTACCAAGGGCAAAAAAAGAGGCTTATGTTTCAGCGTTTAAATCATCATAATGATGGTGCGCTAACTGTTTAATAAAGCCCTCTATTGCGAGTACGGTACTTACATACTTAGGTATATCAATGTGCTGTACGGTGTCTTTAGTTGTGTGGTGGTGAGGGTCGTGACCCATTCCAAAGTAAACATACGGTATGTTGTTTTGCGCAAATGAATAATGATCGCTTGCCTTATGCCAATCAATATTTTGTGATTTAATTAGCCGATTCATTTGTTTTGACGAATAGACAGGTTTGATTGTTATTTTAGTGTTATTTAAGGCGGTGAATACGGGCTTAAGTTTTTGTTTTAATGAGTAGGATGTTAATGCATACACGCGGGATTTATGTTTTTTCACCCCAAGCATATCTAAATTTATATTCATTAAAATGTTATTCGAGTTAAGCGTTTGTGCAAAGTTTTTACTGCCATGTAAGCCATTTTCTTCTGCGTCAGTTAATACAAATACCAATTCGTAAGGGAATTCTTTATTTTGTAACGAAGACGCCAAGTAAAGCAGGGCAGCAACGCCTGTTGCATTGTCATTTGCCCCAAAATAATATTTTCCACCTCGCTTACCAAGGTGATCGTAATGGGCAGTAATAATTATTTTTTTACGTTGTGTAGATTTGGTGGGCACTGCAATAATATTAATGCCTTGTGCATGCTCAAAAATGCCTGACTTATAAGTAAACGTTTGCTCACTTACATTTAGATTAAACTTAGAAAGCCTACTATGTAGGTATGCTCGCGTGTTCACTGCACCTTCTGTTGCTGTTTTTCGGCCCATGAGCGCATTGCTTGCTAAATGGTTTAAATCATCAATAAGCTGCGTGTGAAGGGCATTCCCATAACTATTAGCGCACACACATATTAAAATTAAGCATAAAAAGTATTTAATGGTCATAGTTTTGCTGTTAATAAAAGTAATGCGTTTAATTTACTCTCATAACGTTTTTTGTCATGTAAAAAGTCAGCTTTTTTGCCTGCTTGTTCAAGATGGTATATCGCTTTTTGGGTGTTTCCCCATTTAAAGTACACGCTAGCTTGACCAAAGTGGCTTTCGTGTAATGAAGGCGCAAGGCTATAGGCTTTTTTATAATGTGCTAATGCAAGTGCAAAATTAGATTGCTCAAACTCTGTATTACCAAGGGATACATGGTAATAAGGGTTGTTTTGACGATTGATGTGTAATTTTTTTAAGATGTCAGTGCCTAACTCCGAACGGCCTGTTAGCTGATACAAAACAGCCAAGTTACCTTGTGCAGTATTGTTGTTTTGATTAAGCAATATTGCGTGGGTGTATGCTTGTTCTGCTTCAGCTAGGTAGTTTAATTGTCTAAACAATACGCCTAAATTCCCCCACCCAGCACTGAAATTAGGGTCGGCTTTCACTGCATTACGAAAGTAGTTATAAGCTAAGTCGTACTGCTTATTAACAAGTGCAATAGCCCCTTTATTGTTATAAAACATGGCTGTGATAGTGTTTTTGCTAATAGGTGTTGTTTTAAAGCGAGCCTGGCGGCTATTAGGGTCAAAGTCTATTATTAAGCGTTTTTTGCCTTGGTAAATAAATACCGACTGGTTAGAAGGTTCAATGACTGTATCAATACTTAAGTTAATGTGGCCTGTCAGTAAGTTAAATCCATTGTTAAGAGCCCAATATTCTGGGATATGAACTTTATTAAACCGCGCTTTTATACCTAAATAGTCAGCAAGGCTATACGCTAAAATAGAGAGTGATAAGCAATTTGCATTTAAGTTTTTAAAGGTTTGTGATGCGGTGAGGGTTGCCCCCGATTGATATGAAAGCGAATCATCACCATTTTTAAGTAAAAAGCTCAATATATTGTGTGCCAGCGTTTGGGCAGATTGCTTACTTTTTAAATGGCTTTTGAGCTGCTGCTTGAGGCTGTCGCTAAGAGTAAAAATTTCTTCTGGTGATTCTAGAGTATGTGACTCAAACGAATTTATTTGGAGCAGTTTAACTGGTGGTGCGACAAGCTTTGTTGAACTGCATGCGCTCAGCGTAAACAGCCCCACAAATATGATCAAAAACTTAAATTGATTGGTTTGCATAACCACCTCCAAACTAATTGTAGTCGCAATTTTGTTTAGAGGAGGTGTTTAATACCAATTCGCGTTGATATCAACCCATTGGGATCATTGATTAAGCGAATTGGTATAGTTCAGAGGTTTTAACGGTGCTTTTCAAAGGTTGCCACTAAGGCATCTAATGTTTGAGCGCTGCTTGCTAGGTCACGAATAGCTTGCTCAGTATTCATCTGCTCACTCATGGCGTTGTCGCTAATTTCGCTAATTTGTTCAATGTTACGCCCTACATCGGCGACTACATTACTTTGCTGTTCGGTAGCCGTTGCAATTAGAGTTGCCATATCATTTATTTGGTTAGATGTTTCGCTAATCACATCAAGTAACTCAACGGAGTTTTGCATTGCCCCCACACTTTGCTGTGCTTTATCTTTTGACTGGCTAATATCTTTTACTACGTCATCTGATATTTGGGTAAGCTCTTCAATCATTGATTGAATTTCGTTAGTTGATTGTGAAGTGCGGTTTGCCAGCGCTCTTACCTCATCGGCAACAACCGCAAACCCTCTGCCATGCTCACCAGCACGAGCAGATTCTATTGCCGCATTTAACGCCAATAGATTTGTTTGTTCTGAAATACTGCGAATCGCATCAATAATACTAGCAATATCAACCGTCTTTTTAGAGAGTAGTGACACTTGCTCTGTTATGCCGTCAATGTCGCTTGCAAGCGCAGAGATGGTTGCCTGGCTTTGCATTACCTGATTGTGGCTTTGCATTGTATTTTCGCGACTGCTATCGGTAAGCTTGGCGGCGTTAGCTGCGCTTTGAGCAATCTCTTGCACTGTTGCACCCATTTGGTTAATGGCTGCGGCTACAGAAATAGTTTGTTCTTTTTGGCTGTCTATAGCCTGAGAATTTCGTTTAGCTTGCTCAAACACATGGTCGGAACTGCGCTTTATATCGTGGCTTTCTGTGGCAACTTGGCCAATGGCTACTTCAATTTTACTAATGAACTGATTAAAACCCGCGCTTAAGTTATTAAGCTCGGCTTGGCTTGATTCGGGTAACCTGTATGCTAAGTTTGCGTCGCCAGAGCCTAAACGAGAGAATAATTCGCCCATTTTAAATAATGGTGAAGACAACGAGCGCGCTAACAAGTAACTAATTAGGCTAGCAATTAAGGCAATGATTAAAGTAAATGTAAATATTTGCCACTGAAGCGTACTTACACTTGCAAATACTTCACTTTTTGGTACTTGAGCCACAATAAATAAGTCTGTGTTTTCTATTGGGGTTGCTGCTACAAGGGTGGCTTGGCCATCAAGATCGATTTCTTTTAACCTAAATCCGTTTGAGCTTAATATTTCATTACTAATGTTGGCTTCATAAACAGAATCAATATTAGCTTTGGCTACTTTATTTGAGTCTTTATGTAGTTGAATAAGGCCGCTTTTGTCAGCAATAAATACAAACCCTGTTTGCTCAATTTTAAATTGTTGCAGTAGCTTTTGCATGTCAGTGATGCTTTTTGCAAGCCCTGCTAAACCTTTACCATTCACTTGTTGGTGGTTAATGAACATTTTTACGTCGTTCACTGACTCTTGGTAAATACTGATAGAGTAGGGTTTTCTTGATTCTTTGAAGGCAAAAAACCACCCATCGGCTTCATCGTTTTTTAGTATGCGTAAAAAGCCTTCTTGATTCCAGTATTGTGCGGTGTTTCGGTTAGCCCACGATGCAGTGGCTAAGTCGTATTGTTCTACCAAGCGGTTTAGCTCTTTTAAAAGCAATGCATCGTTATTATTGGTTTCTGCCCATTGTAAAATAAATTCATTTGATGAAAGTTGCTCTGCAGCACCAATTAGCATGTTTATTTCACCGCCAATGTGGTTACTAATTGTTTGCAGCTTACCTGGTAGCTCAGACTCAATCATACGTTGTTCTATTATATCTTCAGAACTGTATAACGATGTAATGCCAATGAGTGCTGCAACAAAAATAGCGATGCCACTGCCAAGTGCTGTGATTTTTTGAGTAATAGAAAGGTTTTGTATCATTTTATAATAATTTTTTACAACGAAGTAGAATACGATGTTAGCACACAATTTATTTAGAGTTAAATAAAGCGAATGAACATAAAAATAGCCTCTTTTTAACTAAACTATAAGGCATAAAAAAGCCCACACGCAAAGCATGTGAGCTTGGTTTCTAACAAGCGAAACTTAAAGGATAACGTTAAACAATTTTTTTCATCGCTGACATGTAGCCACGTAATTTAGCACCTACTTTTTCAACCGGATGCTCACGAAGCGCTGTATTAATTTCAATTAACGCTTTGTTGTCTACTTGGTTACTTTGCTCACCTAGGCCTTTACCAATTACATCGGTGTCGATATTTTTCATAAAGTCAGCAAGTAATGGTAAGCAAGCATGGTTATATAAGTAACACCCATATTCAGCGGTGTCTGAAATAGTACGATTCATTTCAAATAACTTTTTACGTGCAATAGTATTAGCAATCAGCGGTGTTTCGTGAAGCGACTCGTAATATGCTGACTCTTCAATAATGCCTGCTGCTGTCATAGTTTCAAACGCAAGTTCAACGCCTGCTTTAACCATAGCGACCATCAAAATACCGTTGTCGAAGAATTCTTGTTCTGAGATTTCTACATCACCAGCGGGTGTTTTTTCAAAATTAGTTTCTGCGGTTTCTGCGCGCCATTTAAGAAGGTTAGCATCATCGTTTGCCCAATCTTCCATCATTACACGTGAAAATGTACCGTCGATAATGTCGTCTTGGTGCTTATTATAAAGTGGACGCATAATTACTTTTAGCTCTTCACTAAGTTCAAATGCTTTCACTTTTGCTGGGTTAGATAAACGGTCAAGCATGTTTGTTACGCCGCCGTATTTAAGGGCTTCTGTGATCACTTCCCAACCAAATTGAATTAGTTTAGATGCGTAACCTGCATCAATTCCTTTTTCAATCATTTTGTCAAAACATAAAATAGAACCCGTTTGTAGCATGCCGCATAAAATAGTTTGCTCACCCATAAGGTCAGATTTTACTTCAGCAATGAATGACGATTTAAGCACGCCTGCGCGGTCACCACCTGTGCCAGCAGCGTAAGCTTTAGCTTGTGCTAGGCCATGACCTTGTGGGTCGTTTTCTGGGTGAACGGCAATAAGTGTTGGTACACCAAAACCACGTTTGTACTCTTCACGTACTTCAGAACCTGGGCATTTAGGTGCAACCATGATTACTGTGATATCTTCGCGAATCTGCATGCCTTCTTCAACAATATTAAAGCCATGTGAGTAAGCAAGTGTAGAACCTTGTTTCATTAATGGCATGATGGCGTTAACGACTGCTGTGTGTTGTTTATCTGGCGTTAAATTAAGTACTACGTCAGCTGTTGGAATTAGCTCTTGGTAAGTACCTACAGTAAAGCCGTTTTCAGATGCATTTAAAAATGATTGGCGGCGCTCAGCAATAGCTGAATCGCGTAACGTATAAGACACGTCTAAACCTGAATCGCGTAGGTTAAGGCCTTGGTTTAAACCTTGTGCGCCACAGCCTACAATAACTAGTTTTTTACCTTTAAGTGCGTTAACACCGTCTGTAAATTCGCTTGCGTCCATAAATTCACATTGCGCTAATTGCGCTAATTGTTCGCGTAAAGGTAAGGTATTAAAGTAATTCGCCATTGTTAGTGTCCTATAAATATGTTTGTTAGATGCGCTTTATTTTGCGCTTGTAAACACCATATTTAAAAATGTTGCTTGCGTAAAATGATATATTTGAATTAAAGTATTTCAAAATATGAAATACTGGTGTTGCTATGGATCATAAGCATTTAAAATATTTTTTAGCGTTGGCTAAAACACTGCACTTTGCTAGAGCAAGCGAGCTTTGCCATGTGAGTGCGCCTACATTAAGTCGTAATATTAAACACCTAGAAGAAGAGGTGGGCGTTGCGCTATTTATACGCGATAACCGCAGTGTAAAATTAACAAAAGAGGGGGAGTCTTTTATTGATTACGCCACTGCTACCCTTGCTAACTGGCAACGATTTAAAGCTAATGTGAAAGAGCCACAGCAACATATTTATGGAAAAGTCAGTATTTATTGCTCTGTTACTGCCTCTTATAGTTTTTTGCATCAAATTTTAGAGCAACTCAGAGCGCAGCATCAGTATATAGAAATAACCCTAAATACGGGCGACCCTGCACTAGCTATAAACCGTGTGCTAGATGGTCATGAATCAATGGCGATAGCAGCTAAACCCGGAAAATTACCCGCGCAAATTGCTTTTGTAGATATAGGCCATTCACCATTAGTGCTTATTGGTCCAAAAGTTCAATGTACGATTACTGAAAAATTAACATCAAACAATACAGAGCTTGATTGGTCTGAATTAGAGTTTATTGTGCCTGAACAGGGTTTTTCTAGGCAGCGCCTAGAAATGTGGTGGCGAAAAAACAATATTCACGGAAAAATTTATGCACAAGTGGCGGGGCATGAGGCAATGGTCTCTATGGTTAGCCTAGGATTTGGTGTAGCAATGGTTCCTAAAATAGTATTAGATAACAGCCCACTAAAAGATAAAGTACAGATACTCACACCAAAAATGCAAGCCCCTGAAGGCTTTGACATTGGCTTAGCAGTTTTAAGAAAAGAGCTCAACGACCCCGCTATTAGTGCTTTGTGGAATATTGCACAAACTTTAGACGCAAAAGCGATTTAGATTTTTTTACCGTTAAATAAGTTCATAAAATAGTATTATTATGGCTTGCGTAAAGGTTTACTATTACTTAACATTGAATGCTAATAATAAAAATGACGCTTGAGAGTTCTTTATGAATAATGCAGTATCACTTTCTCATTCCGCTCAGTATTTAAAAAAAGCAGTACCTATGATGGTGAAGTACCGTATGCCGGTAACACCTATTAATTATGCTATTTGGTATTGCTATTTTCAGGGTAATAAACCGTCTTTAAACATTGAATTAGATCAAGTTATTTCAGAGCACCAAACATGCACTCAAAGTAAAGCAAAAGAAATATTTGATAAGCATCTTAGTGATGAAGATTTAGCTATTTTTCAGGAAATGTCGGATAAATTTCATAATACGGTTGAAAATATCCAGCAAGATATAAGTATCACACTTGGTCATTCTAAAAGTTTCAGTACTTCACTGATTGACTCGCAGAACGAAATAAACAACCTGATAGATACTAACTCTTTTAACGATATTCTTGGTTGTGTTGAGCGTTTGACTGATGAGTCTATTGCAATGCAAGACTCTGCTCGCGAATTTCAAACAAAGCTAGCGGTTGCGTATAATGAAATTAAAGACTTAAAAGAAGCGCTTAACCTTTCTAAAGAAGCTGCCGACACAGACCCATTAACAGGTTTTTATAACAGAGGTAAATTTGACTCTGATATTAATGACTTTTGCCGCGAGTACTCAGAGCAAACTACAGAAAGCTCCCTTGCTGCACTGATTATGTTTGATATTGATCACTTTAAGCGATTTAACGATGACTTTGGCCATCAAAAAGGCGATGAAGTTATTAAGCTAGTTGCAAAAAAAGTAAAAGATAACTTAACTGACAAAGCAAAAGCGTATCGCTACGGCGGAGAAGAGTTTTGTATTACAGCTTATTTTGACACCATAAATGATTTAGTTGCTTTTGCTGAGTGTATAAGACAAGAAATTGCGAAATTAGCTATTCGTAAAAAACAAGATGTAAACAACAAACGTGCAATATCAGCAAGCTTTGGTTTAGCTATACTACGACCGTTTACAAAAAGCTCAGTGCTGGTTGAGCGTGCCGATAGAGCACTTTATATTGCTAAGACACATGGACGTAACCGAGTAGAAATAGCCCCTGATATCTAATTATTATCAGGGGTTTAAACTTTTACTTTGTGTATAAAAAGTGTGAATGATTGTAATCAGCTACAGATAGTTTTAGGTAACCTTGTTACTATCCGTAAATGAATAATTTTATGTTCTGATTTACGCTGATGCGGTTTAATTTCTTTCTATTTACCATTCTTTGTTTAATTTTTTTGCTCACTTGTTTTAAGTTAAGTGCCAAGCCAAATACGTATTCGGATCAAGAGTTCTCAGAGCAGCATGTTCAATCTCATCAGCTAATTTTTAGTATTAACGCAGGGGTCGGTGTGATCACAAATCCTTTGCGTGGTGGTGACAATGTTCCTTTAGTCGTTATTCCTCAAATAGCGTTTTATGCTGAAGATTGGTTTTTTGATAATGGCCGTTTAGGCTATTCTTTACTTCAAACTTCTAAACACCAATTAAACATTGTTAGCGAGCTTAATACTGAGTCTCGTTTTTTTATAGATTGGCATCCAAGTAATGTGTCTACGCTACAAAGCAGCAGTGCAGATAGCCCGTTTTATTTGCAGGCTGCAGAGGCCTCATCAGTAAAAAATGTTAATTTAAATGACCTACATAAACGCCACCTAGCCTTAGACACCGGGCTTGCTTATCATTATGTGAGTGATCACCATGTGTTTTCTGTTCAATTACTGCATGATTTGACAAATGTTTATAACGGTGTTCGCGGTGCATTACAGTGGCAATACCATACTCAACTTGGGCCCGTAAATATTAAACCATCGTTTGGTTTAAATTATAAATCGGCGGAACTAAATACCTATTATTATGGCCTTAAAGACGGCGAAACTTTATTGGGCCATGTTGAGGTTGCCAGCAGTTGGCAACCTTATGCAAAAATTGATGGGCGATTACCCTTAAGAGATGAATATTCTGTTCGTTTTCATTTAGCTTATTATGACTACTCGGCTATTAATGATAGTCCGCTTTTAGAGCGTGACTATTCAATGACTGCATTTATAGGATTCGAACGCACTTTTTAATATGAAACAATTAATGGTCATTTTATTTTTAGCGCCACTACTTATCCCCCTCAGTAATGCGCAAGCTGCGTCGTTTACTGTGTCACCCAAAGTATGTGTCATTTCTCAGGTACAGGACTTTTGCGATCTTGATTTAACGTTTGAATGGCAGGGAGATGTGGTGGGGGATGTTTGCATATATGAACAGAGTAAAAAGATACATTGCTGGCAACAGCAGCGCGCAGGAGAGTTTAATTATAAAGCGCGTGTTCAGGTCGAAACCATATACTCCTTAATCAATTCGGAATCTGGCATGTTAATAGCTAAAGCACAGGTTGAAGTACAAAGTACTCATGTACAAAAAAGTAGGCGTCGGCTTCGTTCACCATGGAGCTTTTTTTAATTTAGGAGCAATCAATGCCAAAAATTCTACTTGTTGAAGATGATCTTGGTTTACAGCAACTCACAAAAGATTACCTTGAACATAATGGATTAGAAGTCGCAGCTTTAGAACGTGGTGATGAGGTGTTTGATTATTTAGAAAATAATCACGCCGATTTAATGATCTTAGATGTTATGTTGCCGGGCAAAGATGGATTTAGCGTGTGTCGTCAAGTGCGTGATAAGTTTTCTTTACCAATTTTAATGTTAACCGCTAAAAGCGAAGATTTTGACCAAGTATTGGGTTTAGAACTTGGCGCAGATGATTATGTTATTAAACCAGCTGAGCCTCGTGTGTTACTCGCAAGAGTCAATGCGCTATTACGCCGTGGTCAAACAGTGACAAAAACGAGTGAAGAATTACAGTTTGGTGATTTAATCATTGATAAGACTAGCCGTATAGTGAAACTATCTGACAAAGAGATAGTGTTAACGTCGCATGAGTTTGAGTTACTTTGGTTGTTAGCCTCAAACGCTGGCCAAGTGCTTAGTAGAGAGCATGTACATCAACATATGATTGGTCGCCAATATGACGGGCTCGATCGCACCGTTGATGTTCGAGTGTCTCGTATCCGTAAAAAGCTGGGTGATAATAGCGACAAGCCATTTCGTATAAAAACAGTATGGGGTCAAGGCTACTTATTTGTTTCCGATGCGTGGGATCTTTAAATACAAGGTTAATAGGCATTAATGGGAAAGCTGTTTGCAAGTTTATATATTTATATTGTGGTTTCATTGTTTGTTGTTAGCGGTGTTATAGAACAATTATGGCCATATGATGAATCGCAACAGCACGTTTTTCTTGATGACGAATTTGGGCAGTCGCTTTGGCTGCTTTCACAAACACCCAATGGATTAGCAAAATTAAAGGAGCACTACAAAAGCCTTGTTATTAGTCGTGCTGATTTAGCACTACCTCAAGAACAACTGGCTCAGTTAAATAGTCAGCACTATCTATATTTATATGACAAACAACAGCGAGTTGTTTGGTATATCACCCTCAATGACAATGAGCTTTTGCAGGTAGGGCCTATAGGATTAGATACCCCCGTAACGACCTCTGTATGGCCATACGTATTATTACTTACTATTGTGGGTATTCCCGTAGGCTTATGGAGCTTCCTACTTTGGCGTGACTTCTCTAAATTGCGTAATGCATGTAAAGCCGTTGAAGGTGCTCAAGACTTTCAACTCTCTGATACTTCCAAGTCGTTTTTTTTACCAATTACTGAAACACTCAGTTTAATGCAACAACGCATCAGTTTTTTATTAAACGCTCAACAAGAGCTGACTTCGTCGGTTTCTCATGAATTTAGAACCCCCTTAGCTCGCTTAAAGTTTGCAACAGTAATGCTAGATGAACGTTTATCAGATGAAAAAAGTGAAGTTTATATTGCTAATATGAACAGCGATATTAATGAGCTTGAAAGTTTAGTTTCTGAGATGCTTGACTACGCAAAACTAGACTCTCAACAACCTAGCCTACAACCATACCCAACTGATTTGGTTGAGTTAATAAAAGTTAGCGTTGAAAAGCTTAATTTTGATAAGAAAATTAGTTTGGATGAAGCATTACCAAGTAGCTTGATTTACCAATGTGATCCGCATTTTATGGCGCGCGCTTTTCAAAATTTAATTGGTAATGCAATTAAATACGCTAATAGCCAAGTTAAAATATCACTTGTTACTCAGCATAACGAAGTACAGTTTGTAATTGAAGATGATGGCAGGGGCGTTGCTGAAATAGAGCGAGAAAACGTATTTAAGCCCTTTACGCGGCTTGATAAAAGTAGAGGCAAAAAAACAGGTGGATTTGGCCTTGGGTTAGCGATTGTTGCTAAAATTATTGCTTGGCATCAGGGAAGTTATCGTATTGAACATTCGTCTTTAGGTGGAGCAAAGTTCATTATTAGCTTACCCATAGAGCAAAACTAAAAAATAAAAAAAGCGCCAAAAGGCGCTTTTTTTGTGGTTAAAACCAAAATCAACAAGTAGCAATTAAATAGACCGCCAATTTATAAAATAGTTTCGTAAATTTTATTTTTTTTCTAGCAATGGCATAAGCATTTGCTCTAAGCCATTTAGTTTAACCTCGTACATCATAGCTAACTGACTGCCTAATTTTGAATCTGGAAAACCTTGCTGTTTAAACCAAACTAAGTAAGGTTCGGGAAGTAATAATAATGGACGACCTGAATATTTTCCAAATGGCATTTTAGTATTTATCGCAATTTTTAATTGTTCCGGATCCATAGGTTTGCTTTTTGGTGTATCAATGGGGTTAGTGTAAGGTATTTTAGAGTAATAAAATAGGCTGTGACGGGCAAGAAACAGCCTATTGAGTGAGGGAGTAGGCCCTCTGATTTAAGAATTTTTGTTGGTGTAAAAAGCCCGACACAACTTTTGTTAGCTGGAGTCTAACTAGGTTGTATTTAACATGGGTATATTTAACCAACGAAGACAGTTTACCTGTTTTTTGCAGACGTGGTGCATGCACTTGTAAAGGAATGTAAATACAATTGCTTTTTATTTATTTACTAGTAAAAAAGAATTATTTTTGTGCCTTTACACATAGTAAATACTATTTTTCACCAAACAATTCTTGTTTTACATGTTCAGCAAAACCACTACCGGCTTCTAAGTAAAAGTTATACGTTGAGTGCACCCCCATACTTTCAAGCTCTTTTTGTTGATCTGGGTAGTTTGCAATTGCAGTAACTTGCCCTGTGTAACCTGACGCTTGAAGCTGCTCTAATGCAAAAATGTTCTGCATGTGTTTTGGCATTGCTAACATGACCATTTCAACGTGAGAGTGGTTTACACGTTGCCAAAAATCAGGATCGGTAGCGTCTGCAATCAGTACTTTACGGCCTCTACTTATGTGTTTATCGACAACTTCGGGCTTTATATCGATACCCGCTACTAAATTGGGGTGAGTCATATTAATAGTTTCATAAGCACCGGTGCCAATACGACCCATACCAAAAATAACAATTTTTGTATCATTAAGGTTTACTGGTAATTCTTCGGCTAGGCGTGTTTTGCTTTCAAACTTTACTAACCAGCTTTCTACTTTTACATATAATTCATTCGAGCGTTTGTTAAGGGGTGAGGCAATAACAAAGGTAATAGATACAGCAATAGCCATAACGGCTAACCATTCAGGGGTAATAATACTTGTTGAAGCTGCAACAGCACATACAATCAAGCCAAATTCACTGTAGTTTGATAAGGTAAATGCGGTAAGTAGCGAGGTACGTGCACGTAATTTAAACGCATTAGTAAACACATAATAAAGAATAACTTTAACAGGGAGTACAAAAATAAGCACAATGGCAATGATAAGCGAATCAACTGTTAATTCAGCATTTAAACCAATGCTTAAGAAAAAACCGACAAGTAAAATATCTTTTAAGTTGAGTAAGGATTTTGATAGCTCGCCCGCTTTTTTATGTGGGGCAAACATCATGCCTATGATCAGCGCACCCAAATCACCTTTAAGGCCTGCAAATTCAAATGCGTTATAACCAGCAACAAGCGCAAAAAAGAAACCAAATAAAGGAAGCAGTTCACCATGCTTAGATCGGTTGAGCATAAAATACATAATAGGGCGTATCAAAGGCAAGGCAATAACAATAGCCAGCGCCCAAATGTTGGGTACTTTTCCTGTACTAATAGCTAAAAATATAACCGCAAAAATATCTTGCATTACAAGTATACCAATAGCGATTTTACCGTGTAAGCTTGCCATTTCACCGCGCTCTTCTAATACTTTTACCGCAAATACAGTGCTTGAAAAGCTAAGAGCAAAGCCGACCAACAAGGCACTTTGCCAACTTAAGTCAACAAAAAGGGGCAGGGCAAACACACCTAATAACAACATGAAACCGCTAAAAATAGCGCTACTAAATATAATATGAAGGGAAGCAGGTGCCCACACTTGGGGTTTTATTAAGCTTTTTACTTTAAGTTTTAAGCCAATACTGAACAGCAATAAAGTAACGCCCAATGCGGCAATTGTATCAAGTAATTCTGTGCTTTTATAACCTGCTAGGTTAAGCGCAAAGCCCGCCAGCAAAAAGCCAATAAGAGGGGGAAGTTTTAATTGATAAATGGCAAAACCACACACAAATGCGGTAGCAAAGTAGATTAGTTCCATAATACTTAAAATTACATCATTTGGTACTGCAGTGTAGCTAAAAACAGCGATTAATGAAAATTAAATATACCACTTGAGCTTTGTTTATTTAGTCGCTTTTAACACCTTGTTTGGATGATAAATGCACAGATTAAGCGTATTTAACCCTTAAAAGCATTTAAATCCTACTTTTAAACTGACAACAGCTTTTAATTATGGTTAAGATGAGATAACGAAAACATTTAAGTTAGGGCATATTTAAGAGCGGCTCAGCTTAAGGAGAATTATATGTTTAAAAAGATCTTAGCATCAGTTGGTATTGGCGCGGCAAAAGTTGACACTATTTTAGAGACTGAACACCTGCAACCAGGACAACTTTTTAACGCTAATATTGTCATTACAGCAGGTGACGTTAGCCAAGAAATTGCAGGCTTAGATTTATTACTAATGACCCGTGTTAAAGTCGCTGGTGATGAAGGTGATTATTTTACTAATCATGTAATTGATCAATGGCGAATTACAGATATAGGTAAGTTGGAACCCGGTGATGTAAAAAGCATACCTTTTGAAGCGCGTTTGCATTCAGAAACACCGATCACTGAAATTAACGCGGGTTACAACCAGTCCCATGTTTGGCTAGAAACCGGACTAGATATTGATTTAGCATTAGATCCAACAGATAAAGACCATCTTCATATTTATCCAAATGAAGCAGTGAAAACGTGTATGCAGGCAATGGATAAATTAGGTTTTAGTTTATCTAAAGCCGATGTTGAAAAAGGTTTTTTACGTGCCTCTACGTTTGCTTCTGTTTCAGGGTGTTATCAAGAACTTGAATATAAACCTAACAGCAGAAGTTTATTTGGGATTCAAGAAATCGAGTTGTCATTTGTACCAGAAGCCCACAAAACTCACGTTTTAATTGAGCTTGACCGTGCATTTAGAGGCGATGGGTATATTGATGTTACCATTGAACATGACCATGTAAACTTGTCTCAGTTATGTGATCAGTTAGAGCGTTTATTCGCTTAATACTTTTCATAATATAGAGCGATGAATGTAATTTTATTTTCATTTCGTACTAAAGAGATACTAAACCCAGCTTCAGCTGGGTTTTTGTTTAAGGATTACCATGCATTTTAACTGTGAACCATTTGACAAACTGACCCCTCATACCTTGTTTTCAATTATGAAAGGGCGCGTAGACGTATTTGTTGTAGAGCAAAAGTGCCCTTACCCTGAGTTGGATGATGTTGATACTTCTGAAACTACTCAGCATATTTTTACGTTAGATAATATGCAGTTAATGAGCTACGCCCGCTGTTATGAAAAAAACGGACAGTACAGTGCAATTGGGCGTGTTTTAGTGAGTGAGCATCACAGAGGAAAGGGGATCGCTAGTAAATTGGTTGAGCAGGCAATAGCATGTTGTAAAAAGCATTGGCCTGAACGGGACATAGTTATTGGTGCGCAAACCTATTTACTGGACTTTTATAAGTCATTTAGTTTTAAGTGCACAGGGGATGCATATTTAGAGGACGGTATACCGCATCAAGATATGGTACTAAAAATTAACAACGGCTAGTTAAATTTATACTCATATAAAAGCCCACAAGTGTGGGCTTTTATATGAGTTGTTGTTAGCTTAATAACGAGTGGACAAACACTGCACCTATTGCGATAGGGCACACAAACTTAGTATACCAAGGCCATATTTTCCAAAATAGCGTAGTATGTACCTCGGGATTACCCTGTTGTATGGCTTGTAGTAATGAATTTCTGTACCAAATCCAGCCTACAAATATACAGCACATTAAGCCAAGTAATGGTTGTGCAACCTTAGTGGTAAGTGTGATCACTAAACCAAATAATGCGCCTAGGTTACATACAATCGTAATGCTAACAACTGCTATCAAGGCGCCAATGACCCAAGTTGCTTGAATGCGATTCATGGCAAATCGTTCTACTGCATAGGAAACAGGCGCTTCAAGCATTGATATTGACGAAGTGAGCGCAGCTATACTCATTAGGGCAAAAAATGCAAAGCCAACAAATAAACCTACACTGCCCATACCATCAAATAAAGCAGGTAATACCTGAAATACTAAAGTATCTTCTGAGAGTAATTTTCCGCTGGCAGAAAATATCTCAACACCTTGTGCTTGAGCTACATACATAGCAGGAATAATAAGTAAACCAGCAACAAAGGCAATAAACACATCAATTAACGTTACGTATGCACCAAGAGACACTAGGTTTTCTTTTTTACTAATATACGAGCCGTATATAATCATAACGCTTGTGCCAAGTGATAATGAGAAAAACGCTTGACCTAAGGCGCTAACAATTAACTGGGTGTCAAAAATAGACGAAAAGTCAGGTAACAAGTAGGCTTTTAACCCTTCTATTGCACCTTCTTGAGTCAGTACATAAGCAATTAATAAAAATAAAATACCCAATAAAGCGGGCATCAAGCGCTTTGACCATTTTTCGATACCGTTTTCAACACCACGGCTAATGATTGCTATTGTTAAAACAATAAAAACAAGGGTAAAAATAACGTTGCGAGTAAGTGATTGCTCGCTTAGCCAGATTGATGCTGCGTCAGCTCCGGCCAAGTCAGCGATAGGTTGGGCTGTTGCACTAAGCATCCAGCCTGCAACAATAGCATAAAAACTAAGTATAAAGCCGGCGCATAAAATACCCCCAAAGCCGACAATAAATGCAAAGTGTTTTTGCCAAGGTTTGTTGGATACTTTAGTTAAAGAAACGACTGCGTTGGCTTGCCCGTGTCGACCAATCATGAGTTCGGCCATTAGCGCAGGGTAAGCTAAAAAGAAAGCTAACACTAAATATGCAACTAAAAATGCGGCACCGCCATTACTGGCTGTTTGTGTGGGAAAGCCCCATATGTTGCCCAAACCTACGGCAGAACCGGCGGCGGCCATAATAAATCCAAAGCGAGAACTAAACTCGCCTCTAACTGCGCTCATATTATTATACTTCTCTGTTTTTTAACGGCGCTGACAATCTACTGGAAATGTAAATAAATAAAAAGTGCTTATTTGCTGATCCCACACAATTTAGTTTTCCAGTGGTGTGATTAATGCGCTGTTTTTGGTAAATGTTGAGGGTAGATTAAAATTAATGGGTTGATTTTGTTTTAAAAATGTTAATTACACCGCGTAATTTATACTTTACGATTTATAATGCTGGGTAATACTAAGGGTAAAGCATGCCCCGCCTAAGTGCTTACTTTTGCTAACAGTAATAGTACCGTTATGCCAGTCAGCGACCTTTTCAACAATAGCCAAGCCAAGGCCATAGCTTTTATCTGCGCGGTTTCTATGATCTTCTTCTCTAAAAAATGGGCTTAATACATTTTTAAAGTTTTCTTGGGCAATCCCTGGGCCATCATCTTCAACAGTTATGATAAGTTGGCGTTCGTGAACCTTGGCGCTCAAGTAGATATATTGTTCGGCAAAATCGCATGCATTGGTCAGCAGGTTTGTAATAGCACGTGCTAACCAATGAAGGTCGGCCACAATAATGTCAGTTGAGCTATTCAGGTCAACACTTAGCATTTGTGATTCTAACTTTGGGGCAAGTTGGACTAAAATGTCTTCAAGGTAATGCTTTATATTTGTAGAAGAGTACGTCAATTTGTTTGCGTTTTGCTCAAGTGTTGCAAACGCTAAGTAGCTTTTAAGCATGGATTCCATATGATCTAAATCGTTTTCCATACGCTCTAAATAGGTTTTTATTTTTTTTTCATCATGGGTATCTAAGGCGGCATCTAAGCCAAAGCGAAGACAGGCAATAGGGGTGCGTATATCGTGCGATAAACTTGATGCCATTAATTTATTTTCAGCGACAAGTTTTTCAATTTGGCTCGCCATACGGTTAAACGTTAACTCTACATCTCTTATGTACGTGAAGTGCGAGGCGTTAATTCTGGCTTGTGTATTGCCTGATGCAAACTGTTTAGCAGCCTCATTGAGAACACTTAGTCGCTTAGCGAGTGGCGCAATAATGAATCCCATTAAAATGCATAAGCCAGCATAAAAAAGCAAAGTTAAAAATATATCATTTCGTTTATCGGTGTCTGCGCTTTTTTTAAGTCGCATAGAAATATGAAAGGGATTTAGCGCTTGGTTGCTATGCAGCATATAAAAACCTTGCTGATCTTCTAAAATCAATCCGCCAACAGCATGCATTTGAAGTAATAATGAAGGAGGTAAAGCAAGTGATTCATTAGGTTTATAATCGATTGATAGTTCAAACTCTTCACCAAGCTGTTTAACATATGCGCCACGTTCAGAGGTGGGAATATTTGCCAGTTGTTTACTAAATCCCATCATCATTTTGCTTTGCACGCTAAATTCGTCTTGTGGGGTATGTGCTTGCTGGCTAAAGGCGTCTATAAGCCACCCTAAAACCACAATAGATACCAGGGCGCTGCCAAGTAGTGATATGTAAAACTTTTTCATTTAAGCATACAGCTGTAAGTTACCATGCAGTAGAGACGAGCAAGTAACCACGCCCCCAAATTGTCTTAATTTTTTCAGGGTTTTGTGGGTCGTCGCTAAACTTTTTTCTTAGTGCAGAAATAAGTACATCGACACTTCTATCAAGTCCGTCGTATTCTCGTCCTTTAGTGGCTTTAAAAACCGCGTCACGTGATACAACTTGACCTGCATTACTTGCCAAATAATGCAGGAGTAAATATTCAGCACTGGAAATATTAATGTTTTGGCCGTTAAATTTCACGTTTCTCGATTCGGTATTGATATTAAGCGATCCGACCGAAATTGTGCTTTCTACTTTTTCCAATTTATTGGGCTCATTGCTTTGACGAAGTGCTGCTTTTATTCGAGCCAGCAAAGCACGCGGGCGTACCGGTTTCATTATATAATCGCTCGCACCTACCTCTAAACCTATAACTTCATCCATTTCTTCATCACGTGCGGTAAGCATAATAATAGGCGCATTATAAAAGCTACGAAGTTCTCTACATACACTAATGCCATCTTGACCAGGTAACATAATATCAAGTAGGACAATGTTTGGGTTCAAGGTTTTTACGTGACTGACAACTTCATCGCCTCGGTGGCAGACATGGGTAGTGTAGCCTTGTTCAGTTAGGTATTCGGCTACCCACTGAGCCAATGATGTATCATCTTCTACTAATAAAATAGTGCCGTAATTATCCATAAATTATCCTTAATGCAGTGGTTAAAATAATCGCCAGCGACGCTTTTTTTGTCTGTTTTGATATACCCACTGAAGTTTTACTTCTGCAGTGCCAATTATTTTTGATGTATTACTATCAAATAGTTCAAATGCGATACTTTGCTTAGAATCAAACGCGTAATTTAATGTACCTTGTTGCTGTTTGAGCCAACATTGCATAATGTATTTTGATGTTGCATCGCGTAGGCAATAATTACCAATAACGGGTTGGTGCCACGTTATGACAACGTCGGCATAACAATCGCGCCCTTCACGAAGAGCTACACACGTATCAGGGACCGCGGTTAAAGTATTTTGTGCATCGCTAGATTGCGCAAGCGCTGATACAGGAAAAATTATTAGCAAACAAAACCATCTAAAAAACATAACGTAGGCCTACCTTGGCTTTATGCTGATACCCTTGAGAAATAATTGGGCTGTCGTCGATTTCTGCTGAAAACCACGTGGAAAGAAAGCCAGCTAGAAAAACCCAATCTTGGCTTATTGGGTATTCAGCATGAAATTCAAATATTAGGCTGGTACTTGCATGTGCATCGTAAAAGGGTCGGTTTTCGGCTACTTCTTCTTGGTCAATGCCAAAATAATAATTTGTAAAATCAGCTGAATAAGCACTTACGCCAACACCGGATCTAAATTCCCAGTTTCGCCACGGTAAAATTTGGCTAAAGAAGGTGTTAACAACCCAGCTGTTATGGGCGCCAGAAACATCATAAAGGTATTCAAATGAAATTTGAGAGTTTTCGAATCGGCGTGTAAGCCTTAGACCAACACCAAAATCATAGCGACGAGACTTTATGCCATCAAGCTCTGCAATTACACCACTGTTATAAAAGCCAAGGCCTTTCTCGTCAAAGCCTGCTTGGGTGTTCGTGCCCAGTATATCCAAGCCCCAATCATACTTATCAATGATACTATAGCCGATAATAAGACCACCACTGAGTTGGTTATGGTCAAAGTCGAGATAAAATCGGTCGTATGATACAGCAAGGCTTAAATCGAGCTCTAAATCGGTGTCGTAGGCGTTAGTGCCAATTAGGTAAGTATCTTCTACAAAGTAGCTTGCACCTGCGCTCCAGTCCCATGCAAAGCCTTGAGTTGGCTCAAGGGTGTTGTCTGCATAATAACGATTACTTGCTTGGGCTGAGGTCGCTATAAGGCCCAAACTGAACAAGACAATACTAAAAAGAGTACGGTTAAGTAAGGTATATTTCATCCACGTTGAGCCTGATTATTTGTTGTTATAGTGCGTAGTATATTGTTAAGGTGTACCCTTAATCTGTAAAAAAATGTAGCAAATGTTACTTTTACTGAACTTTAATTTTATCTATTAAGATACTGCTTAAGTAAAATTGCATCATAGGTGTTAGAGCACTGACTTCTGTGCGGTTACACGGACCACTTAACTTACTTAGGCTAGATAATTTAGACAGCATTTGATACTCAGGGATTTTCACCTCTTTACCCACTCTAGCTAAACGTGCTTCTGCTGTGTTTTGCTGGTGGATAAATGCAACAACCTCTAGTTCGTTTGTAATTCTTTGTTCTTCACTTAAGCTGTAAATTAGCGGCTCTCGGTGAAAGCTGGCGCTGTCTATAGACGACGTGGCAAACCACACTACATCACCAGAAGCTTTGTGCGTTAAACGCATATTAACTTCTGCAAAAATAGATGCACATTGCTGCGTTGGGTATTGCTTTGCAATATTTTCAAACAAGACAAATGGCTTTTCAGGTGTGGCAATTGAATACTGTGTGTTTTCTTTAAATGTTAAGTCTAGCTTTTGAATAGTCAGCGTGTAATCACTGTTATTTTTACTCGTAACTTTAAGCTGTTTATCGTTAAGTGCTTGGCTTATTTGCGATAGTAGAGTGTCGGTTACACTTGCTTTATCGGTAATTATTTTTACCGTTTGATTTTGTAAAACTTTGTGTGCAGGCAATTGCACCGACTTCACTTTTGGTGAAGCATGCTCAGTTTGGTATTTAAGCTGATACGTTTGCGTTGTTAGTGCTGGCTTTAGCGGCATAGCCAAAGGCTCTGCTGGTTGTTTGGTAATGGCACAACCTGATGATAATAAAACAAAAAGTAATACAACTAAAAAACGCATAAATACTTAACACCCACAAAAAGTACAATAATTTTTGTATTGTACGTTAGTCCAAAGAAAAGTTCATGATATTATGCATACAGAGGCAGTTAAAAAGATAAAGTATTAAAAAATGAAGCGCTTACCACTTTTAAAGTTTTGCTTAACTGCAGTGTGCTTTGTGTATGCAACCGTTAGTTTTGCAGCGCAGCAAGACCCAAATTGGGATAGTTTTGTAAAAAAGTATGGCCGTTACGCAGAAAAAAAACTCACGAGTAAAGGCATTCCAGGAGCTGCACTTTCGATAGTTAATTTAGGCAATAGTGATTACATCCATGGGGTTGGGCGCACTAAAGCCCGAAATGGTCAAAAGGTTAATGTTCACACTCGTTTTAGATTGGCGTCGGTGTCCAAAACATTTGCAGGTTCGCTAGCTGCAAAACTATCTAGTGATGGGCTCATAAAATTAGATAACTACGTCAGTGATTACCTACCTGACTTTAAAGGCACAGAATACGAAGACAACTTAAAAGTTTATCACTTATTGAGTCACTCTAGCGGCTTGGTGCCAAACGCATATGACAACTTAATTGAATCGCGGATGGACTATCCCGATATAGTTCAAAAGTTAGTGACGGTTAAACCTATTTGCGAGCCTGGGATATGCTACGGTTATCAAAACGTAATGTTTAGTTTAATTGATGATGTTATTTTAAAAAGTACAAATAAAGATTATTCACAATGGCTAAATGAAGGCATTTTTCAGCCACTTGATATGGTTGATGCTAGCTTGGGTTATGAAGCCATGATGGTTGATAGTAATTACGCTTTACCGCACGTACGTGGGAAAAAACGGTGGTACACTGCAAAGCTTAAAAAAAATTACTACAAAGTTGGACCAGCAGCTGGTGTTAATGCCAGTGCAAGCGATATGGCTATCTGGTTAAAGGCGCAATTAGGTCACTACCCCAAAGTGTTATCACTTGATGCATTGTCTAAACAAACTCGGCCATACACACGCACGAAAAAAGAAATGTACCGCAGGGTATGGAAAAAACAACTTAACGAAGCTTATTACGGTTTAGGTTGGCGAGTATACAATTACGACAATGAAACCTTGTATTACCACAGTGGTTGGGTACAAGGATACAGAAGCGACTTAGTGGTATTCCCCCATTTAAATATTGGCTTTAGCTTGGTGTTAAACGCCGAAACTGGGTTAATTAATGAATTAACAACCGAGTTTATTAATCGGTTATTAAAGTACAAACGTGAGCAGAAGGTATGAAAATAAAACAGGGTGTTTTTATTTTATTATGTGCAGTTTTATTTAAAAGCCAATATGTATTTTCGGCTCCAGAAAAAATATACCTTTTTCGCCATAGTGAAAAATTAGCGGGAATAAACCCGGAGCTCACACAACAAGGCAATAAGCGGGCTCAGCATTTAGTTTCATTATTTAAACAATACGATAGGGTTCATGTATTTAGTAGTAACGATAAACGTACTTTACAAACAGCAGGCCCACTTGCTGCGCATTTTGATTCTGAAATAAAGATTTACAATGCTAGAGATTTGGCTGATTTAAAAAAACAGATAGTGTCTTTGGATGGCATAGTTGCAGTGATTGGTCATAGCAATACAACTCCAGAACTTGCAACGTTGCTTTCAAATGAAGAAATAGAACCAATGAGTGAAATGCAGTTTTCACGCTATTTTTTGTTAAGCAAAAAAAAGCATCATGCAGAAATCAAATATTTACTCAAAGACTTAGAAATGAATTTTACTTTTTAGAATTCAGGGCTAAATAAATGATAAAAAACCAGCTGATAGCTGGTTTTTTATTAAGCGCAATAAATTACTCAGAAAGTAAATTAGTTACGCGGCAGTTGAATTTTTTTCTCAGGGCTTTGGCGATAAAGCACAATAGTGTGGCCAATTGTTTGAAGCTTTGTCGCACCTGTTTCACGAACGATTGCTTCAAAAATAAGCGCTTTGGTTTCACGATCGTCAGTTGGTACTTTAACTTTGATTAATTCGTGAATTTCTAGTGCACTTTGAATTTCCATCACTACGCCTTCGGTTAAACCGTTAGAACCTAGTAAAACTACAGGCTTAAGGCTATGTGCCTCGCCTTTTAAAAACTGCTTTTGTTTATTTGATAATGTCATGTTTATACAAATTTTGCTGAATATGGCTTGAATTAAGGGTATTCTAACGCCATCTAGAGAATATTACTAATTAGTTGCGTGTAATTTATGACAAATAAAAAACAGTCAGCCAGTTCACAGCGATGGTTGAAAGAACATTTTGATGATAAATATGTTCAGGAAGCGCAAAAAAAAGGCTGGCGTTCAAGAGCGGTTTTTAAATTAGATGAAGTACAAAATAGAGATAAGTTACTTCGCCCTGGTATGACTGTGGTGGATTTAGGGGCAGCCCCAGGTAGTTGGTCACAGTATTTAGCCGAAAAAGTAGGTGACAAAGGGCAGGTTGTTGCTTGTGATATTTTACCTATGGACTCTTTAGCCGGTGTAGATTTTTTACAAGGTGATTTTCGCGAAGAAGCCGTGTTAGATGCTTTACTAAAACGCATTGATGGGAAAAATGTTGATGTGGTACTCTCTGATATGGCACCGAATATGAGTGGTAATAACTCAGTAGACCAAGCTGGAAGCATGTACTTAGTTGAGCTTGCGCTAGATATGTGTAATCAAGTTCTAAAGAAAAATGGTGCATTTATTGTTAAGGTTTTCCAAGGAGAAGGCTTTGATCAATACTTGCAGGAAGTACGTAATAGTTTTAAAGCAGTGAAAATACGCAAACCTGATGCCTCACGTGCCCGTTCTCGGGAAGTATATATAGTAGCGACTGGATACAAACTGTAGTACAGTTGCTTGGCGTTTAGTTGAATTTAAATTAATTGGATACAAGAGGTTAACCCCTTGAGCGATATGGCGAAAAATTTAATACTATGGCTGGTCATTGCAGTTGTGCTTATGTCAGTCTTTCAGAGCTTTAATGGTGGCGAGCAAATCGACCGTCAAACAAGTTACAGTCAGTTTGTAAAAGATGTCCGCAGTGGCTCTTTGCAAGAAGTTGTTATTGACCGTGGTACAGGAAATATTACTGGTACTAAGAGCAGTGGTGAGCGTTTTCAAACAACGATGCCAATGCGCGATGAAGACTTAATAAATGATTTACTTAAAAATGATGTAAATGTGAAGGGTGTACAACCTGAAGAACAATCATTTTTAGCAAGCATATTTATTTCTTGGTTCCCGATGATACTGCTTATTGGTGTATGGATTTTCTTCATGCGTCAAATGCAAGGCGGTGGCGGTAAAGGCGCTATGTCGTTCGGTAAGAGCAAAGCGCGCTTAATGAGCGAAGATCAAATTAAAACTACGTTCGCTGATGTTGCTGGTTGTGATGAAGCAAAAGAAGACGTTACCGAATTGGTCGACTTCTTGCGTGACCCGTCTAAATTCCAAAAATTAGGCGGTAGTATACCTAAAGGTGTACTAATGGTTGGCCCACCAGGTACTGGTAAAACATTGCTTGCTAAAGCTGTTGCGGGTGAAGCAAAAGTACCATTTTTCACAATTTCGGGTTCTGACTTTGTAGAAATGTTTGTAGGTGTAGGTGCATCGCGCGTACGTGACATGTTTGAACAAGCTAAAAAAGCAGCGCCTTGTATTATTTTCATCGATGAAATTGATGCAGTAGGTCGTAAACGTGGCGCAGGTATGGGCGGCGGTAACGATGAACGCGAGCAAACATTAAACCAAATGCTGGTAGAAATGGATGGCTTTGGTGGCAACGAAGGCATCATTGTTATTGCTGCGACTAACCGCCCAGACGTGCTAGACCCGGCATTACTTCGTCCTGGTCGTTTTGACCGTCAAGTAGAAGTTGGTTTACCTGATATACGCGGTCGTGAACAAATCATTAAAGTGCACATGCGTAAAGTACCATTAGGTGACAACGTTGATGCAGCTGTTATTGCTCGCGGTACACCCGGTTTTTCGGGTGCTGATTTAGCTAACTTAGTCAACGAAGCCGCACTTTACGCGGCACGTGGTAACAAACGTGTTGTAAACATGGCTGAGTTTGATGCTGCTAAAGACAAAATCATGATGGGCGCAGAGCGCAAGACCATGGTGATGAGCGAGCAAGAGAAAGAAATGACGGCATACCACGAAGCCGGCCATGCAATTGTTGGACGCATGGTGCCAGAGCATGACCCTGTTTATAAAGTATCTATCATTCCACGTGGCCGTGCGCTAGGTGTGACTATGTATTTACCAGAGCAAGATCGTGTTAGCCATTCTAAAGAGCTATTAGAATCAATGATTTCTAGCCTTTATGGTGGTCGAATCGCTGAAGCACTTATTTACGGTACAGACAAAGTGACTACCGGTGCGAGTAACGATATTGAACGTGCAACAGACATAGCACGCAAAATGGTTACACATTGGGGTCTAAGCGAAAAATTAGGACCACTACTTTACGCTGAAGATCAAAACGAAATGTACATGGGTGGTGGCGGTAGTCGTGCATCTAACATGTCGGATGATACAGCTAAAGTAATTGACGCTGAGGTTCGTTTATTTTCAGATAGAAACTACGAGCGTGCCGAAAAAATATTGAAAGAGAATATTGATATTCTTCACTCAATGAAAGACGCGTTAATGAAATATGAAACGATTGATGCTAAGCAAATTGACGATTTAATGGCGCGTCAGCCAGTGCGTGAGCCACGCGATGCTCATGACCGTCATGAGCCAAAAGCTGCAAAAACAGATTCTGTAAAAGAACCTGTTAATGATGAAAGCCAATCAACAACAGAATCATCTAAAAAAGATGAAACAAATGTTGATGATAAAGCTGAATAATCGTTAAAATACTAAAAAAGCCCCGAACTTCGGGGCTTTTTTGTATCGGTTTTAATTTCGCTCTAATTTATAGTTAGAGTGTGTTTGGATGCTGAAATGCAAACAAGGCTCACGATGAATAATGTTATTAATTTACCAAATGGTCGAGAACTAAATTTAATTGAGCCTGTGATTATGGGTATATTAAATGTAACCCCAGATTCATTTTCAGATGGTGGGAAGTTTATAGACCCTAATCTCGCTGTGCAGCGTGCAATAAAACTATTAAGTGATGGCGCAAAAATAATAGATATTGGTGGTGAGTCTACTCGCCCTGGTGCACAGACAGTTAGCCTTGATGATGAGCTTGAACGAGTGGTGCCAATAATAAAAGCAATACGCGCTCAGAGTGATTGTGTTATTTCTGTCGATACGAGTAAAGCTGAGGTGATGAGGCAAGCTATTTTAGCTGGTGCAGATATGGTAAATGATGTTCGCGCATTACAAGAGCCTGACGCACTGAATGTTGTTGCGCAATTTGAAAACATCGCAATTTGCTTAATGCACATGCAGGGTCAGCCCCGAAGTATGCAAACGTCTCCTCAGTATAATGATTTAATGGGCGATATTAATGAGTTTTTTAAAAGTCGTATTAATGCCTGTGAGACAATGGGGATAAAAGCTCAACAGCTTATTCTTGACCCTGGCTTTGGATTTGGAAAAACATTAAGCCATAACTACGAAATTTTAACCAAGTTTAATGATTTTAATAAATTAGGTTTGCCATTATTAGCGGGGTTATCTCGTAAGTCGATGATTGGCAATCTGTTAAACAGAGACACGAGTGAACGAATGGCCGGTAGTTTAGCCGGCGCTCTTATTGCCGCACAAAATGGCGCAAAAATAATTCGTGTTCACGACGTAAAAGAAACTGCAGATGTACTCGGTGTTTACCAAGCGTGCATAAAAGGAATAATAGAATGAAACAAAGAAAGTATTTTGGCACAGATGGCGTGCGTGGTTTAGTGGGGACAGCACCTATAAACCCTGAGTTTGCAATGAAGCTAGGTTGGGCCGCAGGACGTGTATTATCAAAAGGTGGAACCAAAAAAGTTATTATTGGTAAAGACACGCGTATTTCAGGTTACATGCTTGAGACGGCACTTGAAGCGGGTTTAATAGCTGCCGGTATTGATGTTGTTCTGCTTGGCCCAATGCCTACGCCAGCCGTTGCTTATTTAGCACAAACATTTAGGGCTGAGGCCGGTATTGTAATAAGCGCTTCACATAATCCCTATTACGACAACGGCATTAAATTTTTTAATGGTCAAGGCTTAAAATTGGATGACGCTGTAGAGCTTGAAATAGAGGCCATGCTTGATGAGCAAATGACCTGTGTGGCCTCAGATAAGTTAGGTAAAGCAACACGCTTAGCAAGCGCAGATGGACGTTATATTGAGTTTTGTAAGAGTCAATTTCCACAAGGGTTGTCTTTAGAGGGATTAAAAGTGGTTGTAGATTGCGCTAACGGCGCAACATATCATATAGCCCCATCAGTCATGAGAGAGCTCGGCGCCGACGTAATTACGCATGCATGTGAGCCAAATGGTGTAAATATAAACCATGAATGTGGTGCAACTCATGTAGACACGTTAAAACGCAAAGTACTTGAACATAAAGCCGATGTAGGCATAGCTTATGATGGTGACGGCGACCGTGTAATGATGGTTGACCATAATGGCCGTGTATTTGATGGTGACGACTTAGTTTATATAATTGCTTGTCAGGCAGCGAACGATCATATTTTAGGTGGCGGTGTTGTTGGTACTGTTATGTCAAATATGGGCCTTGAAAATGCACTTAAAGCAAAAGGCATTGAGTTTTCTAGAAGCAAAGTTGGCGATCGCTATGTAATGGAATTACTTCAGCAAAAAGGGTGGAAAATTGGCGGAGAGAGCTCAGGGCATGTACTTAATCTAGACTTAATTTCAACGGGTGATGGTATTATATCAAGCTTGCAAGTGCTGGCTGCTATGGTTGCACAAAATAGAACGCTTCAAGATTTAGGCGCCGGGTTTACAAAATACCCAATGAAAATGATTAACGTGCGTTATACACCGGGTACCGATCCTACAACGGCGCCAAAAGTCCTTGCGGCAGTCGAAGAAGTGGAACAAAACTTGGGTAATAAAGGCCGTGTTTTACTCCGTAAATCAGGCACTGAACCTGTCGTTCGTGTTATGGTTGAAGCAGAACAAGAAAAAATAGTATTAGACAGTGCACGTAAGATTGCAGAGATTGTCGAATCTATGAGCAAACAACCTGATTGATAACAATAACCTCTTGTAACTTTGGGTGAGAAAAGTTAATATCTCGCCCGCTTTCTAATGTGGAGTGGAAAATGGCAATACGTAAGGCAATGGTCGCTGGCAATTGGAAAATGAATGGTTCAATAGAGCTAGTCAAAGATATGTCGGATGCTATTAATAGTATTAAATCACCAGAAATAGATGTTATTTTATTTCCTCCATTCCCACTTGTTTCAGCAATGATTGCAAGCGGTGTTAAGACTGGTGCTCAAACTGTATCTGAAAACACGCCAGGCGCTTTTACTGGTGAAGTTGATGCACAACTACTGAAAGACCTTGGCGTAAATTATGCGCTAGTTGGCCATTCAGAGCGTCGTAGTATTTACAACGAAAGCAGCGATGTTATTGCTGATAAATTTGCTAGAGCTCAATCAGCTGGTTTAATACCCGTTCTTTGCGTTGGCGAGAGTGAAACAGAGCAAGAAAGTGGACAAACAGAACATGTAGTTGCTGCTCAAATAGATGCGGTAATTAAAAAATTAGGTGTAGCAGCGCTGAAAGATTCTGTGATAGCATACGAGCCCGTTTGGGCCATAGGCACAGGTAAGACTGCATCGCCAGAACAGGCACAAGCTGTTCACAAATTTATCCGTGACAAAATTGCGTCTTTAGACAGTGATTTAGCACAAGGGCTTACCATCTTATATGGTGGAAGCGTTAACGAAAAAAATAGCGAATTATTATTTGCACAACCAGATATTGATGGTGGCCTAATTGGAGGTGCCAGTCTAAAAGCAGCATCTTTTGCTGCTATCTGTAACAGTGCAAAAGGGACCGTATAAGATGTACGAAATTTTATTAGTAGTTTATTTAGTTGTAGCTTTAGCTTTAATTGGTATGGTGTTAATCCAACAAGGTAAAGGTGCTGATATGGGGTCATCATTTGGTGCAGGCGCTTCTGGGACTGTGTTTGGTTCTTCAGGTGCTGGTAACTTTATGACAAAGACAACAACAAGCCTAGCGACAGTCTTTTTTGTGTTGAGTATTGTTTTAGGCAATTTAACAGCCGGTCAGATTAAACAGACTGATGAATGGGAAAACCTAGAGGCAGCGCCTGCTATTGAAACAGTAGTCCCGGTTGAAGAAGATGTTCCAGTTACTTCTAATAAAGAAAGTAACTCAGACGTACCAAACTAATACAGTTTACTGTTCAGCTATTTGTTAACCTCAAACAAATAAAATAAGAGAACAAAAATTTAAAATGCGGATGTGGTGGAATTGGTAGACACGCTACCTTGAGGGGGTAGTGCTTTAGGGCGTGGGGGTTCAAGTCCCCCCATCCGCACCAAATTTAAAACCAGTAGCAATTATGTTACTGGTTTTTTTATACCTAAAATTTGCTTTGATTGTTTTTTGCACTTGAAACGTTTGTGTTATAACAATAATTTAGATTCTTTGGTGAAATTTTTAACAGGAAACACATCGTGTACCCAATAAAGTCTATTTATTTGTGTTAATTTCATTTTTTAGCTTAATTAATGATTAAAATGAAAAAAAAACTAGAAATTTTACAAATTTAACTCACACTTATCAGTATTGAGCCGATAATAAATTTAGATAACTCAAAAAGGTAAATAGTATGGCTTCAGGCTTCTCTTTTCAAAACCTAAGCATAACTAAAAAAATACATGCAATAACATGTATTGCAGTTGTTGCTTTTATAATTATGGTATTAATTAATTTTCTTGCCATAGATGATAATAGAGCTTCTTTAGATGAAATGGGCAACTCTTCATATAAGGTTGTAAAGTTAACATCAGCGAACGTAGGGCTGTTAGAAAAACTAGATGAGCTTTACACCCAAGCAGTTACATTTGGCGAGCAAGACTTAATAACTAAAGCTGATGATACTTACAAAACAATTGAATCAAATATAAATTTAATTAAGCAAATGAGTAATGGCTACATTAGCAATGATGTAGTGAAAGAATTAGCCGACTACGAGAAGATATCAGCTACAATTGCTAATGGTATGGTAAATGGCACTGCCGATTTTAGTAAAATTCAGCAGCAAGCCCAGTTAAAAACAAGTCTTTATAGTTCTGTTTTAGAGAGCTTTAAAGCAGCGCAACAAAAAGCTGATAATCGTTTTTTTGAATTAGTTGAAAGCACTAACACACGTTCTGACAATGCACTTACTTTAATGCTTGCTGTGTCTATCGTGTCTTTATTGCTGCTTTTATTTATGGCAATTTGGATTGCTAAAAATATCGGCTCCTCAGCAAGCGATGCTGCAAATAACTTAAGCTTATTAGCGAATGGTAAAGGGTCTTTAAGTACTCAATTAACCGTGAATTCTAAAGATGAAATTGGCCAAGTTTCTATTAACTTTAATGCTTTTATTGCGCTGTTAAAAGAAACCGTACTTGAAGTAATTGCTGTATGTGAACCATTAATGGAAAACTCTACCCGTTTAGTACAGGGTATGGAGCAGGCGGAACGTGCAACAACAAAACAAACAACAGATGCTGAAATTGTTAAGCAATCAATGGAAGAGATGAAGCAAAGCGTTGGTGATATTTCTCAATCTGCAGCAAATGCATCACACGCGGCTGAAACGGCAGAAAAAGAAGTAGAGCAAAGCCGTACCCAGGTACAAATGTCTGTCAATGCATCTCGTACGCTAAGTGATGAAATTAACCAAGCAGCAACAACAATTAATAAACTTGCGGACGATACAAAAAACGTATCACAAATATTGAATGTAATTACTTCAATTGCCGATCAAACCAACTTACTTGCGCTTAATGCGGCTATTGAGGCTGCACGTGCCGGTGAACATGGCCGTGGGTTTGCGGTAGTAGCTGATGAAGTTCGAGAACTTGCTTCACGAACCGCTCATTCAACGAATGAAATACGCGAATTGCTAGGTGCTTTAACTACCGCTGCTAATGATTCGGTTACCGCTATGACTTCAGCTCGAGATATGGCAACAGATAATGCGACAGCGGCTGAAAAAACAGGAATATCAATTGAGAAAATTGCTGAGCAAATGCTAGAAATAAATGGCATGAACTCACAAATAGCAGCAGCAACTGAAGAGCAAACATCGGTTGCAGCCATGGTTGTAGAAAATGTATCTAATATGCATGTTTCTTTTGAAGATACCATGGACTCATTACTGGCTGTAAGAGATGTAGCTAAAAACCTACATTACTTGTCAGATAATCTATTAGACGCTACTGCAAAATTCAGAATTGAGTAATCAACCTGCACAGCTAAGGTTTCTATAAAGCCTCCTTTTGGAGGCTTTATTGTTTTGAAGTCTAGCTAGTTATGTATTACTAACCCTGCAACAATAGAACAACTTAGAACGCAAGATTGGACACGAGATTAACTTGTTAAGCCAACAGACATAACTTTTTACAGGTACAAAAAAACCACCATTTGGTGGTTTTTTTAATTTACGGGCTAATGGCTAAAAGGTCGCAACCACTTTTACATTGTCACTAACTTTTGCGCTATCTACGTAGCCGATAGCATCAGCATTCGCTGCTACAAAATCTATTACAGCTTGATCTGAACCTAATTTCTCTGGAGGTGTACCTTTGCCAGTAAACACAAGTTTAGACCAGTAAGCGTTAAGCTGGCTGCTAGATTTACCTACAACTTTATCGTTAAACTCATCTGCTGCAGCGGTGCCATCTTGGTTTACTGGATTTACCTTAGTACCATCACCAAATGACTTGGCTTTACCAAGGTATATCTTTTTAATTGTATCTGCGTCTAGAGCATTTGCGTTACCAGCATTAACTATTACCGCAACTTCTGCAAAAGCATTAATTGAGCACAATGAAAGTGCACTAGCTAAAATTAATTTTTTCATTATATGCTCCAATTAAAATACAAGATCAACGCCAACAGCAACAACATCAGTCTCTGTATCAGTTACATCGTCTTCAAAGCGGCTAAAATCAATTTTAAATGCTGCAGAAGGGTGAAAGTCATAACGCGCGCCGATAGTGTATACATTGCTTTGCGCTTGAACACCTGTCAGTGCACCGTTTATAGCAGCATTCAGACTTGGTACTGTTGCAATTGGATCGAAGCGAGATGCATCATGTTTGTCGTCATTATCTTCATACGTAAAATGAACTATAACGTCATCCAAGCGATAACCTACAGATGCATAGTATTGTGTTTGCTCAGTCAAAATGCTGTTTTCTACTTCAAATTGTGTATATTCAGCATCAAATAAGAAATTATCGTAATCAATTGAGAAGCCAAGCCCGAAGAAGCTGCTGTCATCTTCGTTTATTGCAATATCGTCAGCTAAAGTATTTAAGCTGTTTGCTCGAAGTGCGGCTTCTAATCCATTTAATGCAGCGCCGCTAGGGTCTGTTCCGTCAAGTGCAAATGATGTTTCTGCAACCAAATATGCAGCACGAACGCTGAACCAGTCATATGCAAGCGTCCAGTTAATGCCAGCAAAATCGTTAAGTTCAGCTTGAGTTTTTTCAGTGATTGCGTTTATTTCACCATCGAAACTACCGTACATGACTTGTACTGTTGAATCCCAATCGCCAAGCTGCGTATTGTGTAATAAGCTTAAACCTTCATAAGTAGAAAAAGGAATGCTATAAACAGACTGAGGCGGGCGAACCCATCGGTAAGCGTAACCTACATCAATAAAATCTGAGTAACGGTAAAATGGTACGCGCATTTTCCCCGCGCTAATTTGTAACTCGTCGCTTAGTTCATAAGTTACGTAGGCCCATTCAAACTCTGCGTCGAAATCATTATCACCACGAGCAACAATTTGAGCTGTTGCCGTTAGCTTCTCCATTAGGTCTGCTGATAGCTGTAATGCAAAAATACTTTCATTTTTAAATGAAATGTCATCATCATATCCATATAAGGTGCTGTCACTATCAAGGCTCTTTCCACCAACAATTGATGCAAAGCCATTAATTCGAACTTCGGCGCTAGCATAGTTTGTTGCTAAAGCCGCACATAATGCTACTGCTACAGATAGCTTTTTCATATGTATTTCCTATTAGTTAATTAGATGTTGATTCAGACGTATTATAGAAGTGAAATAGAGCTATATCTAATCAATTTAGCAAGTTAGTAGTAAAAATCGATTAATTTAATGCTTTTTTATTATTTTTTAAGGGGGGATGCCTGACATTATTAATGCAGGTTGCTGATTTTAAGTAAAATATCAAAATAAGTTGCAGCCAATTAAATTTGAGAGCGTATATTTATAGCGTGAGGTTTTATGCAGTAATTGCATAAGAAGTAAGTATCGCTGCAACGTGTTAACTTTTCCTCTGTTAGGACATTTTTACTTTTATCAAAAAATAAATACATAAATTCACAATTGTGTAATATAATGCCCTTCCAGAGGAAAGATGCTACCACGCATCTTTTTTTATGCCCAAAACTTACTGGTTGCACCAGTAAATGCATAATAAATAATTTACGGTATCCTTTGGAGAATATTTTGAAACTACGCAAACTCTCACAGTTAAGCCTAGCAATAGTTGCTGCCCTGACTACCTCAGTAAACGCTGAAGAAACCAAAACAACAGCAAAGCAAGATGCGTTTGAAAAAATCGAAGTTACTGCTCGTAAACGTACAGAGAGCTTGTTTGAATCTCCAACCGCTATCACATCAATTGGTGCTAATTTAATTGATAAAGCCAATATGAGTAACCTTGAAGATATTGGTAAATACGTTCCAAATTTAAACATCACACGTTACGGTGTAGGTAATGCAGCACATGCTTCGGTATTTATTCGTGGTATTGGCTTGCAAGATCATATTATTACAACCGATCCAGGTGTGGGTGTATACCTTGATGGTGTTTACTTAGGCCGTCAAATGGGGTCTAACCTATCATTACCAAATGTTGAGCGTGTAGAAGTACTGCGCGGTCCACAAGGTACTTTATACGGTCGAAACACTTTAGGTGGTGCGGTAAACGTTATTACCAAACAACCGGGTGATGAAGGTATTTTAACAACGTCTGCAAAATTAGGTAGTCGTGGACGTATTGCTGGTGATATTTACTTCAACAACTCATTAAATGACGAGTTAAGTATGTCTGCAAGCGCGTCATACAAAACTCGTGACGGTGTGGGTGAAGCGGTAAACCTAGCGAACCCAGAAAAAGAAATAGGTGAAGAAGAAGAGTTTAGCGGTCGTGTTGCTCTTAAATGGCAAGCAAATTCAGATCTTGCATTTACGTTTTCTTTAGACGGTGTTGATAACGAGTCTGGCCAATCTCCTTACACAATTGAACTGACAGAACCACTTGACTCAAACGATGTATTTAATGGTGACTTTCCATTACTTACACAAGACATGATCCCATCAGACCCAGATGATTTAGGTACTACTGTTGCTGGGATTGAGTCAACGTCATACTCTGGTTGGGGTACGTCTTTAACTGCTGATTGGGCGATTAACGATACATATACAGCTAAATTTATTTCAAGCTATCGTACATCTGAGTATGAGGGTGGCCTTGATGATGATGCATCGCCTCTAAACTTATCAGAATTTCCTGAAGAAGGTGGAGCCGATCAGTACTCATTTGAGCTTCAGTTAAATGCAACGTTCGACAACATGGATTTTGTTTCTGGTCTTTACTTCTTCAACGAAGATGGCTTCACTCGTTCAGGTCCATTTGTATTTAGTCCGTTCAATACACCAAATGGCTTTTTGAATGATGGCGTTACTCCTTCATTTGGTGGCTACGGCGACTTTGAAATTAATCAAGAAACTAACTCATATGCAGCTTATATTAATGCTAGCTACGATTTAACTGATGATTTAACTGTTGGCGGTGGATTGCGTTATTCTAAAGACGAAAAAGACGCAAACGCGCAGTTCCCAACATTCCCTGTACCTAAGTTTGTAAGTGCTGATTTTGACGCGGTGACATGGGACATTAATGCATCATACCAAATCAGCAATAACATGAATCTGTATGGTCAAATTCAAAAAGGTTATCAAACTGGTGGCTTCCCACCACGTCCATTTGGTGGACCTGATCAGTTTGTGTCGTTCGACGAAACTAAAGCCGTTAACTACGAAATGGGCTTGAAAGGCCAGGTACACGAAAACGTTTCTATGATGTTAGCGGTATTTGTTACTGATTACACTGATTTAGCACTTCCGTTTTCAGATCCAACAGCGGGTGGTGGTTTTGTAACTATTGTTGAAAATGCGGGTCAATCAAAAGCACAAGGTATAGAACTTGAAACCACCGTTGCTATCACTGACGACTTTACAATAAGAAGTGCGGTAGGTTACTTAGATTCAGAAATTACAGAGGTTGATGCCGGTGTTCAAGGTATTGGTAAAGGTGATTCACCGGCTTTAACACCTCGCTGGACTGTAATGGTTGCCCCATCATACTTTATGGATTTAGACAGTGGTGCAACGGTTGCACTAAATGCTAATTATTCATACCGTAGTGAAATGCAAGGTCAGTCAGTATATAGCCAAAGTGAAACAATTGATTCGCGTGAGTTAGTTGGCTTTAACATCTCTTACACTAACGCATATGGCGATATGGAAGTAACACTTTATGGCGAAAACGTTCTGAACGAAGTATACGATGTAGGTCGTTTACAACAATCAGGCTTTGTTGGTGTTATGAGAAGCAACGACCGTAGTGAATTTGGTTTAAAATTCAAAAAAGATTTTGAGTTATAAACTTAAATTTGCGTAAAAATACAATGTAATTTAAACATTATATTTTATTTTGCTAAAAAGGCCGGATCAGTTTTTGATTCGGCCTTTTTAGTTTGTGCAAAGGTCTGGTTGTTCGATACAATAGCGCCCTTAATTGCCAAATGGACTCTGTGATGAAAATTCTTGCCGATCAAAACATGCCTTTAGTTGAGCAGTACTTTTCAGGTTTTGGTGAGGTTGAGCGGTTTGATGGACGTAACTTAAAACCTGACCAGCTGATAGACGTAGAAGTATTACTCACACGATCAGTTACCAATGTTACTAGTGAGTTATTAGCAAAAGCGAATAATTTAAGTTTTGTTGGCACAGCCACTATTGGAATTGACCATATAGACACACAGCTGCTAAAAGAAAAAAATATCACATTTACTAGTGCGCCTGGTTGTAATGCCATTGCTGTTGCAGAGTATGTTATTAGCAGCTTATTTGCGTTAAGCCAAGAAAACGCCCGCCCATTAACAGGCCAAACTATTGGCATAGTAGGGGTCGGGAGTATTGGCAGTTGTTTGGCTAAAAAGTTAAAAGCATTAAATGTAAAGCTGCTTTTGTGCGATCCATTAAAACATGCACAAGGGTTATTAAATGAGCATTTAGAGTTAGATGAACTACTTGCACAATCAGATATTGTAACTTTCCATGTGCCACTTGTTAAAAAAGGGCCTCATAAAACACTTCACATGATGGATAAAGTAAGGCTTAACGCCTTAAAACCGGGTACTACGATAATTAATGCCAGCCGAGGGGATGTTATTGACAATAGTGCTTTACTAGATTTAATGGAAGCAGGGGCCGATTTAGATTTAGTGCTTGATGTGTGGGAAAATGAACCTAATATTTTAACAGATTTACTTGCACATGTACGCTATGCCAGTGTACACATTGCAGGCCATACCTTAGAGGGTAAGGCAAGAGGTACACAAATGCTGTATCAAAAGCTATGCGAACTCAAAGGCGTTGAAGCTATGAAATCGTTAGGCGATTTTTTACCGGTACCAGCTATTACGCAGGCCACTGTTAGTTCAAGTTTCACAGAGCTAGACATAGCACGTTTAGTGCATACAATTTACGATGTACGAAGAGATGATGGGATTTTACTTCGTCACATAGAGTCTCATGGCTTTGATAGTTTACGTAAAAACTATCCTGTAAGAAGAGAATTTAGCACCTTAACCGTTAAAGGTGATGGCCCGCAGTTAGCTGCCTTAGGCCAACTTGGTTTTACACTAACCAACTAATTATTAATATAACGGTGTTTTAATATCGTTTAAAAAGGAAAAAATATGTCGCAAAAATATAACGTTGCCGTACTTGGTGCTACTGGTTTAGTAGGGCGTCAAATTATCGAAACATTAGCAGATCGTAAATTTCCGGTTGATCAGCTATTTTTGCTTGCGAGCAGCCGCAGTGCAGGTGAAGATATTAAGTTTCGTGGTGAGACAATTGAAGTACAAGACGTTGAAGGCTTTGATTTTAGCCAAGCACATATTGGATTGTTTTCTGCCGGTGGCAGCGTCTCAGAAAAATATGCCCCAATTGCAGCAGACGCAGGGTGTATAGTCATCGATAATACTTCACATTTTAGAAATGATTTTGAAATTCCACTTGTCGTACCGGAAGTAAACGCCTCAAGTCTTGCCGACTTTAGAAATCGTAATATTATTGCAAACCCAAATTGTTCGACTATTCAAATGATGTTGGCACTAAAGCCAATTTACGACGCGTATGGTATTGATAGAATAAATGTATCAACTTACCAAGCGGTATCAGGGGCTGGGAAAGAAGCTGTTGATGAGTTAGCAAAGCAAACAGCTAACTTGATGAATGCACGTCCAATGGATAATGAGATATTTCCTAAGCAAATAGCCTTTAATGTTATTCCGCAAATAGATAGCTTTGAAGATAACGGTTATACCCGCGAAGAAATGAAAATGGTAAACGAAACGCACAAAATATTGGGCGACACAACAATTGCCATAAACCCAACATGTGTGCGTGTTCCAGTGTTTTTTGGCCATTCTGAATCTATCAATATTGAAACACGTATGCAATATGACTTTGAACACGTCAAACAGCTGCTAAATGATGCGCCAGGTGTTGAGCTAATTGACGATGAAGGTGATTATCCAACAGCGGTTTCCGATGCCAGCGGTAACGATACTGTGTATGTTGGCCGTTTGCGCGCTGATATTTCACACCCTCATGGCTTAAATATGTGGGTTGTTAGTGATAATACCCGCAAAGGTGCTGCAACCAATAGTGTTCAAATAGCTGAAGAGTTAATAGAAAATTATATGTAACATTTAAATGTTAAGCACTCTTTAAAAGCGGTAAGCACTATGTGTTTGCCGCTTTTTGTTTAAATAGAGTGCCACTTTTTTGCCGTTTTTTATAATATTTAATAAAGTTACTGATAATACTCAATAAATTAATATTAAAAATGTGTTGTTAAGGCATTTCTTTTCAATGTGTTGCAATGGATATTGTGCCCTAAGTGGTTTATAGTTTGTAATTGGAATAGAGCTTGCAACAAAAATAGATTGTAATAACAAATGTGAGTCAGTCATTTGGCTGATAAGGCAAGAGTAATCAATGTTTACGCACCTATTTGAGAGTGCTTTGTAACATTTAGACATTAAAGGATCAGCATGCGCGGTTTGGCTATACTTATAATATTAGCGTCTGCACTGGTAGTAACGCCTGTATATACACAAGATAGTACCCAATTAAAGGGGCCTAAAGGCGTTGACTATGGTGCTCAAGGGCGGTCTATTGGTCCGATTAAACCCACCGATACACTTTGGCGCATAGCCGTAAAAGTGCGTCCAGATAACTCTGTAAGTATTTATCAAGTTATGCAGGCCTTGTATAACAAAAACCCTGACTCATTTTTAGATCAAAACCTCAATCATATGCGAAGTGGGGCCTATTTAAAAATACCCACTTTATCTGAAATTAGACGTGTGAATACTCAACTAGCTAGGCAGCGTTCTGAGCAAGATGACGAGTTATGGGAAAAGAAAAAAAACGGAACACTTACACAAACTGAAATAACATCAGCTCAAACACAAGTTACACAAGCGCGTAAAGTTGATGTAGACGACGCCAAAAAAGAGTTACAAAAAGAAATAAAAGAAATAAAAACAGACCAAACTAATAAATTAGTTGAGTTACAGCAACAGTTTAAAAGTTCAGTAACAAATGTTGAAGAGATTTTAGTTGAAAATAATAACCTAAAAAAACAGCTGACTGGAATTTCTAAAGAGCTCGAAAATGTTCGTCAACAATTAGGGCAAGATAGTGAAATACAGCTGCAGCTAAAGGAATTAATACTTAAACAAAATGAAATAATTGCCCAACAAAAAGCTAAAGAGGCTGAACCTCAAAGCAGTTTTGACTTATTAGCCTTGTTGTCAAACCCTATCGTGCTTGGGCTGTTAATGTTCATTCCCGGATTATTGATTGTCTTTGCGATTGTTATGTTTCTTCGCAAAAGAAAAGGTAATCAAGAAGAGCCTCAAGCAGATGATGAATTTTTACCGCAAACTCCAACTTATTCTAGTGAGGATGACTTAGCAACTGATCCACTTGATGACCCAATCATTCCAGATCCATTGGATGACTTGAGCGTTCAATTAGATGATCACCTCGAAGGTGGCATGCTTCCAGATGATGATTTATTAGAAGATGATTCAGACGAACTTGATGATTCGGATAACTTACTTGATCAAGACGAGTTAGAAGGCCTCCTTAGCGACGATATTGTTTTTGATGATGAAAGTGACGAAGACGATGAAGTCGATATTTTCACGCAACAAGGATTTGACGACAGTGCTGATGATAGCTTGGACGATATTGATTTAGATTTAGACCAAGAACCGTCTGGCACTGATGATATTTTAAGTAATGATGACTTAGATAGCCTATTTGACGAAGATGACAGCTTACCTGAGTTTGATTCACCTGCAGAAAAAGAGCCACAAAATGATAGTTTAGAATCTAACGATGAAATGGCAGCATTGAGCGAAGAGCTTGCGACCGATGATTTTGATATCGATGATTTACTTGATCAAACGAGTGCCGAACCAGTAGACACATCCGATAAAACTTCTGAAGAAAGTGATGATTTTGACTTAGACGATATCGACAGCTTAATTGATGAAGCAAATGAAGGTTCAGCTGATGAAGCGCCAACAGAGTCGTTAGTCGAAGAAAGCGATGACTTCGATTTGGACGATATCGATAGCTTAATTGATGAAGCAAATGAAGGTTCAGCTAATGAAACGCCAACAGAGTCGTTAGTTGAAGAAAGCGATGACTTTGATTTAGACGATATCGACAGCTTAATTGATGAAGCAAATGATGATTCAGCTAATGAAACGCAAACTGATGAGTTAGTTGAAGAAAGCGATGACTTTGATTTAGACGATATCGACAGCTTAATTGATGAAGCAAATGATGATTCAGCTAATGAAGCGCAAACTGATGAGTTAGTTGAAGAAAGCGATGACTTTGATTTGGACGATATCGATAGCTTAATTGATGAAGCAAATGATGATTCAGCTAATGAAACGCAAACTGATGAGTTAGTCGAAGAAAGCGATGACTTCGATTTGGACGATATCGATAGCTTAATTGATGAAGCAAGTGATGATTCAGCTAATGAAACGCAAACTGATGAGTTAGTCAAAGAAAGCGATGACTTTGATTTAGATGATATCGACAGCTTAATTGATGAAGCGGATGACGATTCAGCAGATGAAATGCCAACAGAGTCGTTAGTCGAAGAAAGTGATGACTTTGATTTAGATGATATCGACAGCTTAATTGATGAAGCGGATGACGATTCAGCTAATGAAACACTAACAGACAATTTAGTAGAAGAAAGAGATGACATTGATACTGCTTTGGCCGGTTCTGTCGATGATTTAGCTGATGCGCAAGAAGAGTTAAATGTTGATGATGTTGAATCTTTAGCTTCAGCTTTAATTGATGAATCTGAATCGGAGAATGAGTCTGACGAAGAGCCAGAGTTTGCAGAAGAGCCAGAACTTGAAGAAGAGCCAGAACTTGAAGAAGAGCCAGAGCTTGAAGAAGAGCCAGAGCTTGAAGAAGAGCCAGAGCTTGCAGAAGAGCCAGAACTTGAAGAAGAGCCAGAGCTTGAAGAAGAGCCAGAGCTTGAAGAAGAGCCAGAGCTTGCAGAAGAGCCAGAGCTTGAAGAAAACCTAGAGCCTAAAGAAGTGCTTGAAGACTTTGGTGCCGATGATTTTACAGACACATCAGACACGCTTTTAGATCCAGAAGATTTACTAGATGAATATAACGATGATGCGTTGCAAAGTGTAGACGAACTCTTAAATGAGTTACAACAACCAGAAGACTCAGAATACATAGAAAGCCCTGATTGGACACTTGATGATCTGGACGATGAAATTGAAGAGGTTGAAGTTGATTTAGGTGATGATCCATTAGCAGAAGACACAGATTCTGATTTATCCCTTGAGGATGAATTACTAGAAACAGAATCAATAACGCCTAGTGAAGAGTTAGACGATTACCCTGAGTTAGAAATAGCTGAAGATCAAGGGGCTGAAACGCAAGAGTCTTCTAGCAATGAAGGTGAAAATGTTGTTAGTCAAACAGAAAAAGATTTAGCTGACTCTATTTCTAAGGGCGCAGACTTGAGTAACTTTGACGAGGAACTTGATGATGAGCCCCATGCCACTGCTGATTTTGATGAAGCCCCAATAATTGATGACAATGAGCTATTGGCGGTAGGCGATGCTGAAGAATTCGCGACAGAAGAAGAGCATAATGAATTAGATGATGACGGAGAGTTTGCAAAAGATGTTGCAGATTTTTCGGATAATGATATCGATGTGCTGGCTGATGAAGAACTTGATTCAGAACTATCACCAAGTCAAACAGAGCAAGAATTATCACAAGCGCTCTCATCAAGTATTGATTTAAATAGCCTAGAAGATGACTTTGACGATGAGCCGTTAATCGATAGTGAGTTTGAACAGTCAGATTCAGGACTTGATACTAATTCAGAAAGTGAAGAACCACTACCAGAAATTACAGATGAAGCATTGTTATCGCAAGAGAACTTTGATGATTCACAGGTTGATTTAGCAGGGTTAGGCGCCGACCTAGAACTTGATTCTGTCAATGCAGAAGACTTTGAGGAGCTTGTTTCAGAGACGCCAGATGGTGATACTGATAACGACGAAGAGCTAGATGGATTAAATTTAGATGAAGTTGTTAGTGATACCACAATTGATGAAACTTTAGATGCAAGCCTAGAGCCAGAACTACCACCAAGTCAAACAGAGCAAGAACTATCGCAAGCGCTCTCATCAAATATTGATTTAGATAGCTTAGAAGATGATTTTGATGATGAGCCATTAATTGATAGCGAGTTCGATGAATCAAATTTAGAGCCTGAAATTAATGAAGAAGCCAACGTTTTAGTCCCAGAGGATACTGGCGAAGATTCATTACTAGGCGCTGATTTAGAGTTTGATTCAGTGGGTGTCGAAGGCGTTGAAGAGCAAGTTTTAGAAACGCCCCAAAACGACATAGAGAGAACGGATACTAAAGAATTTGAACAAGATTTAGATGATGGCGGCAGTGCGATTGCTCAGGAAGTCGACATTGAGCATGAACCAGAATTATCACCAAGCCAAACAGAGCAAGAACTATCGCAAGCACTTTCATCAAATTTTGATTTAGATAGCCTAGAGGATGACTTTGATAATGAACCATTAATTGATAATGAGTTTGATGAATCAGAGTTAGTGCTAGAAGCTAATGACGAGACTGAAGTATCAGCGCCTGAAGCTACTGATGAAAGCCAAATTTTAGACGAAAACCTTGAATATTCACAAAACGATTTAGCAGAAACAGGCGCTGATTTACCTAATAGTGAAGAGATTGAATCATCTGATTTAGGCATCGAGCAAACTGTTGATGATGAACTAGATGAACTAGATGAACTAGATGAACTAGATGAACTAGATGAACTAGATGAACTAGATGAACTAGATGAACTAGATTCTGAGCTTGAAATCAATGACGAGGTTGAGGGATCAATTGCTCAAGTTAACGATGATGCTGTTTCATCAGAAGAAGTTGAAGAGCTACTTCCTAATAGACCGAGTAATGGTACTGATTTCTCAGGTTCAGGTGAAGATAATAGTGAAATAACCAGTCACGATGCGTTAACTCCAGAGCTTAATGACAACGAAGCTGATAATCAAAATTCAGCTGAAGATGATATAGACAGCGCGGTAACTAACTTTAATGACGACCTGTTAATTGATGAATTTAATGAACTGGATGGTGAGTTCGACAATCTTAACGACTTAAACGATGACACACTTGATGATTTACTCACAGAGTCGAATAACGCTGATGCGGACTCTTTAGCGCCTGATAGCAGCGTTGGGCTAGACAACCCAGCATTTATAAGTGAATCGGACGATGAAATAAATGAACAAACTAATGTTGATCGTGAAGCTGAACTAACTCAAGTTGACTCACAGGCTGATACTAACCTTGTATCAGATGAAGCACTTGATGATGAATTTATGGCTGATTTAAGTGAAACCGATTTCGATTCATTGCTCAATGAGTTAGCCGCTCCCGATGAACTTGCTATAGAAGATAGCAGCGAGTTTGATGTTGACTTTGATTCTTTATTGAAAGAAGACTTAGTTAATGAAGAAGTGTTTAATCATAAAGAGCCAGTCCCTGAAGCTAAAGACGCAAAACCTTTAGGTGAAGATGATTTTGTAGATATTGACTCATTACTTGAGCAAAGCGACGATGCTGAACTTGATCATGAGCCTTACAACGATGTAAATATAGATTTGGGTTTAAGTGAGTTTGATGCATTGCTTGCAGGTGATAACCCAACAGACGTTGATGCCGAGAGTGGAGGTTACTCCGCTAAGTTAGATTTAGCACGTGCCTATATTGAAATTGACGACTTCGATTCCGCGCTTAAAGTGATTGAAGACGTAATAGCAAAAGGGCCTGAAGAAGTTCAGGAAGAAGCGCTTAGTTTGCAAGCAAAATTACAACAATAGCTTTTGTGTTAATTTAAATACGATAAACCCATAATTGGTGATGCTGATTATGGGTTTTTTATTGTTTTTATATGATTACATCACGGTCGCTTTTATTGCGCCGCTATATAGCATAAAATGCGCCGTTAATTAGTACAGTAGGTAAAACGATAAATATGCGAGTAGCACTTGGGGTTGAATATAATGGTGCACGTTATAGTGGTTGGCAGCGTCAATCGCACGTAAATAGCGTACAACAAGAAGTAGAAAAGGCGCTGTCGAGTATCTGTAACCACCCAGTTGAAATTGTGTGTGCAGGGCGAACTGACGCAGGAGTGCATGGAACAGGCCAAGTTGTTCATTTTGAAACCAATGCATCTCGTGAAATGGTCGCGTTTACTATGGGTATGAACACTTTGCTACCTAAAGATATTGCTATTCGATTTGCTCAGCCTGTTGTAGAAGACTTTCATGCACGTTTTAGTGCAACTGCAAGAAGGTATCGTTACGTTATTTATAACTACCCATACCGTGGAGCTGTTATGAACGAAGGTGTTACTCATTTCCATCACAAGCTAGATGAAAAGGTGATGCAAGAGGCATGTCAGCATTTAATTGGTGAGCATGACTTTACATCATTCAGAGCATTACACTGCCAAGCTAATACCGCTAAACGTACAATTCATCACTTATCTGTTCAGCGCCAAGGTGATTACGTTGTAATTGATATTAAGGCAAATGCATTTTTGCATCATATGGTGCGCAATATAACCGGTTGCTTAATGGATATAGGTCTATACAAGCACCAACCTATATGGTTAAAAGAACTATTAGATGTTAAAGAGCGTGCAAAAGCGAGTGCAACAGCTAAAGCCGCTGGTTTGTATTTAGTCGATGTTGATTACCCAGAGCAGTTTAATATTCCTAAAACCCCACTAGGGCCATTATTTTTACCTGATGTTGATATTTAGTTAGAATTATTAATCGCTAAATTTAATTTCCTCTAACTACTAAGACCAGTTTTTTATACCGTGTTTGTGTAATTCATGTTTTAATTGAAAAAATCTGTCTGCTACTTATTAGCAGGCTCGCGACACAGAACAGCATTAAGAGAGTTGCAAATGAGTTGGTTAGAAAAAATCTTACCTAAAACGACTAAGTCGTCAGGTCGTAAAGAAATTCCAGAAGGCGTTTGGGCTAAATGTACAGCTTGCGATTCAATTTTATATAAAGCTGAACTAGAAAAATCATTAAACGTATGTCCTAAATGCGACCATCACATGCGTGTGAGCGGCCGTAAACGTTTAGAGCACTTTTTAGATGAAGGTGACCGCACGGAGCTTGGCACTGAGCATGAGCCTAAAGATGTATTAAAGTTTAAAGACTCTAAAAAATACTCAGACCGTATTAGCGCAGCCCAAAAATCAAGTGGTGAAAAAGACGCGCTAGTTGCAATGAAGGGCCGCTTAAAAGGTATTCCTGTGGCGGCAGTTGCTTTTGAGTTCTCATTTATGGGTGGTTCAATGGCTTCGGTGGTAGGCGCACGGTTTGTTGATGCCGTAGATCAATGTTTAGAGCACAATATGCCATTAGTGTGTTTTTCTGCCTCAGGTGGTGCACGTATGCAAGAGGCCCTTATGTCGCTTATGCAAATGGCCAAAACCAGTGCTGCACTTGCTAGAATGAGCGAAAAAGGATTGCCATTTATTTCGGTAATGACCGACCCAACAATGGGTGGTGTATCGGCTTCATTAGCAATGCTTGGTGATATTAACGTTGCTGAACCAAAAGCCTTAATTGGCTTTGCTGGCCCGCGAGTAATAGAACAAACAGTACGCGAAACTTTACCAGAAGGTTTTCAGCGTAGTGAGTTTTTACTAGAGCACGGTGCAATAGACATGATTGTTGACCGCCGTGAAATGCGTGATACGTTAGCTCGTGTGCTTGCTAAATTTATGAACTTGCCTTCTACCGAACAAGAGCATAGAGTAGCGTAAATTTCAGCTTTACTGATTACACGCTATGACAAATACAATTCCTAGCCAATCATCAAGCCTTGATGATTGGCTTTGTTATTTAGAGAGTGTTCACCCTGCAAATATTGAAATGGGGCTTGAACGCGTTGCCGCTGTTGCCAACAACATTGGCTTATTAAATACTTCCAGTAAAATTATTCTTATTGGCGGCACAAACGGCAAAGGCACGACTGCGCGCTGTTTAGAATCACTACTACTTGCGCAAGGTTACAGCGTAGGTACTTACGCCTCTCCTCATTTAATTCGCTATAACGAACGTGTTCGCATAAATGGTCAAGAGCTTGATGATCAATACCATGTTGATGCCTTCAATACGCTAGAGCAAGGCCGGGGTAGCACACCGCTTACGTATTTTGAGTACGGTACGTTGGGGGCACTTGCTCTTTTTAAGCGCTTTGAAGTAGATTATGTATTATTAGAAGTTGGTTTAGGCGGGCGTTTTGATGCAACAAATATAGTAACACCATACGCCAGTGTGATTACAACCATCGATTTAGACCACAAAGAATACCTCGGCGATACCCGAGAGTTGGTGGCGTACGATAAAGCGGGTATATTCCGCAAAGATACCCCCGCTATCATTGGGGACTTATGTATCCCGCATACAATGATTGATTACGGTAACGAGATCAGTGCCAACATGACATTATCAGGTACTGACTTTATATTTAAAGAGCATCACAAAACGTTTAGTTGGCAGTTTGAAAAACATAACCTTACACTCAATAAACCTGCAATACCCGCGCAAAATGCAGCGACTGCTCTAACAGTTTTAAGCGTTTTAAATTTATTACCAAATATTGATGTAATAAAGAATTGCTTAGCTAACTTGGTGGTGGAAGGGCGTTTTGAACAATTAAGCACAGAGCCATTGGTATTTACAGACGTCGCTCACAATCCAGAATCAGCTCGCTATTTAGCCAATAAGTTATTAAGTTACAAAGATAAAGGCTTTAAAGTTCACGCATTAGCCGCTATGCTTGCTGATAAAGATAAAGCAGCGGTGCTCAAAGAGCTAAGCCATCTTGTTGATGATTGGTTTCTTGCTAGCTTAGGCGGCCCTCGTGGTGATAGTGCTAATAACTTAAAAGAAGCTCTACAAAGCGTATCTACTCACGACAAGGTACAAAGCTTTGAAAGCGTTGAACGAGCACTGAGTGTTATTTTACCTAAGCAACAAGACAATGTTATTTTAATTGTATTTGGTTCATTTTTTACAGTAGCAGATGCTATTAATTATTTTAAAAAATAGAGAGGATATCGGTGAACTCAAGTTTTATAAATCGCTTAGTTGGAACAAGTATTGTGGTGATCGCAGCGATTGTGTTTATCCCAAACATACTTGATGGCGAAAAAGTGCATTACAAGGAAGGCTTTAAAGCGATCCCAGAGCGACCTGAGTTCAAAACGATTGACTTGCAAGACTCAATTAATGATCAAGTAGCTATAGCTGAGCCGTTAAAGCAAGATAACATTGAAGATATTTCTCCTGATGATGACGTTTTAGAGCAAGACGATACTATTTCACAAAGCAACTTTGCTAGCGAAGAGAAAATAGTTGAAGCGTCAGTCATACCGAAAGCTACAAACACTGATATTGCTGAACCGCAAGTTGCTAAAGCGAAAGAAGAGACTAAGGTTCCCGAAAAAGTAGTTAAAGAGGCACCTAAGCCTATTACGCCGCGTAAAAGTGATGAAAACCTAACTGATATGGCCTATGTGGTGCAGTTAGGTAGTTTTTCTCATGCTGCAAATGTTAAAGCATTACAGGCTAAATTAACTTCAAAAGGGTTTAATACGTTTACTAAACCTATAAAAACACCCAACGGAACGCTAACAAAAGTATTTGTTGGTCCGTCACTTGATAAAACTGAGTTGGAAAAGCAATTACCAGAACTTAAAAAGCTTACTAAGCTTAACGGTAAAATAACCCAATACGAAGTAACTAACTAATTAAAAAGGCCTTAAACAATAAGGCCTTTTTCTTTGATGTTACACAATTACTTAGGCCAATTTATTAACTGTCAAAATGTTAATTAAATGTTTCAGGTTGGCTGCGGTTATCTCCCGTTTAAACTTGCATACTGAGGATGTTTGGGTATAGAATGCGCCCCAAAATAGCGACTAATTGGTTATTATGATCTGGGTTGATTACGCCATTATTGGCATCATTGCACTGTCTACCATCATCGGTTTAATACGCGGCTTTGTAAAAGAAGCTATGTCATTAGCGGTATGGGCAGGCGCGTTTATCATCTCAAGTTTATTTTACCAATATTTAGCTTCCTTCCTAACAAGCATTTCTGAACCCCTTTTAAGAAATGCGGCGGCCATTGCCATACTCTTCTTTGCGACGCTCCTGTTAGGCGGTTTACTAAACTATATTTTAGGTCAGCTTGTACTTCGTACTGGCTTATCGGGTACTGACCGTGTCTTTGGCATAGTGTTTGGTGCTCTACGAGGCGTGTTGGTCGTGAGCGCGTTACTCTTCTTTCTTGATGCTTTTACTGGTGCACCTAATACGCACTGGTGGGGTAATTCTATTTTGATTCCAGAATTTGGCTTTGTTGTTGAATGGTTTTTTTCGTACCTTGAAAACAACTCCAGCTTTTTAAATTCAGTAAACCGTTAATCGGCGAGGATAAATTACATGTGTGGTATCGTTGGAATAGTCGGAACGTCTCCTGTGAATCAGGCGATATATGATGGCTTAACTGTTTTGCAGCATCGTGGGCAAGACGCCGCGGGAATAATTACCATTGAAAATAATACGTTTAGCTTACGTAAAGCAAACGGCCTAGTGAAAGATGTATTTCACACACGTCACATGAAACGACTACAAGGTACCATTGGTATTGGCCATGTACGTTATCCAACAGCAGGCTCTTCTAGTTCATCTGAGGCACAGCCTTTTTATGTAAACTCACCATTTGGTATCGCCCTTGCGCATAATGGAAACCTTACAAATGCTGAAGAACTAAAAGAACAGTTATTTTCAGAAGCACGTCGACATGTTAATACAACGTCTGATTCTGAGATATTGCTGAATATTATGGCACATGAGCTTAGTCGCTCAGACAAGTTGCACCTAGACCCTGAAGATGTGTTTACAGCCGTTGCTGAGGTAAACAAAAAAGTAACGGGTGGCTATGCAGCCATTGCCATGATTATTGGTCACGGCGTTGTAGCGTTTCGTGATCCTAACGGTATTCGCCCTCTTGTTTTTGGTAAACGCGAGACTGAAAAAGGCACAGAGTACATGTTTGCCTCAGAGAGTGTGGCACTAAAACCTGATGGCTTTGAGTTTATTCGCGATGTAGCCCCAGGTGAAGCTATTTTTGTGACGGAAGATGGACAGTTTCACTCATTAAATTGTGCAGATAAAGTGTCTTACTCGCCTTGTATTTTTGAATTTGTTTATTTTGCTCGTCCAGACTCAACAATAGACAGAATGTCGGTTTATGCAACACGCGTAAACATGGGTACCAAACTGGGTGAAAAAATAGCACGTGAGTGGGCAGATAAAGACATTGATGTTGTCATTCCTATTCCAGAAACTTCGTGTGATGTCGCGCTTGAAATTGCTCGCGTACTTGATTTACCGTACCGCCAAGGCTTTGTTAAAAACCGTTACATTGGTCGTACGTTTATTATGCCTGGTCAAGAAATGCGTAAAAAGTCAGTGCGTCAAAAGCTAAACGCAATTGATCGTGAATTTAAAGGTAAAAATGTGTTACTTGTTGACGACTCAATAGTGCGTGGTACCACATCAGCGCAAATTGTGGAAATGGCGCGAGAGTCTGGTGCTAAAAACGTATACTTTGCCTCAGCAGCTCCTGAAATACGCTTTCCAAATGTTTATGGTATAGATATGCCATCGGCAGCTGAACTTATTGCTCATGGCCGTGAGGTTGAAGATATAAACGCAAGTATTGGTTCTGACGGATTGATTTTTCAGTCATTAACAGATCTAATGGCCGCTGTAAGCCAAGAAAATCCAGAAATAACTCAATTTGAAACTTCTGTGTTTGACGGGCAATATATAACAGGCGATATAGATCAAAACTACTTAAACCGAATAGATAAACTGAGAAATGATACAGCTAAAAGTACACGCGAAACAGCGATGTCATCAGGGTTAGAGATACATAACCAAGAAGAAAACGAGACTGATTAATACTTTCGAATATTTTTATTTTAGAAAAGGAGCTAATTAGCTCCTTTTTTGTTGGTTGAAAATTACTTAATCGACCTACTTAAAATTTATTATGTGAACATGGGGCTTACAATGCCATTTGTCCAAAGAATCGCAGTGGCAGCTAATATGATGACTAATAAGATAAGCCCGCAGGTAACTACCGAGCTTGCATAAATAAAACCGCGTTCTTCAGGTATGTGCATGAGTATAGGTACGCCGGTGTAAAGTAAATAAACCGAGTAGGCAAGTGCAACAATACCAGCACATACAACAAACCAGAGCACAGGCCAAAAAGCGGCAAGCGCAGACATAAATACCGGTGTTGCTGTGTAAGCCGCTAATTCAAGCGTTTGAGTAAAGGTGGGCTTAGAGCCAAAAGTAACGGCCATCCAATGGGCTAAATAGGCAAGTGCAAATACACCAATAATTAAAGCTGCATACATGGCTATAGCTATTAATAACGCGCTCTCATGTGTTAAAAATACTAGACCACCAGTGCCAATGCTCCAACCCAAGTGAACAGACGAGTAATAACCCATTATTGATGGGAACAAAGCAATGAGTAAAATGTGTGACAAGCTATAAGTCAAGCTTTCGTGTCGGTTATCAATTGTTTGCCACTCTTCAAGTGGGTGAGCGTATAAGCCCCATAGGTGATTTAATATCATAGTGTGTACTCCGTTTAGGAAGGTATTGTTGTTTTTGTTATGGTGTGTTTTTTATACAGTTCATTTACAGTTATGAGCCACATAGTGTACAAAGTCAAGTTAACTAATTTTTAACAAATAAATGAAGTTGGCTTTGATTTAATCAAACCGTGAATTCGTGTTAAAATACAGGTTCTTTAATTTTAATTAGCAACGAGTATTAAACGTGTCACATAGCCAGCTGTTAGAGCCTATTCATGACTTTTTATTGTGTAAAACACCGACTCAGTGGGTAGATAAAGCAATCAAAAAAGAAAATCTGTCAGTTATTTTAATAGATCACTTAATTTGTGAGTTAAAAGCAGCTCAGTCAGCAATGTTTTTAATTCGTAAGTATGCAGTAGATAAAGAAAGCGGTGATGCACTTTTAGCTTGGCTTAAACCATTTGAAACACTTATTTATAAACGTGAAGGTAACTGGCGTGATTTAGCTGCAAAAAACAAGCTTACTAAATCAATCATTCCCAAGTCTAACTCTCCTTATGGACAAGACTTAATTGACAAAATGGTGTTGCTCATAAAAGAAGAGTTACATCACTTTTACCAGGTTTTAGAAATAATGGATGAGTATGGTGTAGAGTACCAAAGTATTACACCGTGTCGTTACGCTAAAGGGATGCTACGAAATGTAAAGACATTCGAGCCAAATGCACTTGTCGACAAATTAATTGTAGGTGCTTACATTGAGGCACGCTCATGTGAGCGTTTTGCAAAGTTGGCGCCCCATGTAGATAAACGTCTAGGTGATTTTTATATTTCGCTACTGCGCTCAGAGGCACGTCATTATCAAGATTACCTAGCCTTGGCACAAGAAATTGCCGATTTTGATATTACGCAAAGGGTTAAAGAATTTGGTAAAATTGAAGCTGAACTTATTGTATCAGCAGATGAAGACTTCAAATTTCATAGTGGCATTCCAGCATAACCCCCCAGTGCTTTATTTTTTGCGTAACTGATGAGGTAAAGCACTAAAAATTAGACCAAACTTAAATCGCCTTCTACTATATATAAAGTAAATAGTTACATACAAATTTATGAACTATATCTATTAAATTTAGTTGTATATTTTTTATATAGGCGGTGTAGGATGTCCGACAGCAACAGTTTGTTTGTATTTGATGAGGAGCTTGAAGAAGACAGCTCAAAAATAAAAAAAATAAAAGTGCTCACTGTTGAGGACGATATAAATTATCAGCATGCTTTAACCAATAGTTTAAAAGAAATGAGACTAGAGGATGATTATGAAATAGAAGTTCTCACAGCTAACTCGGTTTCACAAGCAGCTTTAGTGCTTAGTATGCATCCAGATATAGCGCTCACTTTTATAGATGTTGTTATGGAAGATGATGACTCAGGTCTCAGGCTAGTTAGCACAATAAGGGAAGTAATTGGTAATGCAGACATGCGTATTGTTTTACTTACAGGTCAACCAGGTTTTGCTCCCGAACAGCAAATAATGAAATCGCTTGACATAGACGAGTATTGGAATAAATCAGACGTCTCTGCTGAAAAATTACAATCTATTGTTACAAGCAACCTACGCACTTGGAAATACATTTCACAAATATCTTCAGCCAGAAAAGGTCTTCAGCTAGTTTTAGATGCCTCAAGAAGCATAAACAGTAAACATGATATGAGATCTTTCTCTAAAGCTGTTTTAGAAGAAATCAGTAATATTTTAAACGTCACTGAGGGAGGAGGGATTATGTGCTCCACCCAAAGTGATGGCGAAATTATCAGAGCACATATTTCTACTGCAAACGGATGTTTTGATGGGTCTGAAGGAGCACTTGTTGATAATAATATTTTAATTCAAGCAGTTTACGATGATTTTGAGCGAGCTTTAGATGAAAAAAGACATATTTTTTCTGAGCACCACACGATATTTTATTTTTGCAACAAAGAAATAGCAGGGGAAAGCTATATAACGGTTGTTCAATCGGACAATGAAATATCAGAGCAAAATGAATACTTATTAAAAGTATTTAGTGAAAATGTAAGCACAGGCTTTAGTAATATAGCACTGCTTAACAAGCTTACTGAACTTGCATATACCGATGTGTCGTTAAATATGCATAATCGAAACTGGCTCACTCGTGAAATAAAAAATATGAACCTGCACGAGCAGTACCAAACACGTTTATTAGTTTTTGAGGTTGAGCAATTTGAAGAAAAAGCATTTTCGTTTGGCCACGATTTTTGTCAAAAGCTATTAAAAGAAGTTTATAAAAATTTAATGACTATTTTTGATGGTTATTCAGCGCGTATTGCCATCATTAATAACAGCAGCTTTGGATTACTTATAAACGCTAGCTTTGATATAACCGATGAAATGATAGCTAGCCTCATTAGGCAAAAGTGTGTAATTACCTCTGTAAAACAATACGCAGATTTGAGAATTCTTGATTTAGCACTAAGTTCTGTTTTAAATATTATACCCGAAAAAATAATAAGCATTGCTGAATCTAGCTTAAGTGATAGCCACACCGCATCTTTAAAATATATCAAGCATACCCAAGAAAAAACAGAAGCATTAACTAACCGGTATAGTTTAATGGCCCGATTAAGAAGAGTAATTGGTGCTGGTACTTTACAAGTAGCCTTACAGCCGAAAATGGAGTTAGCAACGTTAACCCCTGTGGGCTTTGAAGCATTGGCTCGTTGGCAGTTAGAAGACGGTAGTTTTGTAAGTCCAGAAGTATTTATTGAACTTGCTGAAACAGCCGGTTTAATTAGTGAATTAGATAGCGTTGTTTTTGATAAAATACTGCAGATTATTGATAAGTTGGGTGATATAGGTGTTAATTTACCTATCGCTTTTAATGCATCTGCCTTTGATTTAGTTGATCCTAATTACTGTAAAAAAATTCTTCATAAGTTAAAAGATGCTAATATACCTCCAGAAATGCTTGAGCTAGAGATTACTGAAACTCAAGCGATCAGTAATTACGATTTAATTAGAGAGTCGTTAGATAAATTTATGGCGCTGGGTATTAAAGTAAGCATTGATGATTTTGGAACGGGTTATTCTTCTATATCTCACATAACAGAAATACCTGCAAATACTCTCAAAATAGACAAGTGTTTTTTAAATAATATTGATGGCAATGATAATAACCAATATATTTTTGAAATGATTGTAAACTTAGCCAAACGATTTGACTTTTCTATTATTGTTGAAGGTGTTGAAACGTCAGAGCAATGTGATTGGGTTAAAAAAATAGGCTGTGATGTTGCACAAGGGTATTACTTTTCAAAACCACTGTTTTTTGACGACTTAACAACATGGTTAAAGCAATATGGAAAAGTTTGATCATAAAACCTCACCAAGTTTAAATAACAAGCATATTTATATAAAAGCACTCTTTATTGTGTTTGCCGCTAGCGCAATTGCTGTTTTGGTTTATTGGCAAGTTTACCAAGCTAGGTTAGTAATGGTTCAAGATAACCACGATGATAAATTATCTTTAGTGCAAACGGAATTTGTAAAAGAATTAAGCAGTATAAAAAAGTTAACGCAAGTTTTAGCAGACAACAAAAACCTAAAAAGGGGTAATAAACCCAGGTATATGCTTAGAGACCGAGAATCCATACGAAGCATAAATGATTACTTCGTTAATTTTGGATTATTATCGCCTATTATTTCGCAAATTCGGTGGATTGATATTACCGGGAACGAACGTTTTAGAGTTGACTTTAAAAACGGTGAGGCAAAAATTGTTAAGCAAAAAGAACTGCAAAATAAAATGTCACGTTATTACTTTAGGCAAGGAATAGCCATTGAAGCACCTGATTCCTTTTTATCAAAAATTGATTTAAACATGGAGCATGGTTCAATTGTTGAGCCCTATGTGCCCACCATGCGAGTAACCTACCGCACTAGCTCAAGTGATTATATTGTAGATGGGCTAATCATAATTAACTTTGATTTATCCGCGCTTTTTCAGCGAATTAGAAGTTACTCCTCTGACAATAATCAGGTAAATATTGTAAACAAAGAGGGGTTTTGGCTTTTTAACAATGATAAGTCTAAAGAGTGGGGGTTTATGCTTGGATTGCCAGAGCTAACAATTGCTAGTTATAACCCATCACTCTGGGAGTCTATGCAAAACCAACAAGAAAATACAGTAAGATATTTTGATTCAAACATTTATTCGTTAGATAAGCTGCCCGCACTTTTTTCAAAAAAGCATAATGAAACTCTTATTGAAGTCATTTATATTTACATCAAAAGTAAAGATAAATTGATGAATAACATACACTTTACGGCGCTAGGTTATGCTGGTATTAGCGGTATTATTCTTTTGTTTATTGGTGGCTTTATTTTATACAGAGAATATTGCTATACAAAAATGCTAAAAGATTTATTTGACCAGTTACGCGCTGAAAAGTTGGAGCTGGATTCCGTCAATAATCAACTTTCAAATACTATTAGGCAACAGCAACTGTTGCAGGATAGCTTTGTTGAAGCGCAAAAATTATCTTCATTAGGCATGCTTGTTGCGGGTGTAGCTCATGAGATGAATACGCCTATTGGCGGTGCTATTATTTCTGTTACTAACGCTGAGTCGGTGATGAGCCGCCTCAATGAAGGTATAAAAACTGGCTTAACAAAGTCACTGCTAGAAAAGAGCGTATCAAGCTTAGATGATAATTTAGGCTTAGCCAGAGTAAACCTAGAAAAAGCTGCTGTGCTTGTAAAAAGCTTTAAAAAAATGGCTATTGATAGAAACAATGAAGAATTTATTGAATGTAATATTGAAACAATTATAAAAGAGTTGTTGGTTACGCTGAACTCTCGATTAAAAATATCAAGAGTTAAAGTTAAAACCCATTTTAATGATAGCTGCACGCTTAAAAGTCGCCCTGGGATTATTTCACAGGTTATTGAAAACCTAATAATGAATGCGCTTAATCACGCTTTTGAAGAAAATCAATTTGGTGAGATTGAAATTAAGGTTGAGGAAAGTGATAAGAAAGATATAAATATTATCGTATCAGATAGCGGATGCGGGATAAATCAGCAGCAGCAATCTGTTATTTTTGAGCCCTTTTATACATCAGCGCGCGGTAAAGGAAACATAGGGCTTGGGCTTTATATGGTTTCTCAATGGGTCACTAAAATTTTAAAAGGGCAATTGGTTTTAGAGTCTGATCCTCAATGGGAGGATAAATTTAAAACTCGATTTACAATTACGTTGCCTAAAAATTAAGTGAGTACCCACATTTAATTTTTAACGTATTATTTAAATGCTATATAAGGCCTTAAAGGAACTAGACTTACGGTTTGAAGCTCTTAAAATGGCTTTTGGTAGCTCATTTAAATGGTGTGTTTATTAGCCTTTGTTCTTGAGGTGTTACAATTAAGTAGGAGCCTTGTTCATACCAGTCCCCTAAAACAGTGCGTGTAAGCGTTTGCCCATTTAGTGAGTATGTATGAATATTTGGTCGATGCGTATGACCATGGATCATGTTAACAACTTTGTGCTTCGTAAATGTCGAAAGGACAGCATTATCAACAACGTCTAAAATTTCTATCGGTTTATCTGCTTGGCTAAGCTTACTTTTTTCACGGGCATTGCGAGCTATTTTTTTTCGGTACCATAATGGCATGGCAAGCATTAATTTTGGCCACCACCAACCGCGGCTTTTTTTACGAAATTTTTGATACTCAATATCTTGGGTACACATTTCGTCCCCATGTAAAATAACAGTTGGGGTGCCGTAAAGGTCTATAACAGTTTGCTCATCTAACAGTGTCATACCTGCTAAATTTGCATAGTGTTCACGCAGAATAAAGTCGCGGTTACCATGAATAAAGTAGACTGGAATGCCTGAATCGCTTACTGCTTTAAGCTTTTTAGCTACACTGAGCGCAAGTTCAGTGACGTAGTCATCACCTACCCATACTTCAAAAAAGTCACCTAAAATGTAAAGCGCATCAACGTCTTGATTCAAAATGTTAGATTCTAAAAAATTAAAAAAAGCAGCGCTAATATCAGGCCTGTTTTCAGTTAAATGTAAATCAGCAATAAAATACGTTTTTTGAGTCATAGGGATATCTTTTCGATCAAAATAAAGCGGGCGCATGCATGTTGCAATGACACCCGCTGATACTCCACGTTACGTGGGTAAACGAACTATTAGCTAACAGTAACGCTTTCGATAATTACGTCTTCAAGAGGTACGTCTTGGTGAAAGCCATTACTCCCTGTAGCTACACCTTTAATTTTTTCTACAATATCCATGCCTTCAACTACTTCAGCAAACACACAGTAACCCCAGCCTTGAGATGTTTCGCTGCTGTGGTTTAAAAAATCGTTGTTGTTAACGTTAATAAAAAACTGTGCTGTAGCAGAGTGTGGATCTGGTGTGCGTGCCATAGCTAAAGTACCTACTTTATTCGATAGGCCGTTGTTAGCTTCGTTTTGAATAGGGTCGTTAACGTCTTTTTGTTCCATACCTGAAACAAAGCCACCACCTTGAACCATAAAGCCATCAATTACACGGTGAAAAATTGTACCGTTGTAAAAACCTGCGTTTGCATACTCTAAAAAGTTTTTTACTGTGTTTGGAGCTTCTTGCTCAAACATTTTAATGGTGATGTCACCAAAGTTTGTGTGTAGAACAACCATGAGCTTTCCTATAACTGGTTTAAATAGTCGGACTATTTTATCTTAGTTAGCTAAGATTAACAAAGCGCTAGAGCCCATGCTTTTCAAGTGGTAACATACATTTTCTTGATAATAGTGAAGGACACCAACTAAATGGTACAAATATACAACACACTCACGCGACAAAAAGAACAATTTAAACCTATGGTCGATGGTAAAATCGACATGTATGTGTGTGGTATCACCATTTACGATTACTGTCATATTGGTCACGCGCGCACATTTGTTGGCTTTGACGTCATTGTTCGCTACCTTCGCCATATTGGTTACAATTTAAAATATGTGCGTAATATTACCGACGTAGACGATAAAATTATTAAACGTGCAAATGAAAATGGCGAGTCAATAAATGATTTAACACTTCGCATGACCAAAGCCATGCATGAAGATTTTGACAGCTTGAATATGCTGCGCCCTGATGTTGAGCCAACGGTAACAGGGCACATGGATGAAATTATTGAAATGGTTGAGCGTTTAATAGCTAAAGGACATGCTTATGTTGCAGCTGATGGTGACGTGTTATTTGATGTATCAACGTTTGAGCAATACGGTGCGCTTTCTCAACAAGATTTAACAATGTTGCAGTCAGGCTCGCGTGTGGAAGTTGCGCAAGATAAAGACGATCCTCTTGATTTTGTTTTATGGAAAAAAGCGAAAGTTGGTGAACCATCGTGGTCATCTCCATGGGGAGAAGGGCGCCCAGGTTGGCACATTGAATGTTCTGCTATGAGCTCAAAGCATTTAGGCGAACATTTTGATATTCATGGTGGGGGCTCTGATTTACAGTTTCCACATCATGAAAATGAAATTGCGCAGTCATGCTGTGCCAACAATGGTAAGTATGTAAATACGTGGATCCATACGGGCATGGTACAAGTAAATAAAGAAAAAATGTCTAAGTCGTTAGATAATTTTTTCACTGTTCGCGATGTGCTGAAAGAGTACGACCCTGAGTCGGTTCGTTACTTTTTAATATCAGGTCATTATCGTAGCCAACTTAATTACTCGCAAGAGAACTTAGACCAAGCGCGTTCATCGCTTGAACGCATTTATACCGCTTTGCGTGACGTTAAACCCATCGAGTGTGAGCTTGAGAATAACGAGTTCGTGATTAAATTTAGAAAAGCAATGGATGATGATTTTAATACTCCAGAGGCTTTACCTGTTTTATTTGAGCTGGCAAAAGAGCTAAACCGCGTAAAAGAAAGTGATGCAACACAGGCGGGTCAACTTGCGTTTATATTACGTACTATAGGCGAAGTACTAGGTGTTGCACAACAAGTTCCAGAAGCGTTTTTACAAGGTGGACAAGACGATAATGAGGTTGCCACAATCGAAGCGTTAATTGTAAAACGTAATGATGCTCGTGCTAGTAAAAATTGGGCTGCGGCTGATGAAGCCCGTGATGCACTTAATGCTTTAGGTGTAATACTTGAAGACTCGGCGGGTAAAACAACGTGGCGTAAGGCCTAAAATTACTCGCTTGCAATAAAAAAGGGTTGCCGAATGGCAACCCTTTTTTATTTGAATTATATTCAGCTATGATATTTTTCGCATGCTTCTAATGTATTTTCAATTAAGCTGGCCACGGTCATTGGACCAACCCCGCCAGGAACAGGAGTAATAAAGTGAGCTTTTTGCTCTGCAATGCTGTATTCAACGTCGCCTACTAGTTTACCTGTATCTAAACGGTTTATACCTACATCTATAACAATGGCACCTTCTTTTACCCAATCTCCAGGGATAAATTCAGGTTTGCCCACAGCTACAACCAACAGGTCTGCGCGTCGCACATGGGTTTCTAAATCTTGTGTAAACTTATGGCACACAGTAGTCGTACAACCGGCCAGTAATAGCTCTAACGACATAGGGCGGCCCACAATATTTGATGCGCCAACCACAACCGCATGCATGCCTTTATAACGAACACCGGTAGAATCGAGTAAAGTAATAATCCCTTTTGGCGTACAAGGACGAAGCGCAGGCATACGCTGTGCTAAACGACCTATATTGTATGGGTGAAAGCCATCAACGTCTTTGTGTGGTGTAATGCGTTCTAAAATTTTCTCTGCATCGAGTCCATCAGGTAAAGGTAACTGCACCAAAATGCCATCTACTTCAGCATCATTATTTAGCTCATCAATTAAACTTAATAGAGCATCTTCTTTTGTGTCTGCTGGTAAATCAAATGATTTTGAAATAAAACCAACTTCTTCACAGGCTTTACGCTTTGAACCAACATAAACTTGGCTTGCTGGATCAAGTCCTACAAGGACTACTGCAAGTCCGGGGGCGCGTAATCCTTTAGAAACGCGTTCGCTTACGCGTTGTGCAACTGTACTACGTACTTGTTTTGCAATTGCTTTACCATCAATGATGTTTGCCGTCATGGTTGACCTTTAATTGGGGTTAATTAACTAGATACCGATACTTTACAAATGAACGCATAATAAAAAGGGGCATATGCTTATAAAGAAAATAACAACTTTATTTTTCATTTAATATTACCTAAGCCATTTTCGCAGAAAAGCATTGCAGCGCCAAGTTGCTTTTCATCTATATAGTACTAGAGTAATTAAATAGTTTAAATTTCAGTCTTCTATTATAATATTTAGCCATTATGGGCTAAAAATGACCACTTGATTTGTTTTCTTAAAAAAACGTTTGACCTAACCCCGTCAAATCACTATTATGCACCCCGTTGTCAACGAGGTCACTCGTAGAGAATAGTAAGTAACGGCGATTAGCGCAGTTTGGTAGCGCACTTGGTTTGGGTCCAAGGGGTCGCAGGTTCAAATCCTGCATCGCCGACCATTTTTTTATAATTTATTTATAATCGAATAGCTTATTGGTAAACTATGAAGTTTTCGATGCGCCCATAGCTCAGCTGGATAGAGCAACGCCCTTCTAAGGCGTCGGTCGAAGGTTCGAATCCTTCTGGGTGCGCCATTTGAAAACATGTGAATATAGCGGTGATTGTAGCTCAGTTGGTAGAGCCCCGGATTGTGATTCCGGTTGTCGTGGGTTCGAGCCCCATCAGTCACCCCATTTACAAGAATATCGGCGATTAGCGCAGTTTGGTAGCGCACTTGGTTTGGGTCCAAGGGGTCGCAGGTTCAAATCCTGCATCGCCGACCACCTTCTCAAAGTGGTTTTAAACGCTCTGTTTAATTGTTCAGTATGAAAAAAAGAAGCTTAGCCTTCAATGTCGGCGATTAGCGCAGTTTGGTAGCGCACTTGGTTTGGGTCCAAGGGGTCGCAGGTTCAAATCCTGCATCGCCGACCATTTTCTTATTTATAACTCTTCAGTATTTTTTTAAAATCTATTTTACTATTACAACAAACAAAACTCACTTAAACCTCTTAAAACAACAGTTAGCCTGTTTTTTACTCGGTTAGGTGCTGTAGTACCCAATCTACCCCAAATAATTGCCCCCCATACTCGACTATCATAAATATTAGGTTATAATGCCGCGTCTATTGTTTAACATAGTGCCCTAAGGGCAAAGCAGCAATGGTATCTCATGGTAGCGACGGATGCTTTTAAGTGTGAAAAATCGCTTAAACTTTATCAAGACTCATGCAGATCACTTTGTTTGTAAGGAAGGCGAACAGTCGCCAAAATTGAATATTGAGGTAAATCATGCAAGTTTCTGTTGAGACGACCCAAGGCCTTGAGCGCCGTATAACTATCACCGTTCCTGCAGAGAACGTTGAGACCGAAGTAAAAAAACGCCTACAACAACTGTCAAAAACACAGCGTATAGATGGTTTCCGTGCTGGTAAGGTACCTGTATCTGTAATTAACAAGCGTTTTGGCGCTGCAGTTCGTCAAGAAGTTGCTGGCGAAGTAATGCAACGTAACTACATTGAAGCAATCGTTGCTGAAAAAATTAACCCTGCTGGTGCGCCTTCATTCGCTCCTAAATCACTTGAAGCAGGTAAAGATTTAGAATTCTCAGCTACATTTGAAGTTTACCCTGAAGTTGAAGTTCAAGGTTTAGACAAAATTGCTGTTGAAAAACCAGCGGTAACAGTAACTGACGAAGATTTAGCAAACATGCTAGAAACTCTTCGTAAGCAACACGCAGAATGGGCTGAAGTTGATACAGCTGCTGGCGAAAGTGACCGTGTAACAGTTGATTTCGTAGGTACTATCGACGGTGAAGTATTTGAAGGCGGTAAAGCTGATGACTTCCCATTAGAGCTTGGTCAAGGTCGTATGATCCCAGGTTTTGAAGATAACATCGTTGGTAAAAAAGCAGGCGAAGAAGTTGTTGCAGATGTAACATTCCCTGAAGATTACCATGCTGAAAACCTTAAAGGTAAAGCAGCTCAATTCACTATCACAGTGAAAAAAGTAGAAGCGCAAGAGCTTCCTGAATTAAGCGAAGAGTTTGCAACTAAATTCGGTGTTACCGAAGGCGGTGTAGACGCGCTTAAAGAAGAAGTTAAAAAGAACATGACGCGTGAACTTGACCAAGCGGTTAAAGCTAACGTTAAAGACCAAGCAATCAAAGGTCTTTTAGAAAACAACGAAATTGAAGTGCCAAAAGCACTTGTTGATCAAGAAATTGACGCACTACGTCAGCAAGCAGCTCAACGTTTTGGCGGCGACGCTAAAAACATGCCTGAGCTTCCAGCTGAATTGTTCCATGAGCAAGCTGTAACACGCGTTAAAACTGGTCTTTTATTAGGCGAAGTAATCAAAGCTAACGACATTAAAGTTGATGAAGCTAAAGTTGAAGCATTAATTGCAACAGTGGCTTCTGCATACGAAGATCCAACTGAAGTAGTAGAATACTACAAAGCAAATGATCAACTTATGCAACAAATGCGTAATGTTGCAATGGAAGAGCAAGCTGTTGAAGCTATTTTAGCTAAAGCAAATGTTTCAGACGTTGAAAAAGCATTTGATGACATCATGAATCCGCAGCAAGGTGCTTAATAAGTCATTGACTTAAGCTCTCGCTAACGATTAAATGGCTCGTGTTACACTGTTTAAACAGCGTGCCCGGGCCATTTTTAGTTTTTGGCTCTTAATTTGCGAAAAACGATAACTATGCTTCCTTATAATAAGGATAAGTATAAGCGCATAAGGAATTAAATAAGTATGAATACTGGTATTACAGATCCCCTAAATGCATTGGTCCCTATGGTTGTTGAGCAAACACCAAAAGGTGAGCGCTCGTATGATATTTATTCGCGACTTTTAAAAGAGCGTATTATTTTTTTAACAGGCCAAGTTGAAGACAACATGGCAAATCTAATTTTAGCGCAAATGCTATTTTTAGAATCAGAGAACCCTGATAAAGATATTTTCTTATACATAAATTCACCGGGTGGCTCAGTAACTGCTGGCATGGCAATTTACGACACAATGAACTTTATCAAACCTGATGTGAGTACTATTTGTGTAGGACAAGCAGCGAGCATGGGGGCATTTTTGCTTACCGCTGGTGCTAAAGGTAAGCGTTTTTGTTTACCTAACTCACGTGTAATGATCCACCAACCTTTAGGTGGTTTCCAAGGTCAAGCGTCTGATTTTGAAATACACGCCAAAGAAATACTATCTATTAAAGATAAGCTAAATCGCTTAATGGCAGAACACACGGGTCAGCCGTTAGATGTGATTTCGAAAGATACTGATCGTGACAACTTTATGAGTGCTTCAGAAGCTGTAGAGTACGGTTTAGTAGACTCAGTATTTGCAAATCGCGATAAAAAGTAAGCGCTTGGTGAGCAGGGGACCTGTTAATCACTTTTAGTTACTATGCGAAAAACAATAAATTTTGTTATAGTTAAGCGTATTGAAATAGCCACCATCAATTTTGGTGGCCAACGTAATAAGATGAGGTAGCTGAATGTCTGACACTCCTACAGACGGCGACAAAAGTAATAAATTGTTATACTGCTCTTTTTGTGGCAAGAGCCAGCACGAAGTACGCAAATTAATTGCAGGCCCTTCAGTATATGTTTGTGATGAATGTGTAGAGTTGTGTAACGATATTATCAGGGAAGAGATCAAAGATATTGCTCCTAAGCATGACTCGTCTGATAAACTACCTGTTCCAAAAGAAATTCGAAAACACCTAGACGACTACGTTATCGGCCAAGACCATGCGAAAAAAGTATTGTCTGTTGCTGTTTACAACCATTATAAACGTCTACGTAATCAATCAACCAAGCAAGACATTGAGCTTAGTAAAAGTAATATTTTGCTAATAGGCCCAACTGGTAGTGGTAAAACATTATTAGCCGAGACGCTAGCTCGTTTACTTGATGTACCATTCACAATGGCTGATGCAACGACACTTACTGAAGCAGGTTACGTGGGTGAGGATGTAGAAAACATTATTCAAAAACTATTGCAAAAATGTGATTACGATGTGGAAAAAGCACAGCGTGGCATTGTGTACATTGATGAAATAGATAAAATTTCTCGCAAATCAGATAACCCATCAATCACGCGTGATGTATCGGGTGAAGGTGTGCAGCAAGCATTACTCAAACTGATTGAAGGTACAATTGCTTCTGTACCTCCCCAAGGGGGGCGTAAACATCCACAACAAGAATTTTTGCAAGTAGATACTTCTAAAATCTTGTTTATTTGTGGTGGTGCGTTCTCAGGGCTTGATAAAGTAATTGAGCAACGTAGCCATAAAAATACTGGTATTGGCTTTGGCGTTAGTGTTAAAGAGTCTGCTGAGGCACGTTCTTTAAGCGAGACGTTTAAAGACGTAGAACCTGAAGATTTAGTAAAATACGGTTTAATACCTGAATTTATTGGCCGTTTACCAGTTGTTGCTACACTCACAGAGTTAGATGAAGCCGCTTTGGTACAAATTCTAAGTGAGCCTAAAAATGCTATCACTAAGCAGTTCTCAGTATTGTTTGGTATGGAAGATGTAGAGCTTGAGTTCCGTGATGATGCTTTATCTGCTATCGCTCACAAAGCAATGGTTCGTAAAACCGGTGCACGTGGTCTTCGCTCTATCGTAGAAGGTATTTTACTAGATACCATGTACGAACTTCCATCTATGGACGATGTGAGTAAAGTGGTTATTGACGAAACGGTAATTAAAGGTGAGTCAGACCCAATCTTGATATATGAAAATAATAATCAAGATAAAGCTGCATCTGAATAGTTTTTAAGCTATTTGCATTGAAAAGGAGCCTAAGGCTCCTTTTTTTATAATTAATTTAAACGAGTCGGGGAAAATTGTTGAACTTTAATGTGGTTATCCCCATATACTTGAGTAATCTTTTAAATAAATGAAGTGCGAAGAGAAATATAATGACGCTTGAGAGAACCGACCAAGTCGAAATCCCAGTGCTAGCACTGCGCGATGTTGTGGTGTACCCACACATGGTGATCCCGCTTTTTGTAGGCCGTGAAAAATCAATAAAATGCCTTGAAGCGGCAATGGATAAAGACAAACAAATTTTCTTGGTTGCACAAAAAGATGCAACTGTAGACGAACCAGAGCAAGATGATATTTATCGCATTGGTACTATTGCAACTGTACTTCAATTATTAAAACTCCCTGACGGGACAGTAAAAGTATTGGTAGAAGGCACACAGCGCGCTGAAATCAAAGACTTCGCTGATAATGACGAGTTTTTTGTTGCCGATGCTCAATTTATTGAATCAGATTTAATTGATGAACAAGAGCAAGATGTATTTATTCGAAGTGCAATTAGCCAATTTGAAGGCTATGTAAAGCTCAATAAAAAAATTCCACCAGAAGTGCTCACTTCGGTATCAGGTATTGATGAACCGGCGCGACTTGCAGACACAATGGCTGCGCATATGCCGTTAAAAGTGCCTGAAAAACAAAAAGTGCTAGAAATTTCAAGCGTGACAGAGCGTTTAGAATACCTAATGGCCCTGATGGAAGGTGAAATCGACTTATTGCAGGTTGAGAAGAAAATCCGTACCCGCGTTAAAAAGCAGATGGAAAAATCTCAGCGCGAGTATTACCTCAACGAGCAGATGAAAGCCATTCAAAAAGAGCTTGGTGAACTTGATGATGTTCCTGATGAATTTGAAGCGCTCAAAAAGCGCATTGAAGAGTCGGGCATGTCATCAGAAGCGCAAGAAAAAGCGACGACAGAACTTAATAAACTTAAGATGATGTCGCCAATGTCAGCTGAGGCAACGGTTGTACGTTCTTACATCGACACATTAATTAACGTGCCATGGAAAAAACGTTCAAAAGTTAAAAAAGATTTGGCTGGTGCACAAAAAATATTAGACAGCGAACACCATGGTCTTGATAAAGTAAAAGAACGTATTTTGGAGTACCTAGCGGTACAACAGCGTACTAACAAGCTTAAAGGGCCAATTTTGTGCCTTGTAGGACCTCCAGGTGTAGGTAAAACATCACTTGGTCAGTCTATTGCCCGTTCTACTGGCCGTAAGTATATTCGTATGGCGTTAGGCGGTGTTCGTGATGAAGCCGAAATCCGAGGCCATCGTAGAACGTATATTGGTTCTATGCCTGGTAAGCTAATTCAAAACATGACAAAAGTAGGGGTCAAAAACCCACTATTTTTATTAGATGAAATCGACAAAATGTCTTCAGATATGCGCGGCGACCCAGCTTCAGCATTGTTAGAAGTACTGGATCCTGAGCAAAACAGCCATTTTGCTGATCATTATCTTGAAGTCGATTTTGATTTATCGGATGTTATGTTTGTCGCTACTTCGAATAGCTTTAACATCCCTGGTCCTCTTTTAGACCGTATGGAAGTTATTCGTTTGTCAGGTTACACAGAAGACGAAAAGCTTAATATCGCAAAAGAGCACCTGATCACTAAGCAAGTAAAGCGTAATGGCTTAAAAGACAACGAGATTGAAATAGACGATAGTGCAATTATCGGCATTATTCGCTATTACACACGTGAAGCGGGTGTACGTAATCTAGAGCGAGAAATTTCTAAGTTGTGCCGTAAAGCTGTCAAAAATATTCTGATTGAAAAAGACATTAAAACGGTGACTATTAATCAAGATAATTTAGAAGAGTACCTAGGCGTTCAACGTTTTGACTATGGTAAAGCAGAAGACGGTGATCGAATTGGTCAAGTTACAGGTCTTGCATGGACTGAGGTTGGTGGTGATTTACTGACAATCGAATGTGCAGCCGTGCCAGGAAAAGGTAAATTGACTTACACCGGTTCACTTGGCGATGTAATGCAAGAGTCGATTCAAGCAGCAATGACTGTGGTGCGTAATCGTGCTGATACTTTTCGCATTAACAGTGATTTTTATGAAAAGCGTGACATTCATGTTCACGTTCCTGAAGGTGCAACACCAAAAGATGGCCCAAGTGCTGGTGCAGCCATGGTGACTGGACTGGTGTCGAGTTTAACAGGTAACCCAGTTAAAGCTGATGTTGCTATGACTGGCGAAATAACGCTTCGTGGCGAAGTTCTGCCTATTGGTGGCTTAAAAGAGAAGTTACTAGCTGCGCACCGTGGTGGAATAAAAACCGTTATTATTCCAAAAATTAACGAACGTGACTTAAAAGAGATCCCAGATAACGTACTGGCAGGTCTTGATATTCACCCAGTGACATGGATCGATGAGGTGTTAAAACTTGCTTTGGTACATCCTGTTGAGAGTTTTTCAGTCGAAACAGAGAAAAAGCAGTAAAAAACGTAAAAAAAGTGCTTTTTAGGGCTTTTCAAATCTAAACGGTATGATAAGTTAAGCACTGGTTTTCAAGCCTAGGCCTTATGTGGCCTAGGCTTAAGAAAAATATAATCATGTGAGCATTACAAGTTTGCTCTAAAATTTTCAAAAAAGTGATGTTAGTTTAAAAAACCATCGCTCTTGATAATAACAATGAAAGAGGATGATATTGTGAATAAATCTCAATTAATCGATCAAATCGCAGCTGATGCTGACATTTCTAAAGCGGCTGCAGGTCGTGCACTTGATTCATTCATCGAATCTGTATCTGGCGCGCTTAAAGATGGCGACTCAGTTGCACTTGTTGGTTTTGGTACTTTCTCAGTACGTGAACGTGCTGCACGAGCTGGCCGTAACCCACAAACTGGTGAAACTATTCAAATTGCTGCTGCAAACATTCCAGCTTTCAAAGCCGGTAAAGCGCTTAAAGACGCAGTAAACTAATCAATAGTTTAAACAGATTAGTTATGGCGAAAGTAAAGTTACTTAATCAGCCTAACAGTTGAGTTGAATAACTTTACCGCTAGTTACTTCAAGTGAAAAAGCGTATCTGGTAAGATACGCTTTTTTTACATGTGACAAGGTATTGAGCCTTGATCAAAAAGAGATAAACAAATGCTTGAGAAAATCAGAGAAGGTTCGCAAGGACCTGTAGCCAAAATAATTTTAGGCGCGGTGATTTTATCTTTTGCTTTAGCAGGGATCGGTAGTTACCTAGGTCAAACCACGGAACAACCTGTTGCTGAAGTAAACGGAGTTAAAATTAGCCAAACGGAATTTAACCGCGCGTACCAAAACGAACGTAATCGTTTAGAGCAACAATTTGGTGAGTACTTTACACAAATTGCTGCAGATCCAAATTATATGGCACAAATTCGCCAAGGTGTAATTGACCGCTTAGTACAACAAGAATTGCAATCACAGCTAGCGGCAGAATTAGGCCTTCGCGTAAGCGATGATACAGTTCGTAAAACAATTTTAGAATTACCTTATTTTCAGCTTGGCGATAAATTTAATAACGATCGTTATTTACAAGTAATTCGTCAAATGAACTTCCAACCAGATACTTTTCGTGAATACCTTCGCGAAGACATGACACGCAGTCAGTTAGTATCAGCAGTTGCAGGCACAGACTTTGCGCTTGAAAGCGAGCTTAAAAGTGCTATTGCTCTTCAACAACAAACTCGCAGCATTGACTACTTAATAATTAATAAAGAGTCGCTTGCAGATAATGTTGAAGTATCAGAGCAAGAAGTTTCAGATTACTATGACCTAAATGCATCGCAGTTTTTATCACCAGAACTTATCTCGGTGAACTATGTCGAGTTGAAAGCTGAAAATATTGTTGTTGGTTCAGTGACTGAAGAAGATGTGAAAGCGTCTTATGAGCAAAATAAGGCGCAATATGTTGAGCCTGAAAAACGCCGTGTGTCACACATATTAATAGATAACAGTGAAGACGATGATGCAGCTAAAGCCAAAGTCGATGTGCTTTATGCTGAGCTTCAACAAGGTGCAGACTTTGCTGAACTCGCAGAGTCTTCATCTGATGATATCGTTAGCGCAGAGATGGGCGGTGACCTTGATTGGATTGAACGTGATGTAATGGATCCTGCATTTGAAGATGCAGCATTTTCACTTGAAGCGAAAGGTGATTTTTCAGAAGTGGTTGCGTCAGAGTTCGGTTATCACATCATTAAACTGACTGATATTCAGCCACAACAAGTTAAACCATTTGATGATGTAAAAGCGGACTTACGTGCTGAATTAGAGCGTGCTGCAAAAATTGATGCATTTTACGATAAGCAAACCGAAATGGGTGCAATTGCGTTTGAAATTTCAGATCGTTTAGATGATGCTGCAGAAGTTGCTGAACTAGAAGTTCAGTCAACACCTCTTTTAGCGTTGAACGCTTTACCTGAGCCGTTAAATACACCGGCTGTCATTACTGCACTCACATCTGTTGACTTACTTGAAGACAAAGTTAACTCTGAGGTTATTGAGTTGGGCGATGAGCACATTGTTATTGTGCGTATTAACGAGCATCAGCCAGCGTCAACTAAACCATTAAGTGATGTAAGTGAACAGATTAAAACACGCTTGGTAAATGACAAGACATCTGAGCTTGCCAAAGATAAAGCACGTAGTTTGTTTGCTGAAATTCAAGCAGGTAAAAGTTTGAATGATATTGCAACTGAGCAAGGCTTAACGCTTCGTCAAGAGTCACAACTAAATCGTCAAAGTTTTGCTGTCTCGCCAGCGATTGTTACTCAGGCATTTAAAATGGCTCACCCAGCAGATACTGCAGTGGTAGATGTTGTTGACTTAAATAACGGTGATGCAGCGATTGTTGCACTTAACTCAGTGACAGATGCTACAGTAACGGCTGATATTGACCCACAAGCTAAACAAAGCATTACAATGGCTCAAGCGAACAAAAACTATATGGTTTTCATAGAGTCGCTTAAAGCTAAAGCTGAACTTAATTTACCAGTAGTTGAACAAGCTGCTGAATAAGTTAATTTTGGTTATTAAAAAAGGCGCTTATGAGCGCCTTTTTTATTGTTTTAAATTCGAGTGTGTTTATACCACTGCGTAATAATACCAATCATTTTAGGGCGCTAGATAGGCCTCGCAATAAATTCAATACGGTTACCGCTAGGCTCTCTTATCATCATGTGCTGCGCAGGGCCTTTACCTAAATTCTCTGGTGCAAATTCTATAGTAATATTATTTTGCATTTTTAAGTGCTTATGCAGCTTGCTTAACTTTTCAATACTCTCAACACTGAGTGCTAAATGGTGTAGACCCACATTTTCTGCTCGGTTAAACTCTACACGTTTTTCATTATTCTTAATTCGCCACAATGTAATGGTTGTTTTTTTATTAGATAAAAAGTACGCAGGATAAGTCGGATCATTTCCCAGCACTTTAAAACCAAGCACATCAGTAAAAAAAACTTTAGATGAATTTAAATCTGAAACAGTTAAACCTAAATGATCGATTCCGCCAACCCAGTTTTTAACTTTGTTAGGGGGCTCGGCAATAGCAGACGCTGATAAAATCAGTAGGGGAGTAATACTAAGTAGTGTGTGTTTGATCATGGAGTGGCCTTGTTAAAAAGTAAAAGTTAATAACAAGACCTTCTAAAATGCACTTACATAACAAAAAATTGCATTAACAGCTTAATAGACGCTGCGTTATTTTTGACTGAGGGTTATTAAATACATTTTCTGTTAAACCATACTCAACCACCTCGCCTTTATCTAGCACAATGACTTGATCACTAATATGGCGTACTAAACTAAGGTGATGGGTGATCATGACATAAGTTAGACCCGTTTCACGTTGTAACTTGAGTAATAAATTTACTATTTGGGCACGTATAGAAGGGTCTAAAGACGATACGGCTTCATCGAGTACCATCACCTTAGGATCTAAAATAAGCGCCCTGGCAAAAGCCACACGTTGTAATTGGCCAACACTGAACATATGTGGATAGTAATGTTGGTGATCGACTAGCAATCCAACTTTAGAGAGTGTTGTATTTATTTTTTCTGAGCGTTCTTCTTCATCAAAGTCCGTATTGTATTGCAAGCAATCATCAAGCATGTCGCCAATAGTTAAACCTGGGTTTAACGACGCCCCTGAGTCTTGAAAAATCATTCTAATGTGACGACATTGGTTATCACGAATACCGTTATCTTCTATTACATTGCCTTCAAGTAATATTTGCCCAGCGTTTGCACTATCGGCACCGGCAAGTAACTTAGCTAATGTACTTTTCCCCGAGCCTGTTTCACCAATTACGGCAATGGTTTCACCTTTACCAATACAAAATGAAATGTTTTTTAGCACTTCAAACTTTTTGCGTTTAAACAAACCCGCTCGCACATCAAATGTTTTCGATAGCGCTTGTACTTTGAGAGTAGGCTGCATTACTTCACCTCCTTTATAAGCGGAAAGTGACAAGCATAGCTGTGCCCACTGTTTTTAGTGAGAGCTGGTGTAACTACACATTCTTTTTGTGCTTGTGGGCAACGTGGCCCAAGTCGGCAACCAATTGGTAAATGTTGTAATGTAGGAATAGTACCTTTAAGGGCATAAAACGGTTCTTTATGAGCTAAGCCTTGCTCGTAATCTGGCAAGCTTTTCAAAAGTGCTTGGGTGTATGGATGGCGAGGTTGCTTAAATATTTTATGTGTTGGACCTGCTTCAACCATTTGCCCGCAATATAAAACATGAATCCCATGAGACCAATCAGCAATCTCTTCAAGCTCGTGTGAAATCATTAAAATAGACATATTCTTGAGTTGATTAAGGCTTTTTAATAACCTAAACACTTGCGCACGGGTAGTACTCTCAAGTGCTGTAGTCGGCTCATCAGCAATTAATAGCTTAGGTGTTCGGGCGATTGCCATTGCAATCATTACCTTTTGGCACACACCTTCTGAGAGCTCATGAGGGTAGCTATCCAGTACCGCTTCATGGTTTTTAATACCAACTTTATGGATAAGTGCTTTAACGCGGTCTTTTCGCTCGCGATTTCGTTTTAAAAAGAACCCCTTGCGAGCGACTTCAGGTAAGGTTTCAGCAATTTGATTAAAAATCTTCGCTGTAGGGTCAAGGCAACGGCTAGGATCTTGATAGATCATTGCAATATCTTTGCTAACCGTTTGTCTGCGTTGCTCCGGAGTTAGGCGCATTAGGTCAACACCACGCCAGTGAATTCTATCAGCGGTTATATTCCAGCGTTCGTTCAATACACCTACAATTGCTTTTGCTATTAGGCTTTTACCTGAGCCTGACTCACCTACAAGCGCATGCACTTCACCTTCTTTTAAGCTAAAGCTGACCCTATCAACTGCCCTTATAACTGTTTCTGAAGTGCGCAGTTCAATGGTTAAATTTCTAACATCTAATAATTGCATTTAATCGGCCTTGCGCTCTTTTAGCACTTGTCTAAGTCCATCGCCTACTAAATTGGTCGATAATACCGCTAAAAATAATAATACGCCTGGTAAGGCAACCGTCCAAGGTGCTAAATAAATTAGGCCAAGGTTTTCTGCCAATATGGCACCCCATTCAGTGGTTGGGGGTTGTGCGCCTAACTTTAAAAAACCCAACGCAGAAATATCTAGTATGGCCGTAGACAGTGCCATAGTAAAAATAACCACTATGTGTTCATAAATATTAGGAAAAATACCGCGCGATATAATATGCCAATTTGAAGCGCCGTCGAGTTTAAACGCCGTAATGTAATCTTTGCTTAACTCTTCTACTATTAAGTTTCTAATAGAGTGAATAAACTGCGGTAGTAAGGCTAAAATAATTGCCCATACTGTATTCATCAAGCCCGGGCCTAATACTGCAATAATGATAATAGCCAATAATAAAGACGGTATTGAAAGGGTGATATCAAGTAAATGGTTTAAAAAGCTTGAACGCATACCTCTACTAATACCAGCAAATGTGCCGACTAATACACCAATTATGGTAGTCAATAATGCAGCGACGACCGATAAACCAAATGTATAGGTTGCGCCGTTCATTAAACGCGACAACACATCACGTCCTAAATCATCAGTGCCTAAAATAAAACGCACATCGCCCATTTCTCGCCACGAGGGTGGAATAAGTAGCGCATCACTGTGCTGCTGGTTTACCCCATAAGGCGCTAAAAATGGTGCGCTGGCAGCGAGTAAGGCAAATGCCAAAAACACCCATAAACCAACAAGAGCAGGGTGATTGTTTTTAAATTTTCGCCAAAATCGCGCCAGTGGCGATTTATTCGACTCTTCAGAAAATACCTTAAACTTTGCCATGGGCTTGGTTCCGTGAGAGTGGGTCGAATAAACTATAAAGAAGTTCGGTTGTTATAGTGGCTAAAATAACAAATAAAGATACAGCCATTAGGCCTCCCTGAATTGCAGGAAAGTCGCGCTGGTAAATACTGTCTATCAACCAGCGGCCAATACCAGGCCACGAAAAAATAACTTCGGTGATCATAGCAAGCGTTATCAGTGTACTGAATTGCAAACCAATTTTTTTAATTACCGGTAAAAGCGCATTGCGCAGTGCATGATGCATGATTAATTGACGTCGGTTTAACCCCTTCGCGCGTGCTGTTTTAATAAAATTTTGATCCATTATTTTCAACATTGATTCGCGGGTAAATCTTACAAGCACTGTGGTTGGGTATGTGGCAAGCACAATTGTGGGCAAAGTTAAGTGGTGTAATGCATCTACAAATGCCATTCCTTTATACGGAAAGCCGGCTAGCATGATATCAATGAGCATAAACCCGCTGGCCGCTGGAATTTCATAAAGAAGCCCCATTCTACCCGACATAGGAAACCATCCCAATTTGAGCGAAAAAATCATAATTAGTAATAAAGCTAACCAGAATACAGGCATAGAATAGCCCACAATGGTGGTTGAATTAATAAGCTTATCTGGCCAGCGATTGTAATAGGCTGAGCCTAAAATACCTGCAGGCACGCCAACAAATATAGAGACAATAAGTGCATACACACTAAGCTCTAATGTCGCTGGTAATAAATCAAGAATATGTGAAAAAACATTGTCGCCAGAGGCAAACGATAATCCCCAATCCCCCTGAAAAACTCGGCCTAAGAAGGCGAGGTATTGCATAAAATAATTACTGTTGTAAAAGTATTTATCTTCTAGTTGCGTATTTTGAGAAAAATTATTACTCGGAACACCACTTAAGTTACTTAATGGATCACCAGGGAATAAGTACGCCAACGAAAACGTAAAAATACTGAGCATGAGCAGCATAAAAAGTAATAAACCAAGGCGGCGTAAAATATAATCGAGAATCATTATTTTTTCCTCGCATTGGCTAACGAAATAGCCCCAAATGGGCCAAGTTCTATGCCGTCTACATCGGCACTGCTTGCTTGAAAGCGTAACCCATGAGCAATGGGCAACAAGGGCAATTCAGCCATGATAAGCGACTGCACATCTGCGTAGTATTTTTTTCGCATATTTAAGTCTGTCGTATCGAGTGCTTGCGCCAGTAATAGATCAAATTTAGGGTTGCACCAATTGGCCGGGTTTTTGCCACTAAATGTTGCTGAGCAGCTCAATAACGGGCTAAAGAAGTTATCGGGGTCTGGCGTATCTGCTGCCCAGCCGAGGAGTACGCTATCGTGTCTATGTTCACCAATTCGCTGAATAAACGTATTCCACTCGTATTCTACAATACTTACGTTAACACCCACTTTGCGTAAGTCACTTTGCATTAATTCAGCCATTTTACGTGCATTGGGGTTATAAATACGACTCACTGGCATGGCCCAAATATTCATATCAAACCCATTAGGAAAGCCGGCTTCAGCGAGTAGTTTTTTAGCAAGGTCAGGGTCAAATGATGGCATACTTGTTTGAGCGTTAAAAGCCCAGGAGGTTGGTGGTAACATCGACTCTGCACGTGTTCCGTTACCGTAATATACCGCTTGCATTATTTTATCTGTATCAATGGCATGTGCAAGCGCCTTGCGTACGCGAATATCATCAAAGGGGGGGCGCTCTGTATTAAAGGCCCAGTAGCCAACATTGAGGTTGGTTTCTTTTTCAATATTTATATCGTCGCGCTGGGCTAAAATACTTAATTGTGCGCTACTTGGGTGCGCAGCTAAATCGCACTCCTTAGTTAACAGCTTTGCAATGCGTGCTGTGCCATTAGGGGTAATATCGTAAACAAGTTGTTCAAGGGCAACGTCGTGTTTCCAATAATCGGGGTTACGGTAAAAGCGGACTAAATTATCTCGTCGATATTCACGATAAATATAAGGACCAGTGCCCACAGGGTATTGATCAAATAATTCTTCTTGCTCTGCCGCTTTGCGTTTCATTGCATACTCGGCCGATAAAACAACCGCAAAGTCAGTGGCCATGTTAGCTAAAAAACTACTTTCAGCATTAAACAACTCAAATCTAACTTGGTGGTCAGATACGCGAACAATCTTACGAATGAGCTGATCAACGCCTACACTTTGAAAATAAGGGTAACTGGCATCACCCACAAAATGATAAGGGTTGTACACATCAAATAAGCGACTAAAGGTAAAAATCACGTCATCGGCATTAAAAGTGCGGCTAGGTGTAAAGTATGCGGTGGTATGAAATGGCACGTCTTTTCGAAGAGTAAAGGTGACCGATTTACCATCTTTACTTACTTTCCAATCTGTTGCGAGTTCGCTTTGAAACTCAGCAGTAACCGGATCAATACTTATTAAGCGGTCATAGAGCTGATTGGCAATAATATCAATAGTTGAGCCTGTGGTTGTCACTTGTGGGTTAAACGACACAGGGTTTGCCTCGGCGCAATAGACCAAGCCTTGGTTTTTTTCTTCAATAACGCGTTCTTCACTATCTAAGCAGCCAACTAAAGTGCCTGCTAGTAAAGCAAGTAAAAATTTATGCACACGCATAACCTCTAACTATTGTTGATCCAACAAATTGTATTTTTTTAGATACCCACGTAATTGATGATACGTTAAACCAAGGACTTCTGCAGTTTTCTTTTGATTAAATTGGCTATGCTCAAGCGCTTTGTTAATCATATTTATTTCAAATTCATTTGAGCGTTCTTTTAAGCTACAAGGAAATTGAATATCAGTCTCTACTTTTTGCTCAGAAACATTTGTAGGCGCTGCAACAGGAACAGGCTCAGCACTAATATGTTGAGGGGCTATTGGGGCTTTAATACGCGCTTTAGGTCTAAATGGACTTTCGAATGGGTCCAAAATAATCTGGTGAACGGGAATATGTTCACTTCCGTGGCGATATAAGCTACGTTCAACCACATTTTTAAGCTCACGAATATTACCAGGCCAGTTATACGATAAAAGCGTTTCTGTAGCGCTTCGAGTGAACCCGCTAAATAGCTCCCACTCTAAATCGCGTGCCATGTTCATCGCAAATTGCTCTGCGAGCAGCATAATATCGTCTTGACGTTCACGCAGTGGGGGAAGCGTTATTACATCAAATGCTAATCTATCAAGTAAATCACTTCTAAACTCACCTTGTTCAGCAAGGTATGGTAAGTCTTCATTGGTGGCGCATACTAGGCGAGTATCGACTTTTACAGTTTGCTTACCGCCTACTCTTTCAAACTCACCATATTCTATAACGCGTAGGAGTTTTTCTTGTACCATGGCTGATGTATTTGCTAATTCATCCAAAAATAGTGTACCGCTGTTAGCACGTTCAAAACGGCCTTCGTGACGTTTACTGGCCCCTGTAAATGCGCCGCTTTCATGACCAAACAATTCACTTTCGAGCAGGTTTTCGTTCAAGGCAGCACAATTTAGTTTTACGTAGTTTTGATCCCAACGTTTAGACAAAAAATGCAGGCGGGCAGCTATAAGCTCTTTACCTGTGCCTCGTTCGCCAATAATAAGCACCGGCTTATCTAGATTAGCTAGCTGCGATACTTGATCCAATACAGATAAAAAGCTGTCAGATTGGCCCAGTAAATTGTCTTGTTGGCGATATTGGCTCATATTCCCTAAGTCTTAGTCATTTTTACTAACTGTTAGTGTATTTCATTATTATGAATAACTAAAGTAATTTGTATATTTAGTTTAACTTAATGAAAATACAGTATTTTTTAGTTTTTTAAAAAGTTGGCAAGCATATTGATACTAATTAAAGCAGACTAACTACGTTTTAATTACAGAGGTAAATGTTATGGGAATTTTTTCACGTTTTGCAGATATTGTTAATTCTAATATCAATGCCATTTTAGATAAAGCAGAAGACCCAGAAAAAATGGTGCGTCTGATTATCCAAGAAATGGAAGATACACTGGTAGAGGTTCGCTCTACGTCAGCTAAAACTTTGGCAGAGAAAAAAGAAATTGTTCGTCGCCTAGATACACTTAAAGTTCAAGTAAATGACTGGCAAGAAAAAGCTGAGTTAGCACTTAGTAAAGACCGCGAAGATTTAGCACGTTCAGCACTACTCGAAAAGCAAAAGTCGGCAGATGCAGTGACAGCTGTAGAAGGTGAACTTGAGCATGTAGAGTCTCATATTGAGAAGCTTCAGCAAGAAGTGACCACGTTACAAGAAAAGTTAGCTGATGCTAAATCACGACAAAAAGCAATAATTCTTCGTCAGCGTTCAGCTGAGTCGCGCCTAGAAGTGAAAAAAGCACTTGATAGCTCGAAGGTAGAAGATGCACTTAATCGCTTTGAACGTTACGAAACTAAAATTGATGGACTAGAATCTCAAATAGAGTCTTACGATTTAGGTAAGCAAACGTTAGCAGACGAAATTGCTGATTTACAAAAAAATGAAAAAATTGATGATGAGCTAGCTGAACTTAAAAAGAAGCTTGCTGATAAGTAATTTACGCAGGGGCATGTAATGTGCCCCACTGCTTAACAAATTTGAACGGATTGTCAGGAGAGGGTTATGTTTGATCCAGAGATACTAGTTGCACCATTTATCTTGTTTATGATTTTTGTTGCGCCACTGTGGTTAATTTTACACTACCGTAGCAAAAAACAAGTAAGCCAAGGGTTAAGTGAGCATGAACATCGCCAGTTATTAGAACTAGCACACAAAGCTGAACGTATGGCTGATAGAGTCGAAACACTTGAAGCATTGCTAGACCAAGAGTCACCACAATGGAGACGCAAAGTATGAATGCCAAACGCGAATTATTAAGAGACCCACAACGCGGTAAAATAGCCGGAGTATGTGCGGGATTAAGTGACTACTTTAATATGGAGTTATGGTTAGTTCGCATTATATTTGTTAGTGCGGTACTGCTAGCAGGTGGCCCATTGTTTGTGGTAGCGTATATTGCAGCGTGGTTTATATTAGACAAAAAAGAGCCAACGACTGCACATGCGAGCAGCTCAACAAAAGCTGACGATCCGTTAGAGGTAAAATTTAAAGTATGGCAAAAGGGCGAGCCACCGCGTCGTGCTCTACAAGATTTAAAAGAGCGTTTAGCGCGAGTAGATACACGCCTTCAGGATATGGAACGCCATGTTACCTCAAGCGAGTTTACGGTAAGCCGTGAAATCAACAAACTTTAAAGGATTTAATAGCACTTTGTTCGGTGATTAAGCATCAATGAAGTGCTAGCCCATTATGAGTCGTACTTCATTTGCTAAAAAAGCCTTTAAAAGTATTAAAGGCAATGCCCAAAAAGCCCTTCACCGTAGTTTAGATCAGCATGTAAAATTGGCTGTAACTGGGTTAAGCGGTAGCGGTAAAACCGCCTTTATTACAGCTCTAGTCAAGCAGTTAACTACACAGGCTAACGATAAAAACCTCCCTTTTTTTGATGTAATGCGAGAGCAGCGCCACATAGCCACTAAAGTTGTACCGCAAGAGGCGTTAAAGGTCCCAACGTTCGACTATCCGCAAGCACTCAATGCTTTACTTCCAAGTGATGGGATGCCTACATGGCCTGCATCAACTGAGCGTATTAACACCTTGCGTTTGGCAATAAAATACCAAAGTGCATCTGGGTTACGTGGGCACTTTTCACCACAATCCACTCTGTATTTAGATATTATTGACTACCCAGGTGAATGGCTACTTGATTTACCTATGCTTGAGCAAAGCTATAGCCAGTGGTGCGATCAGCAGTACCCGCTGTTATCACAGCACCCGCGTGTGAACACCTCTAGTGAATTTTTAAATGCGCTTGATCAGCTTGATTTAAACGCACCTGTAGATGAGAGCGTACTTGCGCAAATTGCTGAACTTTATCAACATATGCTGGTGGGTCTCAAAAAAGACACTAAACTAGCTATGCTACAACCTGGGCGAATGCTTATGCCTGGCGATTTAAAAGGCGCGCCGCTATTATTGTTTTTCCCCATTAATTTTAAGCAGGTTAATAGCGATAATATTATTGCGGGGTCTAATTTAGAGCATCTCATTAAGCGTTTTAATGCCTATGTAAAAGAAGTGGTTAAGCCTTTTTATAACGAGCACTTTAAACATTTTGACCGCCAAATTGTGTTAGTTGATGTATTAAGTGCTTTAAATGAAGGCCACGAAACACTCCAAGAGCAAAGTAGCGTAATCAACCAATTACTCGCTCACTTTAGTTACGGCGAATCGGGTTTTTTTAAGCGTTTATTTAAACCCAACATAGATAAAATACTCTTCGCGGCTAATAAGTCAGACCACATAAGTGCCAAGCACCACAAAGACTTAGCACTTCTACTTGATTCGCTAGTGCATGAGCAAACTAACTATTTAAAATTTGATGGCGTACAAATAGAAACCATGGCTATGTCGTCAATTACTGCAACGCAGCCGCGCCAAGTTACCGATAAAGGCCAAACGCTAGAATGTATTTACGGCAAACCACTTAACGAGCAAGATTGGCTGACCTACTTACCCCCACAACCACCCAACCGCATGCTTAATAAAAATGAGTGGCCAGCGCAGGGGTTTGAGTTTTTGTCGTTTGCGCCTATGCCAACCCCCGACAAGCAACTTAAACATATTCGCCTTGATCATGTGATGCAGTATCTATTAGGAGACAAATTATCATGAGCGACACACAGCAAACTTTTCAAGCAGGTAGGCGAATTGATACCCAAGCTGATGAACAAATTGAAGCTACGCTTGCACCCGCAAAAATAGTTGCTCAAGGTCAAAGTGAATACATTGAAGAGCCTGATGATGAGCTTCTTGAAGATGAAATAGACTTAGGGCCGGTATATAAAAAGTCAAAATGGCAAACGCTTAAAGGTGTGTTTGCCACAAGCTTTTTAGTACTGGTGTTACTTGAATTTGCTTACTCATTAGTCTTTGCATTTCAACAGTCGGTTGTTTTAGGTGGTGTGTATTTAACCGCTGTGGTAAGTGGTGTTCTTCTTATTGGGCGCATATTATGGCGCGAATATAGAATGTTGCGCAGCCTTAAGCGTAATCAGTTACACCGCAACGAAGCCGACAGACTTTTAAATAGCGAGCAAGTAGGCGGCGCATTACCGTGGCTTGAAAAACTAAACAAGCACCAAAAGCTCAATAATTTTGACACTTTCAAAAAGCAAGTTGCACAGCATCACAGTGATAAAGAAATAATGACCCTTTACGCAAATAGCTTGCTTATAACGCAAGATACACAAGCAAAAAAACTTATAAACCGTTTTGCAACAGAATCAGCTTTATTAGTTGCACTGAGCCCCATTGCGCTGGTGGATATGATGGCTGTGCTTTGGCGTGGTACTAAGTTAATTGAGCAAATAGGTAAAATTTATGGCATTGGTTTTGGTTACGCAAGCCGCATTAAGCTTTACCGTATGCTCATAAAACAAGTTATGTTTGTAGGCAGTGCAGAGCTTGTCTCTGATTTAGCAGCCACTGCGCTCAGTGCAGAATTGCTTGGTAAGCTATCTGGACGAGCCGCACAAGGTGTGAGTGCAGGGATTTTTACAGCGCGAATTGGCTATAAAGCGATGGAGTTAAGTCGCCCATTACCTAAGCTAGAACACAAGCGCAGCCTGTTGAAAGGAACCGTTCAGAGCATTGCAGGTAAAATTTTAAAACGAGGCAAACCAGAGCCCGCACAATAAGATGGAAATATTTGTGTACAGGTAAACGGGTAAACTTTGCACAAATAGCCATCTGAGCATCCGGCATGCTTGTGATTTAAACTGTGGTACGTTTTTATCTATGTCATTAACAACACATAATAAAAATGAGCACAAAGATAATGACCAAGCATCATCTTCATACACAATGTATCCATGGCCCGCAAAAAGCAAACGACCCGCATGGCGCACTTACGTCGCCTTTATATCAAACCTCCACCTTTCATTTTGAAAATGCAGCACAAGGTGCCGCTCGTTTTGCAGGTGAAGAACCCGGTTATATATACACCCGTTTAGGTAACCCAACGACCACCGAACTTGAACAAAAGATAGCACAGCTCGAGGGCTGCGAAGCCGCTGCGGCAACGGCTACAGGCATGGGCGCTGTATCGGCATCGGTATTGAGCTTTTTATCACAGGGCGACCATCTTGTAGCATCAAGTGCATTATATGGTTGTACGTTCGCGTTTTTTGCACACATGTTACCGCGTTGGGGAATTGAAGTTACGTTTGTTGATATGACCAACGAGGACGAGCTACGGGCTGCCATTAAACCTAATTCCAAAATGATATTTGTAGAAACACCGATAAACCCAACAATGGCTGTGATTGATTTAGCACTTATTGGCGCTATTGCTAAACAGCACAACTTAATTAGCGTGGTAGACAACACCTTTTTAACGCCATTGCTGCAATCACCAAAACAATATGGCATTGATATCATTATGCACAGTGCAACCAAGTACTTAAACGGCCATGGCGATGTGGTGGCAGGACTTGTGTGTGGATCGCTTGAACATATTACCTTAATAAAAATGACCGTACTAAAAGACATTGGTGCAACCATAAGCCCACACGACGCATGGCTTATAAATCGCGGATTAAAAACTTTAGCCATACGCATGGAGCGTCACTGTCAAAGTGCACAAACAGTGGCTGAATACCTAGAGGCGCATCATCAAGTTAATATTGTTTATTACCCCGGCCTTAAATCACATCCAGGAAATAAATTTATTGGTAATCAAATGAAAGCGGCAGGTGGCGTGATTGCGTTTGAAATAAAAGGCACTTTACAACAAGGTGCGCAATTTATTGATAGCATGAAGCTTTGTACACTTGCTGTAAGCCTAGGCGATGCCGAAACACTGATTCAGCATCCTGCGTCTATGACCCATTCTCCTTATTCACCAGAAGAGAGAGCCGCCGCTGGTATCAGTGACGGGTTGATCAGGCTCTCTGTTGGGCTTGAAGATGTTAACGACATTATTAGTGATTTAGACCAGGCGTTTACTCAAATCCTTTAGCTGTATTCATTTGTTTACACATAAAGCTTCGTGTAAAGCCTTTATATGTATGGCTGTAATTTTAATGTGTCACGTGTGTAATTTTAACTTTACGAATGAAGTGATCGCGCCAAGTACAGATGTTAGCTTGTCTATTAAACTTTTCTTCACTTTTACATAGTATGGGGTCACTCGATATTCAATAGGTTTGAGTATCACACTGACACCGATTTAGGGCTCACAACCCAGAAGGTACTTATGGCTAAAGCAAGTAAATACACATCCAAAACACCAGACGAAAATGGTGTTATACATTGGAGTGATGAAGAAAATAAAATTTGGTCTGAGCTTGTAGCACGCCAACTTGCGTGCATAGAGGGCAAGGCCTGCGATGAGTATATGGAAGGACTTAAAAAAATAAATCTTCCACACGACCGTATACCGCAACTAAGCGAGCTTAACGAGGTACTTCTTACCACCACCGGTTGGCAAGTAGCGCCTGTGCCTGCACTTATCGATTTTGATGAGTTTTTTAGGTTGTTGGCAAACAAACAATTTCCGGTAGCCACGTTTATTCGTAGCCGCGAAGAGTTTGACTATCTTCAAGAGCCAGATATTTTTCATGAAATATTTGGCCACTGCGCCATGCTAACAAACCCTGATTTTGCCGAATTCACACACAAATATGGCCAATTAGGGTACGCAGCGCAGAAAAAAGATCGTGTTTACCTTGCACGCATGTATTGGTTTACCGTTGAGTTTGGTTTAATGCAAACCGAAAACGGCCTGCGTATATACGGTGGCGGAATTTTATCAAGCCCGGGTGAAACGCAGTATGTGTATTCAGATACACCAGAAATAACGCCTATGAGCGTAATCGATGTACTGCGTACGCCTTATCGCATTGATATTATGCAACCGCAGTACTACACCATTAATTCGATTCATGATCTGTTTGATATATCGCAAATGGATATTATGACTTTGGTTGAGCAAGCTAAAGAGCTTGGCTTGCATGACCCAAAATTTCCACCAAAAGAAAAATTAGCCAGTTAACTTTAATTTAAAAGAAACGCTAAAGTAAGGATTTAAAATGTCTTCATTAAGTGAACAAAAATGCGAAGCTTGCCACGTAGATGCACCAAAAGTGTCTGACGAAGAGCTTGCACAACTTATTACAAAAATACCAGACTGGGTACCAGAAGTACGCGACGGCATTATGCAGTTAGAGCGTGTTTATAAATTTAAAAACTTTAAACAAGCCATCGCGTTTACTAACAAAGTAGGCGACATGGCAGAAGACGAAGGCCACCATCCTGGTTTATTAACCGAGTGGGGCAAAGTAACTGTAACGTGGTGGAGCCATTCAATTAAAGGCTTGCACAAAAACGATTTTATTTGTGCAGCTAAAACAGACGATGTATTTAACGCGCTGTAATTAAAAATTAATTGAGCAAACCTAAAAGCACTTATTTTTATAAGTGCTTTTTTATTTGTGTTGGTAAACTACCGCCTTTTATTATCAAAATTGTTACGAGAAAAGCATATGGATAACAAAACGAATATTTACCATGTAATTATCTTCTTAGGTTGATTATTTTATGCCCGAGAATAATATAGGCTGTAAATGAAAGGATAAGTTACATGCCAAAAAAACTGCAGCTGATTAACCCTGATGGTCAGGCTAACTTTGGTTTATTCCCACAGGGGATTGAGCATATTAATTACTTAGATTTTGATTTAAGAAACGCAATGGATAAGCCATGCGGTAAACTTGCAAAAATATTTAAGTTTAACCAGTTTCAGTTTATAAGCATTACTTGCGATGAATTAGTTATTGGGCTTGCAATCGTTGATTTAAAAATTGCCAGCAACTGTTTTGTTTATGTTTACAATTTAAAAACAGAACAGTTAGACGAGCACAGCTTTGTAAATTTATTTTCTAAAAACACATTAATTGAGCCGCTGCCAAATTCTGGCAATAGTTATTTTAAAAAGGGTGATAACAGCGTTTACGTTAATACCACAGATAGACCCGGTGAACGAAAGGTAACAGTTAAAATAAGTACCACGCTGATCCTTGATGCAATAATTAACGAGTCAGATAATTACCTTCCTTTGAGTGTATGTGCTCGAGCTGGTTATACTGGTTTCCATTTCACCCAAAAATCGGCCGCGCTAAATTGCTCTGGCACGCTTCTATTAAAAAATACCCGCTACGATTTTAGCCATATGAACGCATTGGCCTGTGTAGATTGGAGTGCAGGCTATATGCGTCGTGAAACATTTTGGAATTCGGCAAGCCTTGCCTGCAAATTACCTGATGGGCGCTACTTGGGAGTAAACCTTTCAGCAGGTGTAATTGAAACAGGATTTACTGAAAATGCTATTTGGCTTGACGGAAAGCTATACAAAATTGATATGGTTGATTTTAAGTTTAATCGTTATGGTAACGAAATTGATTGTGACAAGTGGGAACTCCACTCAAACGACGGCCTGATTAATCTTACTTTTGAACCTGTAAGCCAACGTTTTGATAAAACTAATTTACTCATTGTGGCCACGAATTTCACACAAAAAATCGGTCGTTATTTCGGTCAAATAACGCTTCCTAATGAAGTGATAACACTCAACGGGCAGTGGGGCTTAGCAGAAGATCACTATTCAAAATGGTAGATGTAGCTTTTGGGAATTAACGTATATAAACGAACGCTTTAAAAGAATGTAAGGCTCTAAATCTAAAAAGGTTCAGAGCCTTATTTTTTCATCAATAATTTATACTAATGCCATTGTTTTCTATTTAATCATCAATCGAGCGAAGTAGGGCGTTGATGCCTACTTTTTCGCGTGTTTGTTGATCTACTTTTTTCACAATGATTGCAGCGTAAAGGCTGTGTGTGCCATCTTTTGATGGTAGTGCACCTGGTACAACTACTGCGCCTGCAGGTACGCGGCCGTAGTGAATTTCGCCGGTTTCACGGTCGTAAATACGAGTGCTTTGGCTGATATAAACGCCCATTGAAATAACAGCGCCTTCTTCTACTACTACACCTTCAACAATTTCAGAACGTGCGCCAATAAAACAATTGTCCTCAATGATGGTTGGGTTAGCTTGTAGTGGCTCTAAAACGCCGCCTATGCCAACGCCGCCCGATAAGTGTACGTTCTTACCAATTTGTGCACATGAGCCAACAGTGGCCCATGTATCAACCATGGTGCCTTCGTCAACGTATGCGCCAATGTTTACGTACGAGGGCATAAGTACGACGTTCTTACCTACAAAGCTGCCTTTACGTGCTACTGCGTTAGGCACTACGCGCATGCCGCCTTGTTGAAATTGCTCTGGCGTGTAGTCGCTAAATTTAAGCGGTACTTTGTCGTAAAACTGATTAACGCCGTCGTTCATTGGTTGGTTGTCGCGAATACGAAAAGATAGTAACACTGCTTTTTTAAGCCATTGGTGTACAACCCATTCGCCTGATATTTTTTCAGCAACACGGGCGGCACCGCTATCAAGTAGTTCTAGCGCGTCAATAATAGCTTGTTTTACATCGCTAGATACAGTGCTAGGGCTAATGCTGTCGCGGTTATCCCATGCGTTTTCGATCATTGTTTTTAAATCTGACATGTATGTCCTCTTATTCTGTTTCGGCGTTGAATTTTTTACGTAATGCCTGATGAATTTTTGCTTGTTCTTCATCAGTCAGGGCTTGGTATTCGTTATTTGATACGACAAAGAAATCTTCTGCACGTTCACCTACCGTTGTTATGCGGGCTGCATGAATATGGAGTAAATGTGCTTGGAAAACTTCGGCTATTTTGGTTAGTAGGCCCGGTATATCAACAGCTTGTATTTCAATTAAGCTGCGATCTTTTCTGGCATGTGGGCGCAGCACAATTTTAGGTTTGATATTAAAGTCTTTAAAACGTTGTGAGCGACTCTTTTTAAAGCGAATTTTTTTACGCGGGTCATTAAGTGCTTGCTCAAGGCCGCGTTTAATCGATTGCGAACGGCTGCTTGCGATAGGGGCGCCGCTGACTTCAAGAATAACAAAGCTAAACAGTACATAACCATCTTTAGTGGTGAGTACTTGTGCATGTTGGATTTGTGCTTTTTTAGTACCAATAATATTTACTAAACGAGCGAATAGGGCACCTGAGTAGGGACTATAAACAAACACTTGTGTGCCACCGTGCATAGGCGTATTCGACACAATCACACTCGGTTGACTTAAATCGGTGTTATTTAATAAATGCTCGGTTTGCCACGATATTTGTTGCTCGCTAAATGCGGTGAAGTAGTTTGCTTTAAAGCGGCTCCAAATTAGGTCAATTTTTTCTTCAAGGTACCCTAAGTTAAGTAAGCGCTGTTTTGCTTGGTGCTTTTTATCACGAATTTGGTCGCGTTGGTCCATTGGGTTTTCAAGGCCTAGACGCAATGCACGTTGTGTGTGCAAATAAAGTTCGCGTAGTAGGGTATTTTTCCAATCGTTCCATAGGTTGTCGTTGGTGGCACGAATATCTGCCACGGTTAAACAATAAAGGTAGTCGAGTTGACGCTCTGTTTTTACACGTGTTGCAAAGTCTTTAATTACACCCGGGTCGTTTATATCTTTACGCTGTGCAGTTACAGACATAAGTAAGTGATTACCAACAAGCCATGCTATAAGCTTGCCATCGGATGATGGGAAGCCATGTAATTTAGCAAATGCAATGGCATCAACAGAGCCAAGCTCTGAATGATCGCCTCCACGGCCTTTTGCAATATCATGAAAAATACCGGCTAAATATAAAAGCTCAGGTTTATCCATACGGGTAACTATTTCACTGCAAATTGGAAACTCACTCACGCCCGTTTTATCAAAATATTGGTAAATATTATTAATTAATTTGTGGGTGTGCTCATCTACCGTGTAGGCATGAAATAAGTCAAACTGCATTTGTCCAAATATATTACGCCATTGCGGTAAGTAAGCTGCAAGCATGCCGTGTTTGTGCATGAGGGTAAATGCACGGCCCATACCGTTAGGGTGTTTTACCAGACGTAAAAAGGCTTCACGACAGGCTGCGTAATCTTGCAGGTCACCCAATAAACGACGGCGCACTTGGCGAATAGTTCGAATGGTGCTTGGGTAAATATGGGTAATTTCTGGATTTTCAGCAATGTGCTCAAACAGAACAAAAAGTTGATCGCGCCTAAAAAATACAGATGGGTCTTTAACACGAATTTGATGGCCAACACGCTCAAAATTTCTGTCGAGTACTTCAACAACGGCTTCGCTGCTTAGTGGCGAAATACTTTGCTCAAAATACGAAAGCAGCATTTGATTGAGTTCGCGTACACGGCTCATTATACGAAATAAGCGCTTCATCATACGTTCAACCGACGCTTTACCATCGCTACCAAAGCCTAGTATTTCTGCAGCAAGGGGTTGGTGATCAAATAGTAAACGGTTTTCTGATCGTCCTGCGGCTAAGTGCAGAGCAAAACGAATGTTCCATAGGTTTTCTAAACATTCTGAAAGCTCTTGAAACTCTTCATGGGTTAAGTAGCCATGGTTTATGAGCTCTTGGAGGGTTTCGGCTCTAAAATGCTTTTTGGCTACCCAAATAATAGTTTGTAAATCGCGAAGGCCACCCGGGTTTTCTTTTATGTTTGGCTCTAAGTTGTACGCTGTTCCGTGACATTTACGGTGACGTAGATTTTGCTCTTGTACCTTGGCTTCAAAAAAGTCGTTAGAGCCCCATACTGGCGTTTCGAGTATAAAGTTTTTAAGCTTTTCAAACTCAATATGGTTACCAAAAATTAGGCGGCTTTCGAGCAAACTGGTGGCAAAGGTGACGTCTTCGCGTTTTTGCTCTATTGCTTGATCAATTGTACGAACACTGTGGCCAATTTCTAAATTAAGGTCCCACAGCATAGTGACAAATTGACCTATTTTTTCACATACCGCTTCACTTGGTTGCTCTGTTACAAGCAGTAAGAAGTCGATATCTGAATAAGGGTGAAGTTCACCACGTCCGTAACCGCCTACGGCAATCAGCGCTAAATCAGGCTCATGAGATAGATCATAAACATGAAATAATTTGATCAATAGGCGGTCGATAAACTCAGCCCGGGCATTAATTAAATTACCAACTGGTTGTTTTGAAAATTCGTTATGCAACCATTTGTAAAAATAGCTGGAACAATCGCGATAGTCACTTAGTTGCTCAGCATCGCTAAGCAACTTTTTTACTTTGTTGGGTAATGCCACCTGGGCTGGCTCCTCATTGAACCTTCCACATTGATAAACGTACTATCAACTGCGTAGGTTTATTAGTGTTCGATAATCCTGTCGATAGTATCATCTGATCGTAGCGTTAAAATTTCAACACCATTTTCAGTCACTAATAACGTGTGTTCCCACTGTGCAGACAAACTGCGGTCGCGTGTTACAACTGTCCACTCATCTTTAAGCAGTTTACATTGGCGCTTACCCGCATTAACCATTGGCTCAATAGTTAAACACATACCCGCTTTTAATGTTTCACCCGTACCGGCTTTACCGTAATGCATGACCTGTGGTTCTTCGTGAAATTCGCTACCAATACCATGGCCGCAATATTCACGTACTATTGAGTAGTTGAAGCTCTCTGCGTATTTTTGAATTGCTTCGCCAATATCACCCAAACGTACACCCGGCTTTACCATTTTAATGGCAAGATATAAGCTTTCTTGTGTTACTTCAGCTAAACGCTTACCTTGAATGTTTGGTTTTCCTACGTGAAACATTTTAGATGTATCGCCGTGGTAGCCATCTTTGATAACAGTGATGTCGATATTTACGCTGTCACCTTCTTTTAACGGTTTGTCGTTAGGAATGCCATGACAAATTACATGGTTAACAGAGGTGCAAATTGATTTTGGAAAACCATGATAGTTTAATGGAGCAGGGATTGCTTTTTGCTCGTTAACAATATAATCATGACAAAGTGTATTTAGCTCATCAGTGGTGATCCCCGGCACGACATGTGGGCCGATCATTTCAAGTACGTCTGCTGCTAAACGCCCAGCTACACGCATTTTCTCTATTTCTTCAGGGGTCTTGATAATAGCGCTCATTGAGGCTCCAAAGTTGCGTTTCTAACATTTTATCGCTGCATAATTTTTGCACGCGATGTTGAGTATTTAATTTTAATATGGTATAAAGCGCGCCGTCTTTTTACAAATAAATTCTTAAATGATTTTTTGTATTTAAGGCAAACACAATTTGATTTTAACACACACACGTATCGTCACATACACTTGGGTGCATTAGAAGTTTAAATACTTCGGTGTTGGTGCTATGGGATATGTGGAGGCCTAACCCTAAACAACTATAGAGGATCTATAAAATGGCAAACGTTTCAATGCGCGACATGCTTCAAGCTGGTGTTCACTTTGGTCACCAAGCACGTTACTGGAACCCTAAGATGAAGCCTTTCATCTTCGGCACTCGTAACCGTGTACATATCATCAACCTTGAGCAAACTGTACCAATGTTCAACAACGCACTTAAGTTTTTAAGTGGCGCTGCTGCAAACAAAGGTAAAGTTCTTTTCGTTGGTACTAAGCGCGCAGCAAGCGACGCAGTTAAAGAAGCTGCTATCGCAAGCGATCAGTTTTACGTTAACCACCGCTGGTTAGGTGGCATGTTGACTAACTGGAAAACAGTTCGTCAATCAATCAAGCGTCTTAAAGACCTTGAAATCCAAAGCCAAGACGGTACTTTCGAGAAATTAACTAAGAAAGAAACGTTAATGCTTAACCGCGAAATGGAAAAGCTTGAAAAGAGCCTTGGTGGTATCAAAAACATGGGCGGTCTTCCAGACGCGATCTTTGTTATCGATGCTGACCACGAGCACATTGCTATCCGTGAAGCTAACAACCTAGGTATTCCAGTTGTTGCAATCGTAGATACTAACTCTAATCCAGACGGCGTTGATTTCATCGTTCCTGGTAACGATGATGCTATCCGTGCTGTAACCCTTTACACTAGCGCTGTTGCAGCTGCTATCACTGAAGGTCGCGAGAATAACATCGTTGCTCAAGCTGAGAATGACGATTTCGTTGAAGCTGAGTAATTAGCTGTCATCAAGTCTTCATCTTAATAGGATGAAGACTTGCTATTCTTGTAGAGCGGGTAACCCGCTTATCTAAACCAGATTTCAGATTTGAGGATTTACTAATGGCTGTAACTACTGCCCTAGTTAAAGAATTACGCGAGCGTACAGGCGCTGGCATGATGGATTGTAAAAAAGCGTTAACTGAGACTGATGGTGACATCGAGTTAGCGATTGAAAACATGCGTAAGAGCGGTGCTGCAAAGGCTGCTAAAAAAGCAGGTAACATTGCTGCTGAAGGTACTATCATCATCAAGCAAAATGCGGGTGTTGCGGTACTTGTTGAAGTTAACTGTCAAACAGACTTCGTTGCAAAAGATGTAAGCTTCTTAGCATTTGCTAACAAAGTTGCTGACGCTGCAATCGCTGAAACAATTTCTATCGAAGACTTACAAGCTAAGTTTGAAGAAGACCGTGTTGAGCTAGTAACTAAAATTGGTGAAAACATCAACGTACGTCGTCTACAGTACATCGCTGGTGAAAACCTAGTTGAGTACCGTCACGGTGAGCGTATTGGTGTTGTTGTTGCTGGTGTTGCTGACGAAGAAACACTTAAGCACGTTGCAATGCACGTTGCTGCTTCAAGCCCTGAGTACTTAACACCTGCTGATGTTCCTGCAGATGTTGTAGAAAAAGAGAAGCAAGTTCAAATCGATATCGCGATGAACGAAGGCAAGCCTGCTGAAATCGCTGAAAAAATGGTTGTTGGTCGCATGAAGAAGTTTACTGGTGAGGTTTCTCTTACTGGTCAAGCATTCATCATGGAACCTAAAAAATCTGTTGGCGATGTTCTTAAAGAGAAAAACGCAACAGTTACTGGCTTCGTACGTGTAGAAGTTGGTGAAGGTATCGAGAAAAAAGAAGAAGATTTTGCTGCTGAAGTTGCTGCTCAAATTGCTGCTGCTAAAGGTGAGTAAGATTGACTAACTGTGAAGGACAAGGAAATTAGATGCAATTAAAGTACTATTTGCTTTTGCTTCACGCTTAGAAATTCTTTAAAATAACCGCGCTTTTATGTTTAACATAAGCGCGGTTATTTTTTATCCATAATTCAATAAAAGTTGGCCCCAAAACTATGACTATCAATCGCAAACCTATTTTTAGACGTGTTCTTCTCAAATTAAGTGGTGAAGCTTTAATGGGAGACGAAGGCTTCGGCATCGACCCTAAAGTTTTAGACCGTATGGCACAAGAAATTAAAGAGTTAGTAGAGCTCGACGTAGAAGTGGGTTTAGTTATTGGCGGCGGTAATTTTTTACGCGGTGGGTCATTAGCTGAAGCAGGTATGAACCGTGTAGTAGGCGATCACATGGGTATGCTTGCAACGGTAATGAATGGCCTTGCAATGCGCGATGCGCTGCATCGTGCTTTTGTAAACTGTCGATTAATGTCTGCTATTCCACTTAATGGCGTATGTGATGCATACAACTGGGCTGAGGCAATAAGCTTATTAAAAACTGGCCGCGTTGTTATTTTTTCAGCGGGTACGGGTAACCCGTTTTTCACTACAGACTCTGCTGCGTGTCTACGTGGTATTGAGATTGAAGCTGATACAGTAATTAAAGCAACAAAGGTTGATGGTGTATTTAGTGACGATCCTGTGAAAAACCCAGAAGCGACACTTTACCGTCACTTAAGCTACAATGAAATTATTGATAAAGAATTAAAAGTTATGGATTTAGCGGCATTTACCTTAGCCCGCGATCATAATATGCCATTAAGCGTATTTAACATGAATAAATCAGGCGCGTTAAAACGCGTAATTATGGGTGAAGAAGAAGGAACACTTATCTCTTCACAAGCCTCAGATGAAGTAATCAAATAATTAGGATTAAACCGTGATTAACGATATTCAAAAAGATGCGCAAGCGCGCATGCAAAAGAGTGTAACAGCACTAGGTAGCCAACTTTCTAAAATTCGTACTGGCCGTGCTCACCCTGCAATTTTAGATGGTATTATGGTGTCTTACTACGGTGCTCCTACACCGTTAAACCAAGTTGCAAATGTAACAATTGAAGATTCACGTACGCTTGCCATTGGTGTTTTTGACAAGTCATTAGCACAAGCAGTTGAAAAAGCGATTATGGCGTCTGACTTAGGTTTAAACCCTATGTCGGCAGGTACAGTTATTCGTGTGCCACTTCCTCCACTTACAGAAGAGCGCCGTAAAGATTTAATTAAAATTGTACGTGGCGAAGTTGAAGGCGGCCGTGTTGCTGTTCGTAATATTCGCCGTGATGCTAATGGTGACATTAAAGCACTTTTAAAAGATAAAGATATCTCTGAAGACGAAGCGCGCCAAGGCGAAGATGCAATCCAAAAGTTAACAGATAAATTTATCAAAGAAATGGACACTCAATTAACAGCGAAAGAAGCTGAGTTGATGGAAATCTAAACAGCTAAATGAGCTGAACTAGTTTATACAAATATATTAGTTTTGAAACGCCGTCTGGGTTATACTAGGCGGCGTTTTTTTATGGAATACTCGATATTTATGGCTTTAAACGCTGATACAATTTCACAACAATGTTTACCTAAGCATGTTGCTATCATCATGGACGGGAACGGACGTTGGGCGCAAGCTAGAAATAGGCCTCGTGTGTACGGGCATAAAAAAGGCGTGGACGCTGTTCGTCAATCTGTTCAGTTTTGTACTAAATTAGGCGTACAATCGTTAACTTTATTTGCATTTAGCAGTGAAAACTGGCGCCGCCCTGAAGACGAAGTAAATACGCTAATGGAGCTTTTTTTGTTTGTATTAACAAAAGAGGTTAAAAAGCTTCACAAAAACAATGTAAAACTAACCATCATTGGAGACTTATCTCGGTTCTCTGAAGGGTTGCAAAACAAAGTACATAGTGCGCAGCAACTGACAGAAAATAACACAGGGTTGTGTTTAAATGTGGCTGCCAATTATGGTGGCCGTTGGGATATGGCAAACGCGGCTAAACAACTTGCAATGCAAGTTGCAAGTGGTGACATTGACGCACAAGATATTACTGAAGAGCGTATTGCGCAGCATATGAGCATGGCCGATCAACCTGAACCCGATTTACTTATTCGAACGGGGGGCGATGTTCGCATTAGTAACTTTTTACTATGGCAAGCAGCTTACGCAGAACTTTACTTTACCGAAACACTTTGGCCTGATTTTAATGAAGCAGCATTTGCTGAGGCCATTGCGTGTTACGTTGCCAGAGAGCGACGATTTGGTTGTACGGGCGAACAAATAAAACAATTACTCGCTCAAACCTAAATAGATTAAGGGTCACAATTTTGTTAAAACAACGCATTTTAACCTCGCTAGTGTTAGCACCCGCAGCGCTCGTCTTGGTTTTTTATACACCATTGACGTTATTTAGTTACTTTGCTGCCGCCATCGTTTTAATGGGCGCTTGGGAGTGGTCAGCTTTTATGGGGCTATGTGAAAAAATAAAAAGAGGCGCCTTTGTTGTACTTGTTGCAGCTTTACTCGCTGTGCTTAATTTACACTGGCCGATAGCGTCGCTTTGGCAAAACGGTCAGCTAGTGGGCGATGCTAATTATTTATTTACTTTAGCGTTTGCATGGTGGATCGTTGCTAGTTATTTAGTATGGCGTTATCCAGCTATGGCGAAAGCGTGGAATGAAGGACTAGTAATGCGTGGCATTGCAGGGCTTCTGACATTAGTGCCGTTATGGCTTGCGCTCAATACGCTTCGTAGTGCGCAATACCTTGAATCTACTCACTTTGGTTCTATGCTGATTTTGATTGTATTAGGTATTGTGTGGAGCGCAGATATCGGTGCGTATTTCACAGGTAAAAGCTTTGGCAAACACAAGCTTATGCCAAAAGTAAGTCCAAATAAAACGATTGAAGGCCTTGCTGGTGGTATAGTCGCATCAGTTTTATTTGTTATGGCGTTTTGCCATTTTACCGATGTTGATTTAGCCGTGTGGCCAATTTATGCCATTATGACTGCATTTATAGCGTTATTTTCGGCAGTTGGCGATTTATTAGAAAGTATGTTTAAACGTGAAGCTGGCCTTAAAGACAGTGGTAAATGTTTACCTGGGCATGGCGGTATTTTAGACCGTATTGATAGCTTAACAGCAGCAGCGCCAATGTTTGTAATGTGTTATGCATGGACCTTAAGTTTATGAGTCATAAGCAGCAGCTAGTTATTTTAGGTGCTACGGGGTCAATTGGTTTAAGTACACTTGATGTTGTAGCAAAAAACAGTGATTTGTTTGATGTATTTGCTTTAACAGCGGGTCAAAATGCAAAAAAAATGGCTGAGCTTTGCATTAAGCATTCACCCCTTTATGCTGTCATGGCAACACAAGGTGCAGCAGAAGAACTGTCATTGCATTTAAAGGGTACAGCGTGCCAAACTCTGATTATGCATTCACAGCAGGCAATGAGTGATTTATGTGCGCATCCTGAAGTAGATATTGTTATGTCTGCCATTGTTGGAGCCGCAGGCTTGTTGCCTACACTCAGTGCGGTTGAAGCAGGTAAAAAAGTGTTGCTTGCGAATAAAGAATCGCTGGTTATGTCGGGCCAATTGTTCATTGATAAAGTTAAAAAGTACAAAGCAACTTTACTGCCAATTGACAGCGAACATAACGCTATTTTTCAGTGTCTACCTCACTCACTACAGAGTGCGCAAAGCGATAAGAACCTGCAAGATAATGGTGTCAGTAAAATCTTACTTACCGGTTCAGGCGGTCCATTTTTAACGCGTGATATACATACCTTAAAAGATGTGACCGTCAGTGAAGCGGTAGCTCATCCTAATTGGTCTATGGGGCAAAAAATCTCAGTAGATTCTGCAACTATGATGAACAAAGGCCTTGAGTTTATTGAAGCCAAGTGGCTATTTAACTGTAACAGCGATGATATTGACGTTGTTATTCATCCTCAAAGTATTATTCACTCAATGGTTCAGTACCATGATGGCTCAATTTTAGCGCAAATGGGTAATCCTGATATGCGTACGCCTATTGCCCATGCATTGGCGTTCCCAAAACGAATTGACGCAGGCGTTAAATCGCTTAATTTTTCAGATATTTGTGATTTTTCGTTCACTAAACCTGATTTTACCCGTTACCCTAACTTGCAGCTTGCTATTGATGCTTGCTCGGCGGGACAGGGCGCTACGACGACCGTTAATGCTGCAAATGAGATAGCTGTTGCTGCATTTTTAAAAGGTAAAATTGGTTTTACAGATATTTATAAGATTAATGCACAAACCTTAGAGTCGGCTCAATACACCAACGTACAGAGTTTAGATGAAATATTGCAATGCGATGAGCTTGCACGTCTCAGCGCTGCTCAGTTTATAAATAAAGTGGCTCATTAGTATGTTTGATTTTATTTGGAATCTTGGCTCATTTATTTTGGCATTAGGTATTTTAGTTACTGTGCATGAGTATGGCCATTTTTGGGTAGCACGAAAGGCGGGTGTTAAGGTGTTACGCTTTTCTATTGGTTTTGGTAAGCCCTTAATTAAATGGCACGATAAGTACAATACAGAATATGTTATAGCAGCTATTCCACTAGGTGGATATGTCAAAATGCTTGATGAGCGTGTGGACGATGTTCCACCAAATCAGCGACATTTATCGTTTAACTCAAAGTCAGTACAAGCACGTATTGCCATTGTTGCAGCTGGGCCTATGGCAAATTTTTTGTTTGCCATTTTTGCGTTAGCGGTGATGTACATGGTGGGTGTGCAATCGGTAAAACCAGTCGTAGGCAGCATTACTGAAGGGAGCCGAGCAGAGCAAGCCGGGCTTATGCCAAGCCAACACATTATTAAAATTGGTGATGATAATATAACCACGTGGCAAGACGCGACGTTTGCTTTTATGTCGCGATTAGGTGAAGAGCGCGTAGAGATTACAGTTCGCGATGAAAACTTACAAACACGAGTCAAAACGCTCAATATTGATGGTTGGAAGCTCGACCAACAAGATGTTCCTCCACTTACCTCTTTGGGTATTGTACCCTTTAGGCCACAAGCAACATTAACGGTTGCAGCGGTGACTAAAAATTCAGCAGCCGAACAAGCAAATTTGCAAGTTAACGATACTATTTTGGCTGTAAACGGTGAAACTATAAGCAATTGGCCGCAATTAGTTAATGTAATTACGCAATCGGCTAACAAATCTTTACAATTTAGTGTAAAAAGACAAGATAGTATAAAAAGCATAACAGTGACCCCACAAGGGCGTGTCGGCAACAATGGTATAGAACAAGGTTTTTTAGGTGTAGCACCTGTCGTTCAGCAATGGCCAGAGGGGTATGTACAATCCCGAAGTTTTGGACCACTTGATAGTATTGTTCGTGGTACAAAAGAAACCTGGCGGTTGATTACACTGAGTTTTGACATGATTGGCAATTTAATTACGGGTCAGGTTTCGGTTAAAAACTTAAGTGGTCCTGTTGGTATTGCAGTGGGAGCAGGGACTAGCGTAAGCTATGGTTTAGTTGCTTTTTTAAGCTTTTTAGCCCTGATAAGCGTTAACTTGGGCGTATTTAATTTATTGCCTCTGCCAGTGCTTGATGGTGGACACTTAATGTATTACATAATTGAACTTTTTCGTAAAAAGCCGGTCTCTGAAAAGACACAAGAATTTGGTTTTAAAGTGGGAGCGTTGCTACTCATTTTTCTAACATGTTTTGCTTTGTTCAATGATGTATCGCGTTTGTAATTACAGCGCAACATTTACTAATTAGAACACGATTGTAACGCACCCGTATTTTAGGTGTTAAGCGGTAATACAGTTGTAAAGGATAAAGATAATAAAATGGCTATAAAAAAACATTTGGCAGTTTCAAGTTTATTGGGTGCAAGCTTTGCTGCCCTAGGCCAAACTTCCTTTATTGTTGAAGACTTGAAAGTTGAAGGCTTACAACGCGTAGCACTCGGTGCTGCATTGACTCATATTCCTATTAACGTAGGCGATAATGTAGATGACTACACAATTTCAAAAACAATAAAGTCACTTTATCGTTCTGGTCACTTCGACAACATCAAAGCATTGCGTGATGGCAACAACGTTATTTTTAAAGTAACAGAGCGCCCAACAATTAGCTTTATTGAGTTTGAAGGCAATAAAGATATCAAAGATGAGCAGCTTAACGAGTCGCTTGATCAACAAGATATTCGCCAAGGTGAACCACTAGACAAAACCGTAATAGACAACATTGAAAAAGGCTTAGTAGAGTTTTTTCATAGTATTGGTAAATACAATGCAACGGTTGATATTAGTGTTACTAAATTGCCACGTAACCGCGTTAAACTTAAATTGGAGTTTGACGAAGGTGATGCCGCGTCTATCCGCCAAATTAACTTAGTGGGTAATGAACTTTTTTCTAACGAAGAATTATTAAAACTTGCCGAGTCTCAGCAAGATTTACCTTGGTGGCAATTTATGGGTAGCGACCGCTACCAAAAACAAACTATTGAAGGCGATTTAGAAAAAATCCGCAGCTTTTATTTAGACCGTGGTTATTTACGTTTTAATATTGATTCGACGCAGGTATCGGTAAGTCCAGAGCGTGAGTCTGTATATGTAACGGCTAACCTCACCGAAGGCGTTAAATACAAGGTTAAAGGCTTTGATTTTATTGGTGACTTACTCGGTCGAGAAGATTTAATCAAAAGCGTTATTCCACTGAGAGCTGGTGAGCTTTACAATGGCTCTGTTGTTACATCGTCAGAAGAGTTCATTAAAAGTTATTTAGCCCGTTTTGGTTATGCAAATGCTGAAGTGCGTACAATTCCTGAAATTGATGACGAAAAGCAAGAAGTTCAGTTAACTTTATCTGTTAACCCAGGTAAGCGTGTTTACGTTCGGCGTATAATTGTTGGTGGTAACCAAAACACCGCAGATGAAGTATTGCGCCGTGAAATGACGCAACTAGAAGGTGCATGGTTATCAAACCAGAACCTTGAGCGTTCAAAGCTACAAATTCAACGTTTACCTTATATGGAAACTGTGGATTTTAACGTAGTCCCCGTGCCAGGTGTAGACGACCAAGTTGACGTAGATTTCACAGTAAAAGAACAATCAGCCGGTAGTTTTAATGCGGGCCTTGCTTATGGTTCATACCTAGGTCTGCAATTTAATATTGGTGTGACTGAATCTAACTTCTTAGGTACAGGTAACCAAATTGGTTTAAATTTAAATACGTCTACTGGCTCTGAAAGTGTCAGTTTATCGTATACCGACCCTTATTTTACACCAGATGGTGTTTCACAAGGCAGCAGTATTTTTTACCGAAACTACGACGCAAGTAAGTTTAGTCTTGTAGATTACAAATCTAAAAGTTATGGTTTAGGTACAAATATTGGTTTCCCAATTGATGCAATAAACCGAGTTAATTTTGGTGTTCGTTGGATAAAAGAAGAGCTGTCAGATATTGCTGAGTACGAGCAAACGCGCGTACTACGTGAAACGTTTTTTGACCCTGAAAACCCAGATGCAGGCTTTGATTTTACTAAATATGAGTTAAGTGTTGGTTGGTCACGTATTACGGTTAACCGGGGTTTATTCCCTACAGCAGGTTCGCGCCAAACGTTAAACTTAACGGGGACTACACCAAACTCAGACTTGACCTATTTCAAGCTTAATTACGACTCACGTTTTTACTGGCCAATATCTAACGACCATCGCTGGGTGTTCTCGGCACGTGCGGCGCTCGGTTATGGTAACGGCTATGGGTCAACGAATGGATACGATCAAACGCTTCCGTTCCAAGAGTTCTTCCGTATAACCGAAATGGAACTTCGTGGTTTTGACCGTAATACTATATTGCCACAAGCTGTAGCACGTCGTGCAACGACTATTCCTGGTACACTAAATCCAGACGGTTCTACCTCAGGTCCTATCAATAGTGCGTCGGAGTTTGACCAGTTAATACCACAAGGCCGAATTGGTGGTAACGCCAAAGCGGTGGCAGGTATGGAGTTAATCGTTCCTACACCGTTTTTGGATGAAGAAAACACAAGTTCAGTGCGTACCAGTTTCTTTGTTGATGCTGCAAACGTATGGGACACCGAGTTTAGCGTAGACCGTTATCAAAACTTACTCGTAGATCAACGCAATAAGTTGGATGATTATTCAGATCCTATGCGTTTTAGAGTATCGACCGGTTTATCATTACAGTGGATCTCTCCAATGGGTCCAATGCTGATTAGTTTTGCGTATCCATTGCAAAAAGAAGAAGATGACGATACGAAGACCATCAGTTTTAATATTAGTAACACTTTCTAAAGGAGTTTTTTATGACTAAATTATTTAAATCAACGGCAGTGGCTGTTTTAGCAACGTTAATGATGGGTACTTCTGCTAGCGCTCTTGCGCATAAAGTAGGTGTTGTAGATATGCAAGAAATCTACAAACAAATTCCTCAAATGGCTAAAATTGAGCAGTCACTACAAAGCGAGTTTGCTGAGCGTCGCCAAGAGCTTGAAAAGTTACAAGGTGATATTCGCTTTGAAGCTGAGAAGTTTAAGCGTGAGAGCACAACGATGAGCCAAGCTCAAAAAGATGCACTTCGTGATAAAATTCAAGGTATGCAAAAAAACCTTGCTGAAGTAGGTCGTCCTTTAGAGCAAGAAATCAAAGCTCGTCAAAACCAAGAGCTTGCAAAAGTTCAGGGCTTAATTATTAAAACAATTGAAGAGATTGCTAAAGACGGTGACTTTGATGAAGTTAAAGTAAAAGACACTACAATTTACTTCAACCCTAAAGAAGTAACAGACCTTTCATCTAAAGTTGTAACAGCTGTTAGCAAGAAATAATCACTCTATGCAAAATTATACGCTTTCGCAAATTGCGGAACTTCTAGGCGCCGAACTTCAGGGTGATGGCGCTTTAGAAATAACAAAAATAGCGACACTTGCAAATGCCCGTACTGGGCATATTGCATTTTTAGCGAACTCAAAATATCGTGTTCAACTTGAAGCTACACAAGCCAGTGCTGTAATTATTAACCAAGCAGATGCAGCGCATTTTAATGGCAATAAAGTGATTGTTTCAAATCCGTATGTCAGTTATGCAAAGCTTGCGCAATTTATGGATACAACACCGCGTTCAGCCTCTTCGGGTATTCACCCAAGTGCAACAATTCACCCTAGTGCAAATATAAGTAAAAGTGCTGCTATAGGCGCTAATGCTGTTATAGAGGCTGGTGCAGTTGTTGGTCATAACGCGGAAATTGGTCCGAACAGTTTTATCGGAGAACGTGTTAAAATAGGTGCTGGGACAAAGCTTTGGCCTAATGTGACGATTTACCATGACGTTGAAATTGGAGCGGATTGTTTGTTCCAAGCAAATAGTGTTGTTGGTAGCGATGGGTTCGGTTATGCAAATGAGCGTGGTCAGTGGCTTAAAATTCCTCAGCTAGGCTCTGTGATCATAGGCGATAAAGTAGAAATAGGCGCCAGTACTACAATTGACCGTGGTGCACTTGATAATACGATTATTCATAGCAATGTGATTATTGATAATCAATGTCAAATAGCACACAACGTTGAAGTTAATTCAGGTACAGCCATTGCTGGCTGCTCTGTTCTTGCAGGTAGTGTCACCATAGGTAAAAACTGCCAAATTGGTGGTATGACTGCAATTAATGGTCACATGTCAGTATGTGATGGTGTTATAATTACGGGTATGAGTATGGTGACAAAATCAATCACCGAACCCGGTATTTATTCATCAGGTATGCCCCATACAACTAACAAAGAATGGCGTAAATCAATTGCTCACTTGCGTAATCTATCAGACATGAAGTCTCGTTTGAAAGCGCTTGAAGCACTTGCTAAGTCATAAAAGTTGAACACATAAAAGGATGCTATTTTGGCAAACGAATTAAATAGCCTTGATATTCAAGAAATCTTAGCTTTATTACCACACCGTTACCCGATGCTTTTAATTGATCGTGTTATTGATTTTACTCCGGGTAAGACATTGCATGCTATTAAAAATGTATCTATAAACGAACCTATTTTTACTGGCCATTTTCCAAACCAGCCTATTTTCCCTGGTGTGCTAATATTAGAAGCTATGGCACAAGCTACAGGTCTTCTTGGTTTTAAAACAGTTGAAAATCGCAGTGAAGACGAACTTTACTTATTTGCAGCAGTAGACAACGCTCGTTTCAAGCAACCGGTTGTGCCTGGTGATACATTGCATTTGCATGTAGAGTTTTTAAAAGAGCGCCGCAATATATGGAAGTTTGCTGCTGAAGCTAAAGTTGACGGCAAAGTAGTATGTAGTGCCGAAATTATGTGTGCGAGAAGAGAGTTTTAATAGTGATCCATTCTACAGCAATAATCGAACCTGGCGCTAAACTAGGCAACAATGTCTCAGTTGGTCCATATAGTTATATAGGCAATGATGTTGTTATCGGTGATAACTGTATTATTGAATCTCACGTTGTTGTTAAAGGACCGTCGACCATTGGTTCTGGAAATCATATTTTTCAATTTGCGTCTGTCGGTGAAGCTTGCCAAGACAAAAAATACAACAACGAACCCACTACATTAATCATTGGTGACAATAATGTTATCCGTGAGTGTGCAACCATTCACCGTGGTACCATTCAAGACCAAGGTGTAACAAAAATTGGTAGTAATAACTTATTTATGGCTTACACACACGTAGCACATGACGCAGTGATAGGCGATAACGTAATTTTTGCTAATAATGCCAGTGTTGCAGGCCACGTTCATGTTGCTGATTGGGTTATATTAGGCGGTAATTCAGGTGTTCATCAATTTTGTAAAATTGGCGCGCATGCGTTTATTGGCATGTACTCTGGCGTAAATAAAGATGTACCGCCATTCGTGACCACGATTGGTATGCCAGCAGGTCCTGCTGCAATCAATAAAGAAGGTATGAAACGCCGTGGCTTTGAAAGTGATGAAATAATGGCAGTACGCCGTGCTTATAAAGCGTTTTATCGAAAGAGTTTAGGTGTTGATGAAGCAATTGCTTCACTAAGTGAAGATGCTGCTAAGTACCCTGCAGTGCAAACCATGATAGACTTTGTAAAAAGTTCTGAGCGCGGTATCGTAAGATAAGCGCTTCTGATTTTTAAAAAACCACCTAAGAGTAATCTCAGGTGGTTTTTTATTGCCTACAAAATGGCTCTCTTATATCAATTCAGTACACACTCAGCGAGGCAAGGTTAACCTTTGCGCAAATTTACTATATTTAAAGCACAGCTATGTCTCTTGCGAAGTTAATTTTACCCCTCAGTTTTTTGTCTATCTTGGTTGCATGTAGTAGCCAACCTGTCCTTACCACAGCTAATGGTGAGCGTACTCATTTAGGGAAAGCCTCTTATTACGCTAATAAATACCATGGCCGCAAAACGGCAAATGGCGAAACCTTTAACCAAAACGCAGCCACTGCTGCACATTTAGAGTTTGATTTTGGTACTAAGGTTAAGGTAACTAACCTAGCTAACAATAAATCGGTAATCGTAAGGATAAATGATAGGGGCCCGTACGTTAGAGGGCGGGTTATTGATTTATCGTTAGGTATGTTTAAAAAATAGCCGATCCTAAAGTCGGCGTTATTGATGTCTCAATCAGCGTATTAAAAACGGGTGGTTAGCGACACATATTCCTGATGTTTTTCGCTAAGCTCTTTGTGGCTACCTTGCGCTACAAGTTTGCCATTTTCTAGCCAAATAATGTTATCCATTTTCGCTAGAAGAGCAGGGTCGTGGGTAATTGTAAGTACGCTTGCGTCACTCATTACGTGCATAATGGCGTTCATTACGGTTTGCTTAGATTGGTTATCTAGCCCTTCAGTGGGTTCATCAAGTACTAAAATAGCGGGGTTTTGTAATAAAGCCTGCGCAATCGCTATACGCCTTGATTGCCCTTGGGATACGCTTCTGCCGCCTGTCCCTAAACGTGTTTTTAAACCCTCTTGTAGCTCTTTAAACCAAGGCTCTAGCTGTGCAAGGTTAATGGCTTCAAGCATTTCTTCTTTTGTAGCGCTTGGCTTTGCATAGCTTAAGTTTTCACTTAATGTGCCATCAAAAATATGATGTTGCTGCGCTAATATATTTATAACGTTTGCTCGGCTGTCACTGCTAAGTGAGTGAAGGTCTTGCGCGTTATTATGGTCACCCAATGTAATACTACCTTGCTGAAGTGGCCATAAACCGGTTAGCAAATTAACTAAGGTGGTTTTACCGCTCCCGCTTCGACCTACAATGGCTACTTTTTGCCGCGATTTAAGCATAAAACTGACATTATTTAATGCGTTATGCTCATCGTATTTATAGCTAATGTTATTAAGCGTTAGCGCAATATTATTTTTATCAAACTGAGTATCAATTAAAGCGTTACAATTATTGCTCTGATCAGATGCTTTATCTTGGAGGGTAAATAACCGCTCTGCGGCTTTTAGTACATTAGGCAGCTCTATAAATGCATTGGGCAGTAGTAATACGCTTTCAAAGCTTGCTAATACAAAAAGCGTTAACATGGCAAGTTCTACGTTAACCATGGAATTAGTATAAACCAATGGGGCTATCGTCACTATGCTAGCTAACATAGCCATTTGTACTATTAGTAGAGTCAGTCCATCTGCATTTGCTAACGCCTTATGACGAACAAATAATTGTTGGTTGTACTGCTCGTTTAATCTATCGCATTTATTTAACTGCTCAGTACGGGCTTGATAAATACTAAGCTCTCTGAGGCCTGTTAAGGTATCTGATAATTCGGCCCGTAACTGTGCACTAAGGTGTGTTTCTTTGTGACTATTTTTTGTAAGTGAAGCACTTAAAAACGCAGGTATGACAACGCCAATTAATAAAATTCCCATAAAGCAAATGAGTGCTACATTTGCATTATAAGCAGACATGAAAAGCAAAATGATTGGCACGCTTAACAAAGCAACCATCATAGGCATTAACACGTTCAAATAAAATTTATCGAGTGCGTCAACATCGTTCTGTAGTCGATTCAGTAAATCAGCGCTGCGGCTCATGGCTAAATCAACATTGTTGAGCTTACTGAGTGTTGCAAACATATTTACGCGAATTTCACTCAACAATAAAAAAGTCGCATTATGAGTAACTAAGCGCTCAGCATAACGAGAAGCCGTTCTTACAATGGCTAAAAAACGTATTGTGCCAGCGGGTGTAAAATAGTTCATTTGCACGCCAGCAATGCCTGCAGCTGCCATAGATGCTAAAAACCAGCCTGAAATAGCCAGTAAGCCAACGTTCGCAAGCACCGTAATTGTTGCTAACAGCGTACCCAGTAGCATGGCTTTATAATGAGGGCGGCAGAGCTTTATCAATCTAATAAAGTTATTCATCGGAGCCTCCTTGCTTAGCGGCATTTAGCAAATTATAAAACACGCCATCTTGAGTGCTTAGTTTTTCAAAGCTACCTTGCTCAGTGACCTTACCCTGGTCCATTACAATAATATTGTCGGCGTGTTTTACAGTGTTTAATCTGTGTGCGATTACCAGTACTAAATTGTTTTTAGCGTACATATTAATGGCGTGTTGAATGTGTTGCTCTGTTTGGCTATCAAGGTGCGCTGTTGGCTCATCAAGCATTAATATAGGGGCGTTTTTTAAAAATGCCCGAGCAAGTGCAATACGTTGCTTTTGCCCTCCAGAGAGTCCTTCACCTTGCTCTCCTATTAACGTATCAAACCCAGAGGGTAGGGTATTTATGAACTCAAGGGCGCCTGCTTGTTGCGCTGCTTGCTCTAGCTCTTGCTGTGATGCGTCTGGTTTGGCTAATTTTATATTAGCGCCAATGCTATCGAAAAATAGTGTTGGATTTTGTGGTATCCACGCAACTTGATTCTGTAGTTGGGTAATATCGTTTGCTGCTAATGGCAATCCGTTAATATAAATGCAAGGTATTACTTGGGGGTGAAAACCCAGCAGGCAATCAAATAAAGTACTTTTCCCTGAGCCACTGTTACCCACAACTGCCACCAAGCCTTTTTTTGGTAGGCTTAAGGTGACATCGTGAATGCCTTCGTTACTGTCAGGGTAAATGTAGGTTAAATTTTTAATGTTTATTGAATCAATAGTATCAGACGTGGTGTATTCGGTTGTATTGTTAACTAGTTCAGTATCTTGATAGGGTAAGGGGGCATTTAAAATAGTCACCATGTCAGCAGCGGCGCTAATACCTTGCAAGCGAGCATGATAATGGCTTCCTAATTGACGAAGCGGTAAATAAAACTCGGGAGCTAAAAGCAGCACAACAAAGCCAGTAGAAAAATCAAGTGTGCCAAAAAAAAGCCTAAAACCAATAATTACAGCCACTAAAGCCACACTGATTGTGGCTAAAAACTCTAAGGCAAAAGACGATAAAAACGCGATTTTTAACACGCCTAGCGTGGTATGCCTAAAGTCATCAGAAATTTTAGCTATTTGTTTTAATTCGGTTTGCGTTGCATTAAATAGTTTTAGCTGGGTTAATCCCTGTACTCTGTCAAAAAAGTAATTACCTAGAACAGCAAGTTGTTGCCAACGCTTTTGATTTAACGCTTCTGCTTTTGATCCAACTAAAATCATAAAAAAAGGGATAAGCGGAGCTGTTAATAAAAATATTAATCCCGCTTTATAATCGGTCGGAAAAATAACAACCAAGATTGCTAGTGGAATAAGGGCACTGTAAGCAACACCAGGCAGGTATTTTGCGTAATAGTCGTGAAGTTCTTCCACGCCATTGTGCAATGTATTTAAAGTTGCACCTTGGCCGTGTTGCTCAACATAACTAGGGCCTAGCAAGCTTAATTTAGTTAACAGTGTTTGGCGCATAGCCGACTTTATTTTAAGGGCAGCAAAAGCACTTAGCCTTTCACTTAGCGCTAAAAAAATAGCGCGAAGCAAAACAATACCTGCTAATGGCCATAGCAAGTGAGTGACTTCACTTAAGCCACTACCTTCAAACATTACGTTATGAATAGCCTGAGCGAGTAAATATGCCCCAGCAATCATTAAAATAGCGTTAAAAGTACCCAGTGCAATACTGAGTTTTAACCATAATGAGGCGGGTTTACTTTGTGTTTTTAAAAAAGCGCGCAGTGTTTGTTGCTGCGCGCGATTTGGTCGGGGGTTAGTCGTCATTGTTGGTCGAGTTAGCCTCGTTCAATAAGTCATGCATCGGTTGTTCATCATCAGCAATGCTGTTTTTATTTTGATGAAATTCGTACCACATTACATTTATTACCCCTAAGGTACAGGCTAAAAGTACACCTAAAATCCAAGCAAAATACCACATAGTTCAGTCTCCTTAGTAGCTGCCGTGAGTGTTAGTTTCAATTTCTTCTACGGTTACTCTGCGCCACATTTTTACATAACACCACGTGGTGTAGGCTAAAATTAATGGTACAAAAATGGCCACGGCTACAAGCATAATGTTAAGTGTTTTATGGCTCGAAACGGCATCCCAAATTGTTAAGCTAATATTTGGGTTGTTAATTGATGGCATAATAAATGGGAATAATGAAACGCCCGCCGTCATAATGACACCTACTAACATAAGTGCAGTCGAAATAAGCCCTAACGCTGGTTTATTGAGCTTTGAAAATACTAATGCACTCAATGCCATAGCAAACGCTAGAACAGGGAAGGTTACTGTCCATGCGCGCTCAGTGTAATTATTTAGCCAAGCGCCTTTTGCTGTTGTAACTACTTTAGCGAGCGGATCAGCATGGCCTTGGGTATCATCCATAGACACAATTTGGTAGCCATTCAAATTAGCCACCCAAACTCCAGCCGCGGCAAATAAAACAATAAATGCAATCAATGCATAACGTCCGTATTGGCCAGATCGTTCTGCAACCGCATCTGCTGTGCGAAGTTGTAACCACATACCTGCATGTGCAATAAGCATAGCTATACTAATTAAACCAGCGAGGAGTGCAAACGGGTTTAACAAGCCAAAAAACGAACCTTGGTAACTTACACGTAATAAATTATCAATATTGAATGGTACACCTAAAAACAAGTTACCAAATGCTACACCAAATACCAAAGCCGGAATTGCACTACCTGCAAATAATCCCCAATCCCAGTTATTACGCCAGCGCTTAGAATCAATTTTAGAGCGGTAATCAAAACCAAGAGGTCTAAAAAAGAGTGCAAATAGCACCAGCATCATGGCAAAGTAAAACCCCGAAAAAGCGGCTGCATACACCATTGGCCAAGCCGCAAATAATGCTCCGCCTGCGGTGATAAACCAAACTTGGTTACCATCCCAATGTGCGCCAATTGTATTAATTACAGTGCGTCGTTCTAAATCTGTTTTACCAACTAGGCGAAGGAGCATAGCAACCCCCATATCCATACCATCGGTAATTGCAAAGCCGATTAAAAGCACACCAATAATCAACCACCACAACATTTTTAATGTTTCATAATCAAAAATCATGATTATTCTCCTTTTGCTTGTGTGTTGTTTGGCAGCTCAAAATGGTATTTACCAGTGTGTAATGAGCTAGGGCCTTTTTTAATAAAGTGAATCATTAACCAGCCTTCAACAATGGCAAGGCCAGTGTAAAAAACGATGAAGCCCGTTAAGCTAATTAAAAGGTCATTGACCGTTAGTGATGACGTTGCTAAAAAAGTGGGTAGTATTTCAGAAATAGCCCAAGGTTGGCGACCATATTCTGCAACGATCCAACCAAATTCAATCGCAATCCATGGCAATGGAATACTTAATACAGTGGCCCAAAGCAGCCAGCGTTTTTGTTCAATTATACGATGTGCGTTGTAATAAAATGCTAATACAAACACTGCAAGCATAGCCACGCCACAGGCAACCATGATCCTAAACGACCAAAACATAGGGCCTACTTTTGGAAACGAGTCTTTCACTGCTTTTTGAATCTGTTCATCAGTCGCATCAACAACATCTGCTGTATATCGCTTAAGCAATAAGCCATAGCCTAAATCGTCTTTTACTGCGTCAAATTTAGCAATATTTTCAGGCGTATCTTCGCCATTTCTAAGTTTAGTGAGATAGCCATAGGCAATCATGCCGTTACGAATACGTACTTCATGTTTTTTCTCTAGATCAGAGATACCCATTACTTTTTCGTCAAGTGAACGCGTAGCAATAATGCCCAATGCATAGGGTATTTTTACAGCTGCATGGGTTACTTGCTCTTCAGAGTCGGGAAAACCAAACGCAGTGAATGCAGCGGGCGCTTCTTCTGTGTGCCACTCGGCTTCAATAGTTGCTAATTTTACTTTTTGAATTTCACCGACTTCATAGCCTGATTCATCACCGAGTAAAATAACACATAAAATTGAGGCTAAGCCAAACCCCGATGCCACCGAAAATGACCGTTTAGCAAACGCTAAATCGCGGCCTTTGAGTATGTACCAGCTGCTTATGCCCAAAACAAACATAGATGCGGCAACATAGCCCGCCGACACGGTATGAATAAACTTAACCTGCGCTACGGGGTTAAATACCAGTTCTGCAAAACTGGTCATTTCCATACGCATTGTCTGGTAGTTAAACTCAGCCCCTACTGGATTTTGCATCCATCCATTAGCAATTAATATCCATAAAGCCGATAAGTTTGTGCCCAGCGCCATTAAAAAGGTAGCACCTAAATGTTGACGTTTAGACAGCCTATCCCACCCTAAGAAGAACATTCCCACAAAGGTTGATTCTAAAAAGAATGCCATTAACCCTTCAATAGCCAGAGGGGCACCAAATACATCGCCCACATAATGGGAGTAATACGACCAGTTAGTGCCAAATTCAAACTCCATCGTGAGGCCTGTGGCAACACCAATGGCAAAGTTAATGCCAAATAACTTACCCCAAAACTTAGTCATATCACGATAAATTTCGCGACCAGTCATAACGTAAACTGATTCCATAATAACTAAGATCCAAGTCATACCTATTGTTAACGGTACAAATATGAAGTGAAAGAGTGCAGTAATGGCAAACTGCAGTCGCGATAGATCCACAAAGGTTTCATCTATCATTTTATGCTCCTTGAATGTGACGGATTAACTGGACAATGAGGTATTGGCAGAGTTAATTATTAAATGAACTTTCAGTAATTACTGAAAGTTTGTAATATTATTCACACTTGTTCAATACTTGTCAACATATATTAGAAAAACTTAATATATTATTTGTATGCTACATCAGTATTAAAAATAAACAACAATAGAGATTATATTTATAGATAAAAAACGAGTTGTTTAAAGCGTTTAATCACATACCAAAACGCGGTAAACTAAACTTATGACGCCCGATTTAAATATGAACCAAAAAGCAAATGACTAAAGAAAAGAAACAACTACGAATAGGTATAGTGGCAGGTGAGCTGTCGGGCGATATTTTAGGCGAAGGCCTGATAAAAGCATTAAAAATACATTTTCCAGACGCTACCTTTGAAGGGATTGCAGGGCCAAGAATGCAGGCGCAAGGCTGTAAAACGCTTTACGATATGGATGAGCTGTCTGTAATGGGCTTGGTTGAAGTACTCGGGCGTTTACCGCGTTTACTGAAAATCCGTAAACAATTGGTTCAACATTTTATAGATAACCCACCCGATGTATTTATTGGAATAGACGCCCCTGATTTTAATCTACGCGTTGAAAAACCATTAAAAGATGCAGGCATTAAAACAGTTCAATACGTAAGTCCGTCTGTTTGGGCATGGCGCGAAAAACGCATACATACAATAAACGCTGCTACTAACTTAGTGCTTGCATTATTACCGTTTGAAAAAGAATTTTACGATAAGCACCAAGTACCGTGTACGTTTGTAGGGCACACATTAGCAGACGATATTGCGCTTGAGCACGACGATAGCCAAGCACGTACAGAATTAGGGTTAAGTCTAGATGACAAAGTACTTGCGTTACTGCCAGGTAGCAGAGGCTCTGAAGTAGGCTTACTAAGCGAAACCTACATAAAAACAGCGCAGCAACTTCAAGCGCAAAACCCCAACCTTAAAATTGTAGTGCCGCTGGTAAACGAAAAGCGCAAAGCGCAGTTTACTGATATTTTAAATGCCACAGCACCTAGCCTTAATATTAGTTTGCTAGATGGACAATCAAAATTAGCGATGCAGGCGGCAGATGCCATTTTACTTGCGTCTGGCACAGCCACACTCGAAGGCATGCTGTATAAAAAGCCAATGGTTGTGGGATATAAAATAAAGCCAATGAGTTATTGGATTTTTAAAACTTTATTTACCTTTAATATTAAGTATTTTTCACTGCCTAACTTATTGGCCGATGAAGAGCTAGTGCCTGAATTTTTACAAAGCGACTGTAACGTAGCCAATTTAACAGGCGCACTTACACCTATGCTAGAGACAGATAACAAACAATTAAAAGCACGGTTTTTAGCAATTCATGAAAAAATTAGATTAAACGCCAGCAAACAAGCAGCGCAAGCTGTAGCGGAGTTAATACATGCAAATTGAACGACCCAATGTAACCTTAATTGCCGGTGTAGATGAAGTAGGGCGAGGCCCGCTTGTAGGTGATGTTGTTACCGCTGCGGTAATACTCGACCCCACTAAACCCATTTCAGGTTTAGCCGATTCTAAAAAGTTAACAGATAAAAAGCGCCAAGCACTGGCTGTAGAAATAAAAGAAAACGCATTATGTTATGCCTATGGCCGTTGTAGCCCAGCTGAAATTGATGACTTAAACATTTTACACGCCACCATGCTTGCTATGAGCCGCGCAGTGGAAGGATTAAGCACACAGCCTGAGTTTGTATTTATAGATGGTAATCGTTTACCAAAACTCACTATGCCTGCTCAAGCGGTTGTTAAAGGCGATAGCCTAGTAGCTGAAATATCAGCAGCGTCTATTTTAGCTAAAGTTGCGCGTGATGATGAAATGCTTGAACTCGATGCACGCTACCCGCAATACGGGTTTGCAGGGCATAAAGGTTACCCCACTAAAGCGCACTTTGCGGCGCTTGAGCAGTACGGCGCAATAGATGAACATCGTAAAAGTTTTAAACCCGTTCAGCGTGTACTTATGCAAGCGAAAGGCGAGGCAAAATAATGGCAGCACCTGATTTTGTACATTTAAGGGTCCACTCAGACTTTTCGATGGTTGATGGCTTAGCTAAAACCAAGCCAATAGTCGCTAAAGCGCAAGAGCTAGAAATGCCCGCGATTGCTATTACCGATCAAATGAACTTTTGTGGATTAGTACGCTTTTATGGCGCTACCCATAATGCGGGTATAAAGCCGATTGTTGGCGCTGATTTTTGGCTGCGCAGCCCTGAATTTCCCGATGAGCCATGTCGCATTACAATTTTAGCTAAAGACAATGTGGGTTATAAAAATATAACGCTATTAATTTCTGAGGCGTATCAGCGTGGTCATGTATTTCATCGTCCAGTAATTGACAGAGAATGGTTAGCTAATCATAAAGAAGGATTAATTATTCTCTCAGGCGCAAAAGACGGTGATTTAGGTAAAGCATTATTAAAAAATAATCCGGGCGTTATAGAAAGCGTAATTAGCTTTTACAAGCAGCACTTTAGCGATCATTACTATTTAGAGCTTGTACGAACTAACCGCCCGCTTGAAGAAGACTACCTGCACATGGCGGTAGAGCTTGCAGCTAAAGAGCAGCTGCCCGTTGTTGCAACCAACGAAGTGGTATTTTTAAAACCTGAAAATTTTGAAGCGCACGAAATCCGTGTAGCTATATTTGATGGCTACACACTTGATGACAAACGCCGTCCTAAACGTTTCTCAGAAGAACAGTACCTAAAAACGCCTGAGCAAATGGCTGAGCTATTTAGCGATATACCTGAAGCACTGCAAAATACGGTAGAAATAGCTAAGCGCTGTAATGTGACTGTAAAGTTAGGCGAATACTTTTTACCAGATTATCCAACAGGCTCTCTTAATATTGATGAGTTTTTGGTTAAAGTGTCAGAAGATGGCCTTGAAGAACGACTCCAGTTTTTGTTCCCTGACGAAGAAGATAGAAAAGTAAAACGTGTTGAATACGATGAACGTTTAGCCGTAGAGCTTGGAGTAATCAACCAAATGGGTTTTCCGGGTTACTTCTTAATCGTAATGGAGTTTATTCAGTGGAGTAAAGATAACAATATACCGGTAGGTCCAGGGCGAGGATCGGGTGCGGGTTCATTAGTGGCGTACGCACTTAAAATTACTGACCTCGATCCGCTTGAATTTGACTTACTCTTTGAGCGATTCCTAAACCCTGAACGTGTATCAATGCCCGATTTCGACGTCGATTTTTGTATGGACAGACGCGACGAAGTAATTGATCACGTATCGGCATTGTATGGGCGTGATGCGGTATCACAAATTATTACTTTTGGTACTATGGCCGCAAAAGCGGTAATACGCGATGTAGGTCGTGTACTTGGCCACCCATATGGGTTTGTTGATCGTATTTCGAAACTGATCCCAGGCGATCCCGGGATGACCCTTGCCAAAGCTTTCGATGTAGAGCCGCGCTTACAAGAAGCCTACGACGGCGACTCTGAAGTAAAAGATTTAATCGATATGTGTCGCATCCTTGAAGGGTGTACGCGTAACGCCGGTAAACACGCCGGTGGTGTTGTAATATCGCCGACCACAATTACCGACTTTGCTGCACTTTATTGCGATGACGAAGGTAAGTTTCCGGTAACACAGTTTGATAAAAACGACGTTGAAACCGCGGGCCTTGTTAAGTTCGATTTCTTGGGCTTACGTACCTTGACCATTTTGCAGTGGGCAGTGGATATGACCAACGTGCGTATGCAGCGCGAAGGCAAAGACCCTGTTGATATAAACACTATTCCACTGGATGATAAAAAAAGCATAGAGCTATTACTACGCGCCGAAACAACCGCAGTGTTTCAGCTAGAATCGCGCGGCATGAAAGATTTAGTACGCCGTCTTAAGCCCGATTGCTTTGAGGATATGATTGCATTAGTAGCCTTGTTCCGCCCAGGTCCATTGCAATCAGGCATGGTAGATAACTTTATCGACCGAAAACTAGGTAGAGAGGAAATTTCATACCCTGATGCCCAATACCAACACGAAAGCTTAAAGCCCATACTTGAGCCTACTTACGGCATTATTTTGTACCAAGAACAAGTAATGCAAATTGCCCAGGTACTCGCAGGCTATACGCTGGGTGGCGCCGACATGCTACGCCGTGCTATGGGTAAGAAAAAACCCGAAGAAATGGCTAAACAGCGTTCAACCTTTGAAGAAGGTGCACGCAATAATGGTATAGACGGCGAACTGGCGATTAAAATTTTCGACCTGGTAGAAAAATTCGCAGGTTATGGTTTTAATAAATCTCACTCGGCGGCATATGCACTGGTTTCGTACCAAACGCTGTGGATGAAAACGCACCATCCGGCAGAATTTATGGCTGCGGTAATGTCGGCAGATATGGATAACACCGACAAAATAGTGATTTTGGTGGATGAATGTGAAAACATGAAGCTCACCTTATTACCGCCCGATGTTAACGCCGGTGAGTTTAAGTTTACGGTTAACCTGCAAGGCGAAATTGTTTATGGTATTGGCGCAATTAAAGGTGTAGGTGAAGCGCCAGTAGACGCTATTTTAGAAGCGCGCGCAAAGGGCGGCCCGTTTAAGGATTTATTTGATTTTTGTGCTCGCGTTGACTTAAAACGCTTAAATAAACGTGTCACCGAAAAATTAATTTATGCCGGCGCACTTGATCAACTCGGTCCAGAAAAAACCCAAGCAGGGCGTGCAACATTACTGGCAAGTTTAAAAGATGCCATGCGTGCAGCCGATCAGCACAACAAGGCTGAACAACTTGGGCAAAGCGATTTATTTGGTTTACTGGCCACCGAGCCAGATGAAGTTGAGCAAGCGTTTATCAAGGCGACTGGACTGACTGACAATGAATGGTTAGAGGGTGAAAAAGACACGTTAGGCCTTTATTTAACAGGGCATCCGATAAATCAGTACCGAAAAGAACTTAGGTATTACACCAGCGGAAAGCTGGTGGATTTACAACCAACTAATCGTGATGTACTCTCAACCGCTGCTGGTTTGGTTATTTCTGCTCGCACTTTAATTAATAAAAAAGGTAACCGCTGGGGCTTAATAACTTTAGATGACAAGAGCGCCCGTATTGATGTACGCTTGTTCCCAGAACAGTTTGAAATGTACCAAGAAATGCTGCAAGTTAATAATATCTTGGTAATATCTGGACAGGTCAGCTTTGATAACTTCTCTGGTGGCATTACAATGACCGCCAGAGAAATAAACACCATTGCTCAAGCGCGTGAAAAACGCATTAAAGCGATTAAAATGACGCTGAACATGGTGCAAATCGAGGCAGGTTTCTTCGATAAATTACAAAAAGTACTCGAACCTTATAAAATGGGAACGTGTCCGATCAAGGTTTATTACCAACGCCCCGATGCGTTGGCGCAATTAACCCTAGGGATCGAATGGTGTGTCACGCCGAGCGACGACTTAATTCATAAGTTATCACTCATGGCGGCACAAAATGTAGAACTAGAATTTAACTGATTAGGTAGTTTAGAGCATGAGCCTCAATTATCTTGATTTTGAGCTTCCGATTGCAGAATTAGAAGCAAAAATTGAAGAATTACAAAGCATAAGCCGCGCTGGCGAATTAGACCTTGAGCTAGAAGAGGAAGTCAGCAAATTAAAAGAAAAAAGTGCTAAGCAAAAAGAGGAAATTTTCTCAAATTTAGGCGCTTGGCAAGTATCGCAGTTAGCGCGTCATCCGTTGCGTCCTTATACTCGAGATTATATCGAGCGCATTTTCACGGAGTTTGACGAGTTTGCAGGCGATCGTACTTTTGCTAACGACCCGGCTATTTTAGGCGGTGTTGCACGTTTAGATGGCGAACCAGTGATGGTTATTGGCCAACAAAAAGGGCGTGACACAGCTGAAAAAATCAAGCGCAACTTTGGTATGCCAAAACCAGAAGGCTACCGTAAAGCACTTCGCTTAATGGAAATGGCTGAGCGCTTCAAAATGCCAATTATGACCTTTATCGACACGCCAGGTGCATACCCTGGTGTTGGCGCTGAAGAGCGTGGTCAGTCTGAAGCAATTGCACGTAACCTTAAAGTAATGGCGGCGCTTAAAGTGCCAACTATTTGTACGGTTATTGGCGAAGGCGGCTCGGGTGGTGCATTAGCCATTGGTGTTGGCGACAGAGTTAATATGTTGCAATACAGCACGTACTCGGTAATTTCGCCAGAAGGTTGTGCATCAATTTTATGGAAAAGCGCAGACAAAGCACCACTTGCTGCAGAGGCTATGGGCGTAACCGCTGAGCGCGTTAAAGAGCTAGATTTAATCAACAATTTAGTTGATGAGCCTTTAGGTGGCGCGCACCGCAATTACGATGCAATGGCGCGTAACTTAAAAACGCGTTTAAAGCGTGATTTAGCAGACTTACAAGCGCTTTCGCTTGAAGACATGCTTGATCAACGTTACAAGCGTTTAATGTCGTTTGGTTACTGCTAATAAAGTAGCGATTACATTAAATGTCAAAAAAAGCCGCTTATGCGGCTTTTTTGTTTTAAAATACTTCTAACACAAATTTTATAGCGTATTAAATGCAATCATCAGCGATTTATCAGCACGTTAAACACGCCCTTGAGTACTTTTTTAAGCAACAACAGTTTAATTTTACTGTTGCGCTTTCGGGTGGGGTCGACTCAGTTGTATTGTTACATATAATGCACGTGCTAAAGCAAGAAATGCCAAAGCTAAAGGTAAGTGCAATATACGTTAATCATGGCTTAAGCGAATACGCTAATGACTGGCAGGCTTTTTGCCAAAACCTATGCGTTGAGCTAGATATACCGTTTAATACCGCACTGGTAACAATAAGCCGGCAAACACGAACAAGTCTTGAAGCGCAGGCACGTGAGGCACGTTATAAAGCACTTGATGAACTAAGCGCACCGCAAAGTGTTATTTTATTAGGCCAGCATTTAAACGACCAAATAGAAACGTTTTTACTGCGTTTAAAGCGTGGCTCGGGCTTAAAAGGGTTAGGCGCAATGCAAGCAATGCGTGAACTACAAAGCGGGCGAATATGCTACAGGCCGCTTTTAAACATTACGCGCAGTGATATAGAGCACTTTGCCACAGCGTTTAATATTGCGCACATTACTGATGACTCAAATACCGATGAGCGTTTTGATCGTAACTTTTTGCGTGCACGTGTAGTGCCTGAACTGGCTAAGCGGTTTAAAGGTTTTGAACAGTGTGCTGGGCGCAGCATTGAGTTATTGCAGCAACAACAAGCGCTACTTGATGAGTACACTCAAATTGATTTAAGCCAAAGTTTAAATGACCAGCAAGCATTGTGTATTAGCCAAATAATTCATTATAGCGACGTGCGCATAACAAATGTGGTTCGTGCGTGGCTTAGCTTATTTACCCAAGTAATGCCATCTCAAAAGCAGTTGTCACAAATTATTAATCAGGCAATAAACGCTCAGGCCGATGCTAAAATTCAAATTGACTTAGTTGATGGACAGGTTAGGCGCCACCAAGGGTATTTATACTTTGTAACTCAAAAAAACATTGTGAATGATGATGAGTTAATCACTCATGAACTCACTCTCAACGATGGCCGCGTATTAACAAAGCAAAGTGGTGCAGGAATAAGAGCACCGCATGCCAATGAGCAGGTTTCAGTAAGATTTAATTACAACAGCGCTCGTATAAAGCCTCTTAAAAAGCCCGGAAGTAACAGCGTAAAGCACTGGTTTAAGGACGCAAAAGTAGCGCCTTGGCTTCGAAGTCAAGTGCCGCTTATTTTTTATAATGACGAACTAGTACAAGTGGTTGGCTATTTTATAAGTGACAAACATTATGATGAAAATGGTATTTATTGGGAGTGTAAATAAATGAGTGAACAGCCACATGTTGGATTATCGCTAGTCAATAAAGCGCCACTAGGCATACTATTTACAGCCCTAATAGCGATAGTTGCTAATGTATTACTAGATTTGAACATTTTAACTTTAGCGTATGCTATTTCGGGCGGTGCTATATCAGCGATTATATTAATGGCTTATTGGTTAGGTAAAGGAGGCATATTTTTTATATTAGGGGTGAGTTTACCGCTCATATTAGTGTTATTTACGCCTCTTGATAACGCCACAGCCTTAATAAATTTAGTGAGTGGTTACTTTTTAGGTTTTTGTGTGGCGCTGACAATTTATAAATTTTTACCTGCAAAGTCTTTCAAGCAATAGGGTAACGGTTTTCATAAAAAAGGCTTAGCGGGGGAAGCTAAGCCTTTTAAAAAAGCCTTATAATCAATATGCTTTAGCGCAGTTTCTGCCAGACGCTTTTGCTTTGTACAAACCTTTATCTGCACGAGAAAAGATTTCTATATCGCAATCATTACTCATTGCTAAGGTATAGCCAATACTGACCGTAACTTCATGCTTTGACATTAGGCTAGATTGCTTTACAAATTGCATTATACGTTCAGATACAACCTGATTAGTTTTGAATTCAGGGTCTTCTATTAGTATTGCAAATTCATCGCCACCAAACCTAAATACGGTATCTGTAGCGCGTATGCTTGAATTTAATACAGTTGCAAATTCTTTAAGTGTATCGTCGCCAATTTTGTGGCCAAACTTGTCATTTACCTGCTTAAAATTATCTAGGTCAAGTAGCATCAAGCTAAAAGGGCGCTGATAGCGGCGACAGTTTTCGAGCTTCTGAGATAAAATGTCATTAAATTGACTACGGTTGTTTAAACCCGTTAATGAGTCTTTTGTAGCCAACTTAAGTACGCGGCTATACATCATCGCATTACGTAGCGGATAAACTAGCGCAGAGTGAAGCGAGCGTAATTTGCTTTCAATTGCTTTGCCTAAAGGGTATTTACTAAAGTATATAAGTTGCCCTAAGTGCTCTTTTCCAATCGTTAAGTCAAAAATATAGGGCGTGCTATTAGTATCGCTTTCAGAAGTTTGTGCAGTGCCAAGCGTTGATTGAAACTGCAATCCTGTAAAGTTTAAAAGCTTTTTTGTAAATTTTGCGTATATGGCTAATACATCTTCAATAACTAAACTAGTCTGTAGTTCTGCGACTAACTCATGTGTTGCCGTTGTTTCATTATTTGGTGTGTGCTCAGCCGAAAACGGCAAAAAGTCGCCGCGACCAGAGACACGTTGCGTCAAAATATGGACATTTTCCATTAAATTCTCCCCCGAGAGTGTTGCTTTGCAAATATTAAGCGATTTTTGTGCCACATTTTGAAATTAGCTTAAAAACAATTACTTGCTATAGTTAAACTACATCCCTTAGTTTAATTGATGCCGGAGGCCAAATTTGCAAAGTACTAATGCTCAATTTTTTGGCTTACTTGTCGTTGCCGTTATTTTTGTGTGGTTTTTTAAGCGCATCGGTTTGCCGCCAATTTTGGCGTACCTAGCAACAGGTGTTTTAGCTGGCAGTCATGGCGTTGGATGGCTTGAACATACTCACGAAATAGACTTTGTTGCAGAGCTTGGTATTGTATTTTTGCTTTTTAGTTTGGGGCTTGAGTTTTCAATATCTCGCTTAATGGCCATGCGTAATATTGTATTTGGCTTAGGTTCACTGCAGGTGATTGTAACAAGCTTATTACTTATTATAATTTTGTACTTTTTAAACTTTAGCTTGCTTACCAGCTTTACTGTTGGCTCGATTATGGCGCTGTCTTCAACGGCGGTAGTTGTTAAATTGCTCAAAGAAAGTGGGGAACTTAATCAGCGCAGAGGGCAATTAGCAATCGGTGTATTGTTGTTTCAAGACATTGCCGTAGTGCCTTTACTTATTATTCTTCCTTTATTTGCCACAAGCGATTCACAAACAATTGGGTGGGCGTTAGCATTTTCTCTGACTAAAGGGGCTTTTGTTTGCGTGCTGTTATGGGCTATTGGTAAATGGTTACTGCCTAAAGTATTCAGCGAAATAGCCTTAGTGCGCACTGATGAGCTATTTGTACTTACTACGCTACTAGTTGCTTTGTTTGCGGGTTTACTAACCTATATGTTTGGCTTATCAATGGCACTAGGTGCATTTTTGGCCGGAATGATGCTTGGTGAAAGTCATTATAGGCACCAGCTTGAAGCCGACATACGGCCATTTCGCGATATCTTAATGGGGCTGTTTTTTGTTACCGTAGGCATGCAGCTAGATTTACTTTATGTGTTTAGCAATGGCGTTATTATCGTTGGTGCATTATTTGGATTATTAGTTTTAAAAATAGCTGTGCTCGCCATCAGTGCACAACTTATGGGTGAGCGAAAACAGGACTCATTAGCGTGTGGCATTATGCTGTGGCAAATGGGTGAATTTGGTTTTGTATTAATTGCCTTAGGTAGGCAGCATCAATTATTAACCAGCGAACACATTTCATTTTTAATTGCCCTTGGTGTGTTATCGATGGCGTTAACACCATTTTTAATTGAAAAAACCCCCTATATTTTAAGGCGTTTAGGGTTATTAAATAGCCCAAGCATTGCATGGGAAGGAGAGCCACAAGTAAGTACACTTTACACAAACCATGTAGTCATTTGTGGTTTTTCGAGGGTAGGGCAAACTATAGCGCGCTTTTTAAAGCCAGAAGCTATTGAATATGTTGCTGTTGAAAGTAACCCCATACTTGTGCAAGAAGGAAAGGCCGCAGGTGAGCCTGTAATATTTGGCCACGTTAAACAAAAAGATATTTTAAAGTGTGCGGGCGTAGAGCGAGCGCGGTTGGTGATTATTACATTTACCGAGTTTGAACAAACACAAATAGTGATAGACGCAATAAAGCAAATAGCTCCAGAGGTAAAAATACTTATCCGAACCCGAGACGATAGCCAGCTTGAAAAACTACGAGAGCTGGGTGTCACTGAAGTTGTACCAGAAACGCTTGAAGCAAGTTTAATGATCGTTTCGCATGTTTTGTCTATGTCGGGTGTACCCATGAGCCGAATTATTAGGCGGGTGAGCGATGAGCGAAGAAATCGTTATCAATTTTTGCAAAGTTTTTTTACAGGTGAGCATATAAACAACGATGAAAGTAATTCAGATAAGTTAGAGTATTTGCATGTGGTTGCTCTGCCCGATAAAGCACATGCGGTTAATAAAAGTATAAATGAGCTTAATTTAGTAAAGCGCAAGGTATCTATTAAGGCATTACGACGCCAAGATCGAGAAATAGACGCCCCTTCAGATCAAATTATCTTGCTTGCCAACGATATACTCGTTTTGCAAGGTAAACCAAGGCGTGTGGAACGCGTAGAACATTTTTTATTAGATGGTATTGAATAATAAGTTAATCGAGCCCTAAAAAAGCTCTTATTTCAGGTAGCTTAGCCATGCCGTCTTGATACCCTATTTCCATTAAGTGCTGGGTATAGCGTTTTTCAAATAATAAATAACTAGTTAAACTTGATTGAGAGTGCTTTTTAACACCAATAGTACGCAATAATACTTTTATCGCCCATGGCATATCGTTGTAATACTGTGCTGCAATGACATTAAAGTTTTGTGAGGGGTTAATAATAAAGCTATCTATTTGCTTTAGTTCTTGGTGTTTATCTCGTGCAGGTAAAAGCCCCAAAGTGCGGTTTATTCTACCCAAGCGTTCTAAATCTGACTGCATGGTGTCGGTAAATACACTATCAAGCAAGTGCCCTGCAACAGCAGAAAGCCCAGGGTAATGTGCAGAATATCCCGGTGGGTGCGGCTCTTTAGGTTCATCGACACCTATAATAAAAATTTTTTCGGCGCCTAAATGTATTGATGGGCTAAGCGGTGACAGTTGATGTATAGAGCCGTCACCAAAGTAATGGTTATGAATATTAACGCTTGGAAACACCATTGGAATAGCACTTGATGCCATTAAATGCTCAACATTAATGCGTGTTGGGCGGCCTTCTCGTTTAGCTCTTTGCCAAGCTGTTTGTGTATTTGACTGAAAAAAAGCGACTGAATCACCTGTGGTATAGCTTGAGGCTGTAATCGAAAGCGCCTCTAAATAGTTTCGGTGTAAATTACGCTCTATGCGATGCAAGTCTAAAATTTCGTTAAGTAAACCACGTAAAGGGCGGTTGTTAAGCAAGCTTGCTGGTGGGTGGTTAATATGCTCTGATTGAAAGCTAGTTAAAATATTACGCGCAATGTGGCCAAATACACTTAAAAAATCACTTTTGTAGACCATAGAGGTCGAAAAATTTTTCCAAACAGATTCTAATTTTCGCACTGCTAAGTGCGCACAAGAGGCATAACACGCTAAGGCCGCAGAGTTTATAGCTCCGGCAGATGTACCATTAATTATTCTAAAAGGAAGAGGTGCGGTACGTGGCATGCTATGAGCTAATGCTTTTAAAACACCTACTTGATATGCAGCTCTAGCACCACCACCGGTAAGTAATAAGGCTGTTTTAGGTTTTTTGGGATCTATTTGCTTAATTTTCATATTGGTGGTTAAACTGTTCAACGTCTTTACTTTATTTATCAACTGTAAGTCTTTAAGCTAGAAGAATCAAAGGTTAACTGTTCATAGAGTTATAACTGTATAATTTAATGCTGAATTCAGCATGTCTAACTTAAGATAACTATTGATTTAATAAAAAACTCGAACAGAATGAATTTAATCCACTTAGCCCACTCTAAGTGATATCGCATTTTTATTTTTTATGGAGTTCGTATGTCAGACTCACCAGATGTTCAAAAACGCTCAACAAACAGTAACTTACTTCTTGCCATTATTACGCTAATTGTTGCTGCTTGTGTGGTTGCATTTGTATTACTCAAACCAAGTGACGAACCGGTTTCGCGCATAGAAGCAACAGAGCCCGTTAAAGAGCGGCCAATAATGGAACTTAAGCCATTAAATGAACCAGATATAATTGAGCCAGAAGAGCCAACAGCAGTTGAACAGCCCGCAGAGCTCGAAGTGCCAGCGCAGCGCATAGTTGAACCCGAACCAGAAGTAGCTACGCTACCTGCCTTAAACGATAGTGATACTATGGTTGTTGCCAAAATTGACGAGTACCTAAGTGACTCTGTGATGAGCCTATTAGTCACTGATGATGTTATTCGTCGAGGTGTTGTTTTTATTGACAACTTAGCTCAAGGCAAAGTAGCTAAAAAACACAATCCTGTTATTAAACCCCAAGAAAGCTTCAGTGTTACCGAAGGGGATATTTTAACAATTGATCCAAATAGTTATGAGCGTTACACACCGTATGTAAAAATTTTTACTAGCATGAGTGCAGCTCAAGTGGTCCGTATGTTTGAAGAGTACCAGCCACTTATTAACGATGCATACACTGAAATTGGTTATGGCGATGACGAGTTTAAACAAACATTGAACGACGCTATCGATTTACTACTTGATACTCCGGAGCCTGAAGGCGCCTTACCACTTTTACGTGACTCAGTAACTTATCAGTATGCGTTTTCTGAGTGGGAGCAACTTCCTGCTGCTCAAAAACAGCTTTTACGCATGGGTCCAGACAACATGAAAAAAGTAAAAGCAGCACTTCGTAATATAAAAGCGCAATTAGAGAGCAAATAACAGTCACAAATTAAATTTAAAAGCCGCGATTGTATATGAAGTATGCAATCGCACCTTCTTTTTTGATTATCCCTTGAATAACACAGTAAAAGTAGAGATAATCTCTTCCGCGCCAACCAAGGCCCTCAATGGTAGTCTTATTGGTCCTCTCGCAACACTAGCAGGCGAACCTGGTCAGGCCCGGAAGGGAGCAGCCACAGTTTGTGACGTGTGTGCCGAGATGTGGCTGGTAAGACTGCCACCCAAATTCCTCATTTGGGTGACTACATCTAAGCAACTTAAAAATTTCAATCAAATACACAGAAATATATTTTCTGATATTCCCTATATTTCTACCATATAGACAAGACTTATATATTGCGCAATAATGAAATAATACGTTAACGTTAACGCTACACATGTTAAATCAGATGCCCAAGGGTTGTTGTAATGTCTCAAAGAAGTAAGTGGGCACTAGCTATTTTATTAGGGCTAATTGGCGGGGTGGTTAATCTTTTACCCCTGTTTTTTTTCGATAGTTCTGAATTTTTATTTGGACAATTTTTTGTTTTATGCAGCTTAGTATTCACTGGACTGCGCTATTCCTGCCTTACGCTCGCAATTGTTTCAAGTTTTTTACTCTATCGATGGGGGCATTGTTGGCCTAGCATAGTTTATTTGTTGGAGCTTTTATGGCTTTATATTTTTTGTTTAAGGCGCTCTAAACCCATTTTACCATTGGGTGCCGTATTTTGGTTTTTAGTTGGACTGCCTATCATTTGGAGTATAGGCCAGTTTGTAATGGATTTAGCATCGCTAACGCTTATTGTTGCAGTGTTTAAATACTTGGTTAACGCATTAATATGCTTAGCACTCGTTGATTTGATGAGCATATTTGTTCCCTTTGCTAGTCGTGCTTATCAAGGGCGCCCACTAGCCCGTATTCTTAGCTATGTTGTGAGCGTCATTATTGTTTTGGTTGTCCTTATTACAAGTGTTTTTTTGGTTAACGATCATCATTCACGCATAGAGTATGAGGTAAATGCGCAGCTTGAAGAAAAAGCGAAATCTATTAGCGCACAGTTGAATGACTATTTACAGTTTCATAAAAACGCGGTGGTAATGAGTAGTGATGCCATAGGTGGTGGAATTACTATACAACAACAGTTAACGCAGTTAATGGATTTATACCCAGGTTTTACTACAAGCTTATATGCAATGCCAAATGGCTATGTTGCTAAAAGTATTCCCAGCACATTATTAGCAGGACTTAGTGAAGAAAAGCGGTTTGTAAACGACCGCCCATATTTCTCTGAAGCTAAACGGTATCCTCAAGGATACAGCAGTGGTGTGTTTCAGGGGCGTGGCCTTGGAAATGAACCTATAGTTGCACTTTCTGCGCCTATTTACAGAAATGATGAATTTTATGGTGTTGTGGAAGGGTCGTTAAAGCTTGAACGTTTAGAGCAATATATACCGAACTTGTTTAACCAAACTGGTGAGCTAATTATACTGGATGCTGAGCAAAGGATTGTTTTTAGCTCATTAGCACAATTTGACATTCTGGCTGACTTTAAAACTTTAGATTTTACAATAAGTAACTTGGGCGATAATCAACTGTTCCGTTCTGTTAATAATGAAGTATTTCATACCAATCAGTATGTTGATGCTAGTAACCAATGGCAAGTTATCACGCTTTACAACCGCAAGCACTTAACTAAGGTAGTAGCAAGTGCTTGGTCACCAACAATATTATTTAGTGCAGTGTTGATATTTTTAGTCGTGCTGTTCATACATCATTTGTCTAACATATTAGTTCAGCCAATTATTGGTTTAACTAATTTAATGCATGGTTTTGATAAATCAGAAAAACAACATTTTAATACGGAGTCTAGTTGGTACGAAGTACTGCAACTACAAGAGCAGTTTAAGATGCTGGGAAGTGCGTTAAGGGATTCAATAGAAAGCTTACAAGCGTCTAATATTAAAAATCAGGATCTAAATAAGCAGCTAAGCCAATTTAACCAGCAATTGGAAGTTAAAGTGGCTGAGCAAACAGATGAGCTAACAAAAGCAGTTAAATCTGCTAATGAGGCTAATAAAGCTAAATCACAGTTTTTGGCCAATATGAGTCATGAACTGCGCACGCCTATGAACGGCATCTTAGGTATGGGTGAGGTATTACTTCGTGATACCACCCTTACCGATGAGCAAAGGGAGTTGCTTGAAACACAACAAAAAAGCTCAAAAAATTTACTACAAATATTAAATGATATTTTAGATTTTTCTAAAATTGAAGCTAATGCTATGCAAATAAGCCCCCGTGCTACTTTGCTTGCTCCGTTTATAGAAAATATCCACTCGTTATTCTCACCTATTATTCATTCTAACAATGTTGAGTTTATTATTCAGTGCAGCCCAGACTTACCCGATTGCTTAAATGTAGATGACTTACGTTTAAATCAAATAATTATTAACTTATTGTCAAATGCACAAAAATTTACTCAGGCTGGGTTTGTGCGTTTATCGTTTGATTACAGAGATGAGCAACTGACGGTAAGTGTGTCTGATAGCGGAATTGGGATTAAAAAAGAGCAGCAACTATTACTTTTTAGTGAGTTTACCCAAGCAGACGCTAGCGTAGCTCGTAAGTATGGTGGTACAGGGCTTGGGCTGGCTATTTGCCAAGGTTTGATTAAAAAAATGGAGGGTGAAATAACCCTCAATAGCGTGCCAGGTTTGGGCAGTACGATTAAGTTTTCGATACATGCACCTAAAGCGCAAATTGTCGAATTAGCAAAGCGTGTACAAGCGCAATCTTTGCCAGATTTGATCAATAAGCATATTTTGCTAGTAGAAGATAATCCTATAAACCGTCAAGTAATTGCAAAAATGTTAGAGCCAACAGCTGTTACTATTACAATGGCAAACGACGGCTTAGAAGCGCTTAAAGTATTAAAAAATAATGTGTTTGATTTAATTTTAATGGACTGTCAAATGCCAAATATGGACGGTTATGAATGTACTATACGCATTCGCGAAAATGAAATTGGTGCAGATACACGGGTTCCAATTATCGCCATTACAGCCAATGCATACGAAGAAGATAAGCAGCGTTGTTTAGACGTTGGTATGGATGACTTTATTTCAAAACCCGTTAACTCTCAGGGATTATATAGTGTTATTGCTAATACCTTACAAAGATAAATTAAGTATAATTTATAAAGGCCAGACAAAATATGGCCTTTATAAATAGCGCTTTAATTTTATATAAAATCGAGAGTAAGCAGTAACCTAGGGGCGCTATTAGTTCCAGCCACAGGTGGCGAGCGATGTACAAGCCCTGCACCTTCGTTTTCATCCCAGTACTCGCCTTTAAGCAGGGCAACATCACCTTGCTGGAGTTGATTAATATTATTTAGGCTTTTAAATAAGCCAGACTCGTCATCGGATTTACCTAAATTACCAGTACCTAGCTTTGAGCGGTTTACATCGCTGTGATTTAACCACTGCGTAGCAACACCTTGATAGGTAGTCACCAGCCGGCACGGAATTTTGTCTACATGAAAACGCGGGCACATGGGTTTATCTAATATTTTTAGCCTTAAACCGGCGCGTTTTAAATCAAACAGGCAGCAAAACATTTCAACCAACAGTGTGATGTCTTCACACAGAACGTTAAATTCATCGCGGTTATTATTTTCTGGCTTAAGCGCCTTTATTAATTGATCAAAGGTATTATCGGGCGATACCGCAAGCTCAATTGGTTTTAAAGCATTAGCGCTAATGAGTGTATTAACTGCACTTGTTAATGTTTGCTCAAGGTCTCTTTGCCAAATAACAATGTTAGTATCTTGGTTATAAATTTGTGGTAATACATTGGTATCATTCTCTATAACTGCTCTTCGGTACAGTGGTTCCGCCGGTTTTACTTGCGCTGTTAAAGGGGCTAGGGCATTCATTACTCTTCCTTCCAAATAGGAAATGGGTCGTTAAAGGTTTTCCAAAAATCTTTACCTTTAAGTACAGCATCTTCTGGGAGAAGGCAGTCATCAAGCGCTTTAATCATGGCTTTTTTATCTAACGACTGACCAATAAACACAAGCTCTTGGCGCATGTCACCAAAGGGTTCTATCCATTTACTGTTTATATCAGCAAGTAGTTCGGGCTCTATGGGCCAGTCTTTTTTAGGAATTGCTTTATAAAACATACCTGCAAATACGTAATGCGCTATACCGCCAGCTTGGCTTCACCGCGCGCAAAATAAAGGGCGCGTTGCGAGCCAAAAATACCCTTTAGAGCGAATGAGCTTGCCAAATTTCTCGGTGTTGTGCAAAAAGTTATAAAACTTTTCAGGGTCAAATGGGCGGCGCGCAGTGTAATTAAAGCTGCTAATACCATATTCTTCGGTTTCGGGAATATGTTCACCACGCATTTCTTTAAGCCAACCCGGTGCTTGTTGGGCACGTTCAAAATTAAATAAACCGGTGTTTAGCACTTCGTTAATATTAATATGACCGTTTGATATAGGAATAATGTTAGCTTGAGTGTTAAGTGTGTTTAAAATGGCAGTGAGTTTATTTAATTCATCGTTTGTAATTAAATCAGTTTTACTAATTAAAATAACATTGGCAAATTCAACTTGGTCAACAAGTAGGTTGGCTACGCTTCGCTCGTCGTTTTCTCCTAATGATTCGCCGGTATCTTGTAAATCATTTGCTTGTTCGTAGTCGTTTAAAAAGTTAACTGCGTCAACCACTGTTACCATGGTATCGAGGGTGGCAACATCACCAAGTGAAACCCCTTTTTCGTCGGCAAAGGTAAATGTTTCGGCAACTGGGAGGGGCTCGGATATACCTGTAGATTCGATGACGAGGTAATCAAAACACCCCTCTTTGGCAAGTTTTCCCACTTCAACAAGTAAATCTTCTCGTAGGGTGCAGCAAATACAACCGTTGCTCATTTCGAGTAGTTTTTCGTTACTGTAATTGAGCGATACATTACTTTTAATAGTGGACGCATCGATATTTATATCGCTCATATCGTTAACTATTACGGCGACTTTTTTACCTTGCCTGTTATTAAGAATATGGCTAAGTACAGTGGTTTTACCAGCCCCCAAAAAACCTGATAACACTGTGACGGGCAGTTTATTTATCATTTAATAATCTTACTAAATTGCATTGTGGATATGTTATACTATATCAAAAATACATTAAGGTAATGCCTTTTAATTTATTTAGCAATGAATACGCAGTAAGTGGCTCTAGTGACCTATAAATTTTACTACACGTAAGTAAATGGCTGCTTATGCTTTATAACACAGTATAAAAACGCGTAACTTTACGTGTAGTAAAATAATTAAACCGAGGTAGGAACACGCTTACCTCGGTTTTTTAATGCTCAGCGTTATTAAAATTAGCGGCTTCTTGCGCTGTGTTAATAGCTGTAATAGGGAAGGGGATCACAATACCTTCTTGGTTATAGCGTTTATGTAACGCCTTAATAAAAGCAGATTTAACCCAAAACCGATTAAAGTATTCTTTTGCACGCAGCATTACGGTAAAGTTAATGCTTGAGTTATCAAAGGTGTGATACACCACAAAGGTATTGTAATCATCAACGCCCCACTCATGGTCAATCAGTACTTGACGCGCAACCTCAAGCGTTACTTGCTCTACAAATTCTAGATCTGAGCTGTAATGTACGCTTACATCAACAGGTACACTTAGCTCTTTTTCGGGGTAAAAGTAATTAATAATACGCGATTTAGAAAGCTGGCTATTAGGAATAATAATCATATTATTTGGCAGCATTTTAACCCACGTTGAGCGCCAACCAATTTTTTCTACAAAGCCCTGCTCCTTTGACTCAAGCTCAATAAAGTCCCCCACACGTATGGGTTTATCTATAACAAGCTGGACGCCCGAAAAAAAGTTTTCAAGGGTGGGTTGCAGGGCAAGTGCAACGGCAAGCGAAGTAATACCAAGAGATGCAATAATAGGCGTAATAGAAATACCCAAAGTGCCCAATAAAACCAATAATCCCACCGAAAAAAGAGTAACGCGAATAACCCCCTTTATAATACTTTGAGAATTAAAAATAACCGCAGATTGTTTAGCGTAGTGATTAACTGCGCCAATAACAAAGTGATTTAAAAAGAATATAAGGGCAAGTAAAGCTAATACAATATTAATACTGTTGAATGGAATTCGCTTTGCTAACTCGGGGTCAATAACGAATGTATCGTGCTCTAAAATGGTGATTAGCACAATAATTGTGCACAGTGTTAATGGCTTAGATATTGAGTCTAGAAGTAGTGTGTCGAATGTAAATGTTGTTTTTGATGTCCATTTTTTTAGCCAGTATATTATAAAAAAACGAATAAAAAACAACATTATAGTTACAAATAAAAGGTAAGCTACCGTACTCAACCAAGGGGTGTTATTAATAACGTCTAGCGTATTTTTGAGCATAACTTAAACCTATTAAATATAATTATATTTAGTACAGCAAGTTATGTACCTATGTTTGAAGTAAAGAGAAGTGTATTGCCGAGACAAGCCCGGCAATCGTTATTTATATTTTTTTAGCTACCCACATTCCACCCAATACAGAGGCAAAAAACAGCCAAAACTCCATTTTGAGTGACACTAATTGAACCAAGCCAGGGCCTGGGCAAATTCCGCTCAATCCCCACCCCAAACCAAACAAAACAGAGCCCGTAATTAACCTACTATCTACATTTTTTAGGTTACTTAGACTAAATGCTTCACCAAATAAAGGGCTGTCTTCTTTAGAGACCCACAACCAGGCCAGCATCATTATTCCCATGGCTACCGCCATTACAATAATTAAGCTGCCGTCCCACCCCTTACTAAAGGTCAAAAAATTAAGCACTTTATCAGGGTTGGTCATCCCGCTAATAATAAGGCCTAAGCCAAAAATAAAGCCTAAAAATACCGATGTAATTGCTTTCATGTTTTATCCAACTAAGTTAGCAGTTATTACAGCAACAAGCATAAACACACATGTTGAAACCCAAGAACGTGTAGAGAAGCGCGACATACCACACACGCCGTGGCCGCTTGTGCAGCCATTGGCAAGTGACGTGCCAACACCCACTAAGAGCCCCGCTATAATAATTAACCACGGTGGTAGGCTTAACTCGCCCTCTAATAACTCAGGCGCAATAAGTGAAGTGGCAACGCCCGCAATTAACAAGCCTGTAATAAAGCACACTTTCCACACATTATCGGGTTTTAGTGGAGTAAACAAAGATTTAACTAACCCTGAAATACCGGCCACTTTACCAAATAAAACAAGTAATAATGCACATGAAATACCAATTAAAGCACCGCCTAAAGCGGCGGATAAAGGTGTGAATTCTGTTACCATTTTATATTCCCCAAACAATTGATACACCAACACCTGATTGGTCCATTTCAATTGATAATTGTTGGTTAGGCGCTAAAAAGTTTGCACCCGATACTTTTTTAGCTGGCGAGTAAAAAGCCATAGCGTTTAATTGTACTTTTTCGCTAACTTCATGACTAAAACCCGTTGTAAAATGCCACTCTTGTACACCCGGCGCTAAAATATTAAATAACACCTCAGACGATGGAATAGGCTGTTGCGTGTATGAAACGCCAAAGCGAATTTTTTGTTTTGCAGTGCGCTGCCACTGATAGCCTAATTTATATATATCCATATCTTCCCAGCCAAACCCTGCACCTGCGCTTGCACCTAAAGGTGCAGACATTAAGTTACTCATTGGATTGGCAATGCTTTTAACTTCACTGTAGTTTATTTTTTGCCAATCGAATACAAGTTGGTTATTTGGTGTAATTTTATAAGCGGCACCAATTTGAATTGAGCTAGGTAAGTCAAAGCCACCGTCTTCTGCAAATAAACCTTTATAGCTATCAAATTCTTCCATAGCCACCGATGAGCGGTAACTGGCACCCCAACTAAATGATGTGCCTACGGTTTGAGTTATGCCCACTTGTACACCTAAACCTGTGCTGGTGTCGGTGCCATTATTTGTAAGCGATTGGGGCGATTGCGAAAAAGGCGCAAAGTTTCCAAGGCCTGTCGCTTTAAATTGTTGCACAACATAAATAGGTGAAATTCCCACCTTTGTTTGCTCATTTAACTGGTAGTTAATAGTTGGGCTAATAAACATCTGCTTTAAATCAACGCCAGTCGTGCCAGCATAAAATGTGCCTTCAGGCTCAGAATTGGCCCCATATTCAGTGTTCATACCGCCATTGCCGTAAACCAATAGGCCAATATTTATTTTGTCATTTAACTTATGGCCAATAGCAAACTCAGGGATAGCAAATAACGTGTTATCACTTTTTTGGGTTTTTGCTTCAAGATAAAGCGCATTCGGATAAAACGTATCTACAGATGATGCTGTGTATTTTCTATCAGGTGAAAATAACTCTAACCCAACTGAAACTTCAGTATCATTTACATTAAAGCTTGCAGGATTATTTGCACCCGACATCAACTCTTCAGATAGCGCAACCCCCGCACCTGCCATGCCTTTGTGGGTCATGCCATAACCATGAGTAAAATACCCATTGGTAGCAAATGCGCTAAATGTTCCTAATGTGCATGTTAATGCAAGGCCTGATACTAACTTATTTTTCATTTTGATAGACATATGTAGTGGTAAAACGCGGACAATAGCTAATTTTCTATATTCAAAAAAGGAATTTAAATCGATTACTTATAGTAAAAAAGAATATTGAGCGTGTGTGTTTAACCCAAAGTTAAGCGAGGTAATTATTTACGTCTTTTATACAACTGTTAAATCAATCATTTAGCTAAAAAATACAAAGCGGTGAGAGGGTTCACCGCTTTTTATAGGGCTAATTACATAGACTCAAGTGTCTTACCACGGGTTTCTGTAATGTATTTAGCCACAAAAAATATACTAATAAGTGCCGATAAAGCGTAAAAGCCGTACGCACCTGCAAGGCCAATATTAGCCAGCATAATAGGGAAGGTCATGGTAATGGCAAAATTAGCAATCCACTGCGCGCTTGCTGCAACCGCAAGCGCTGCGCCGCGAATACGGTTATTAAACATTTCGCCTAATAATACCCACACAACCGGGCCCCAACTTAAGCCAAAAAATACCACAAATAAGTTAGCCATTATAAGCGCAAACGTCCCCATGTTATCGCTTAGTGCAAGCTTGCCTGCTTCATCTAGGCCTGCGCTGCCAAATATATAAGTAAGGGCACTTAAGCTAATAAACATACCCACACTGCCAACAAGTAAGAGCGGTTTACGGCCAATTTTATCAACTAGGGCAATAGCGATAAATGTCGATACAACATTCGTGGTACCCGCTAATACATTTATAAATAACGATTGCGACTCGTCAAAACCAGCGGCTTGCCAAAGCTCTGAGCCGTAATAAAACACCACGTTAATCCCCACAAATTGCTGAAACACACTCAGCGCAACACCCGCCCAAACAATTGGGTGTACTTTTTTACTGCCATCGATAAATAGATCGCGAATACTCGGCTTTTTATCGCTATGCAAAGAGCCTTTAACATCGCTTATTTGCGCATCAACGTTGTCGTTCGAAATTTTACTAAATACCGTTTTTGCATCGGCTACTTTACCTTGCGCCACTAAATAACGAGGCGACTCAGGAATAAACAACACGCCCACTAAAAACAGTATTGCAGGCACAAGCTCAGCCCAAAACATCCAGCGCCAAGCGGCTATATCAAGCATTAAAATATTTTGCGCGCTACCAGCTGCATCAGCAATTAAATAGTTACTTAAAAACGCAGCAAATAAACCCAACACAATAGCGAGTTGCTGTAGTGTAGCTAAACGACCACGAAGGGCGGGTGGCGCAACCTCTGCAATATAAGCTGGCGCTAATACCGATGCTGCACCAATACCTAACCCACCAAATAAGCGGTAAAAAATAAACTCGCCCGAGCTTTCGCTAATGCCTGAGCCAAACGCACTAATAGCAAAAATAATCGCGGTGATGATCATAATGGCACGGCGGCCAAACTTATCAGCCAGAGGCCCCGCAGCAAGTGCCCCCACGGCGCAGCCTAATAATACCGAGGCTACATTGAAGCCCGTAGCCACACTGCTTGAATTAAAAGCATTGCCGAGCGCCGACACCGTGCCGTTAATAACGCCCGAGTCAAAACCAAATAAAAAGCCACCAATAGCAGCCACGGCAGAGATAAAAATTACATAAAAAAGAGAGCATGTGCCCAATGTGTGCGCCGAGCTATTAATGCTCGGCGAGATAGGTGATGTCATAATTGTGTGTCCTAGTTTTTATTATTGTGTACTTTACTATATTGAAACGTGTGGTGCTGCGTATTTTAAACGAATTTTATCTGGGCTAACTCTTTCATAATCAATATTAAAATTATTGTTTAATACTTCTAGGAGTCCTTTAATATCGCCCGTTTTGAACATGCCAGCTACTTGTACTTTTTTGAGACGGTCATCTTCTGAAAGCTCAAAATCTATATTTGTATAGCGGCCGATTTCAGCCATGGCTTCAGCAAGTGATTCACCTCTAAATATTAAGCTACCTTTGCGCCACGATAATCTTGCGGCTACATCCATAGGATCAACTTTTTCGACCGCTTTAGCAATTTTACCTTTAAAGCTTAAATCAAGTTTTTCTCCCTTTGACACCGAAGTTGAACTATTTGATAAATACTGTCCTTGTTTATTAGTCCCCAGGGAAAGGTTGGGTAACGATTTGGTTTTTTGTTCTGCAACAAGGACTTTGCCATCTGTCACAATCAGTTCAATTTGCTTTTGGCCTACTTCTACATTAAATGCAGTACCTACAGCCTGAATAACTTTATCACCCGCGATCACACTTAAAGGTCGCGTTTTATCGTGAGCTACGTCTATATGAATTTCGCCACGTAGTAAATTTATTACGCGAGTGTGTTGGGTATACCTCACTTGAACAAAGCTATTTGTGTTTAAGGTGATTTTACTTTTATCAGAAAGCAGTATGTCCTTACTTTCACCTACGTCGGTTTGAAAATTAAGCTGTTTAGCAACCACTGCTGATTGATTAACCGGGTAAAAAAATGAAAAGTTAAACGCTTCTTGAAAAAAGCTAAGTGCAACAGCTAATAAAATAGATGCAGCTGTTGCACCTAACCACACAGGGAGGCGTTGTTGTTTTACTGGTGTTTGTGGAAATAGATCTGACAAGCGGCTGAGGTCGTCCATTTTGTCCCACAGCTGTGCTACTTCAAGTAACACCTCTACATTTTTATAAGATTGTGACAACCATTGTTTTAACTCTTGCTCTTCGGATTTAGTCAATCCACGATCTAGTTTAGCTAGCCATTCACTTGCTTTATCAAGGCGCGCATCGTCGCTAGTGTTTCGCTCGTTTATATGATGAATATTAGTCATTTCCACCTCCTGCATTTAGCTGCGAAGAAGTATTTGGTTGCCCATAAACACTTTTTGTAGATTGACGCATAAATTGCGTACAACGTTTCATGCCTGTTGCTATATGTTTTTCCACGGTACTTTCACTAAGGTTTAATTGAGCAGCAATTTCTCGCTGCGAATAACCATACACTTTTTTTAATACAAACACTTTACGGCACTGCACGGGTAAAAGCCGTATGGCTTCACAAAAATTAGAAAATTCACTATCGGTGAGTGCTTTTTCGTACATTTCGTCTTGCTGATGCTCCGCTAAGAGTTGCTCTAACGCTTCCATGTTGTCGATCCCATCGACTAGGCGTATATTGGCTTGCTTTTGGTAATCGAGCGCTAAATTTCGCGCCGTTTTATAAATAAAAGATTTTGGTGAGCTTATGTTTTCAGTGTTTTTAATCTGACAAATTCGCACATAAGTTTCTTGCACTATATCTTCAATTTCATGTGGCGGCACTATGCGTGCAACTACATTTGAGAGACTTTTGCGCGAGGCCAAATAGACCTTATAAAAAAGTGTGTCTTTCGTCATTTAGTGTGTGTCTCGTGTGTGTGTGTTTACGGCAATTATTGTTATTTTATTTGCCAATACTAACTAAGACGAATGGTAAGAAAAAATCCGCCATTAAATTAAAAAATAAATCAGTATTTTATTTTTTTAATTTAATGTTCACTAACCGCACGGGGCATAAAGCTTGTAATGTAAAGGCGAATTGTACTACAGTTTTTTTCATGACAAATACCTCACTAGGTACTGATTATTCATTTTAAAAGCTTTAACTTTTTAATTAATAAGTAAAAATTGGCAATGTGGACTGTATTTTTAATGGTTTAAAAATACAAGTAAAAACGCTAACAATAAAAAAATCAAGGCAAAAACAAATTAGCATGGCTAGTCAAAAAAATAATTTATTTAAAAAAAATAAAAAATATTTATGGAGGAAAATAAATATTCACTCGTCTTTGTTCAGTGTATGGCCAAAAACTATACACAAGGAATATGTGCATTTGCCGCTTTGTTTACCAATTTATGTGCTGGTTTTTAGCTTACTCACCACCGAGGTAAAAGCGAGCCCTGTAAACGATAAAGCAGTGTTTAATATTCCCAGACAAAGGGCCGATTTATCGCTAATAGATTTTGCCGAGCAAGCCGATATTACTTTGCTGTTTCCGCTGGATAAAATTCAGCAGTTACAAACAAATACTATTGCTGGCGAGTATTCAATAATAAACGCATTACAGATTTTACTCGATGGCACAGGGTTGCAACCGCATATTAGCGAAGATGGGCAAATATCTATCTTAATAGATCCAAGCTTCGAGAGAAATGACAACATGGCTAACTATAAAAAAAATGGCGTGTCGAGTGCTGTACTAGCTGTACTAAGCACAATGGCAACGCTCCCTGCAGTAGCAGAAACAGCAGCACAAGAACCAGAAATAATTGAAGTACGCGGAATTAGAGGCTCGCTTGGCCGAGCTATGGATGCTAAAAGAGAAGCGGGCGGCGTGGTCGACTCCATTTCAGCAGAAGATATTGGTAAATTCCCTGACACAAATTTAGCTGAGTCTTTACAGCGAATTACGGGGGTTTCAATAGACCGTTCAGGCGGTGAAGGGCAGCTTATTACGGTACGTGGTTTTGGCCCGCAGTTTAATACTGTGCTTGTAAATGGTCGCCAAATGGCCTCTGAAAATCAAAGCCGTGCGTTTAGTTTTGATACCATTGCATCAGAGCTGGTTAAAAGCTTAGACGTATTTAAAACCTCAACAGCCACAAAGCAGTCAGGTGGTATTGGTTCAACAGTCAATGTAAATACAGCGCGCCCATTTGCTATTAATGGCTTTAAAGTTGCGGGCAGTGTTAAGGGGATTTACGATGAAAATAGTGAAGAAACTACACCTGAGATATCTGGGTTAATCAGCAATACATTTAATGATGACACACTGGGTGTGTTATTTGCTGTTTCTCGCCAGGAGCGCGAAACACGCTTAAATCAGGCTCAAGTAGACGGTTGGTTAGAAAATGTGGGCGTCCCAAACCCGCAAACTCAAAGTGGGCAAGCATATACCGGAAATATTTTTTCGCCGCGTAACTACGATCATAAAGTAACAACAGAAACACGTACACGCACTAATGCAAATTTAGTTATACAGTATGCACCTTCAGATGATTTAGTTATAACAGCTGATGGGCTTTATTCTGATTTTGATGTTGAAGCTGACACCACGTCTTATGGGCATTGGTTTACAGCGCCAAACCTAGAAGGCTTTGGCGGGGCTGCAGGGCCAACTGTAGACGAAAATGGCACAGTGGTTGATTTATATCAAGAGGTAGGCCTTGCTACCGATATGCACGCTAAAAAGTTTGATCGCTTAACAAGCTCTAGCGCACTAGGCTTAAACTTTGATTGGCATGTAAACGATAACTTAAATATGAAGTTTGATTTGAGCCACTCAAAAGCTGAGCGTGAGGCTAATAACGGCGGTGGCGATCAGCTATCCTTGATTGGCTATGCTAACCGAGTTCGATTTGAAGTGGATGGCGGTATTTTACCCTACGCGAGTGAGTTTGCCTCTGCTAACCCTAATATTTACAGCGGCCAGCAAGAGCTGGACGGTGTTGCTTATAACCCTGCAGTTACGCCCGATGGCGTATCAAATCATTTAGATACCGCCAATAGCCGAGCACATGTAATGCTACGTCGTGGTTGGGCTGTAGAAGATACCGTGGATCAGTTTCGTTGGGATAGCATTTGGCATAACGATGGTAGCTCAGGCCTAGTTTCGGTCAAGTTTGGTGCTATGTATTCAACTGAAACTAAAAATCTTGATCGTTGGGATAACGAAGGTGTTGGTATTCACTGTACTTTTTGTGGTTACCCGGATAACCCAAACATGGATGGCTTAGCGCAATTTGTATTTGACGCAGGAGATGACTTTTTATCTGATGTAAGCGGCAGCGGTCGTATGCCAACGTCATGGCTTGCACACGATGGTGAGGCAAACTTTGCGTACCTTGAGCAAATAGCTGCGGCGAATGGTCAGCCTGTTAGTTTTGATGCAGTTAAACGTAATAAGTCGTTTGAGATAACTGAAGATACTTTATCGTTTTATACGGAGTTTGATTTTGAAGCTGAACTTGCAGGCATGCCTTTATACGCAACAGCCGGCTTTAGATACGAAAGCACCGATGTAGAAGTAAAAGGCACAGACGAGCCAGTTAGTGCATTAACGATTTTAGATAAAACGGAAATGCTCGCTAATTTTGGCGCCGTAGAAAGTATTTCAGCAAGTTCAGATTACGAAGCGATTTTACCTAACTTTAGTGTAAAGCTTGAAATAAGCGATGAGCTAATAGCACGTGCTGCTGTATCTCAAACAATTACACGACCAACACTCGACAGTATGTCGCCTGTAACAGTCATTGGAACAACTCGACAGGGGGGCAATTTAACATCAAGTTCTGGAAACCCTGCGCTTGAGCCATTTACCTCTGATAACTTAGATTTATCATTAGAGTGGTATTACGCTGATGCTAGTTATTTATCTGCGGGTTACTTTAGAAAAAATGTTGCTAACTTCATTATCAATACGACCGATGATTTAACCTTTGAATTGTCTGATGGCGGATTGTTAACTGACCCCTCTACAGGTAATGATGTAGATAACCCTGACGCTGCCGACTCAACGGCTGTATTTACTAATACATTACCAAATAATAGCGAATCGGCGATTGTTGATGGCTGGGAAGTCGCCTTACAACATAGTTTCGATAGTGGCTTTGGTTTTATGGTTAATGCAACATTTGTAGACAGCGATGCAGAGCTAGACCCTGCAGATATAACTCAAGTATTTGCATTAACAGGCTTAAGCGACTCTTATAATGTGGTTGGCTTTTATGAGAATGGCCCATTTCAAGCGCGTTTAGCCTATAACTGGCGCGATAGATTTGTACAGTCACTAACACAGCTAAATGGTGATGGTGTGACCATTGTAGAAGATTACGCACAACTTGATGCTAGCGGCAGCTATGACATTACCGAAAATGTATCGGTATTTTTTGAAGGTATTAACTTAACCGAAGAATACGTGCACAAGCGTGGTCGTTTTTCTAATCAATTATTGTTGGTTGAAGATAGCGGACGACGTTTTGCGTTAGGTATTCGCGGTAGTTTTTAACTTTAATTAATAAAGTGGCTTTTACAATTAGTAATAGCCACTTTTTAACTATGCCTTTATAGGTAACAAGTATGAACCAGCAAAATAAAAAAATAAAAACAGTGGTTGTCGTTGGTGGTGGTATAGCGGGCTGGCTAACCGCCGGCCGATTAGCGGCGCACCATAACAGTAATACGCCCGATGGCCTTAATGTTGTGCTAGTTGAATCTCCAAATGTACCAATTATAGGTGTTGGTGAAGGCACTTGGCCTACCATGCGCAGTACATTAATAGCACTTGGTATTAGCGAAACTGATTTTATACGCGAGTGTGAAGCAAGCTTTAAGCAAGGTGCAAAATTTGCCAAGTGGGTGGATGGCTCCGAGGATGATTTTTATTATCACCCATTAGTTTTGCCACAGGGCTTTTCAAAAACAGATATGGCTGGCCACTGGTTAAATAACACCGCTGAGTCAACGTCTTTTTCAAACGCAGTGTGTTACCAAGAAGCTATTTGTGAGCAAGGGCTTGCCCCTAAAACTATTCGCACACCAGAATACGCGGCTATAGCCAACTACGCCTACCACTTAGACTCTGCAAAATTTGCCGTTTTTTTACAAAAGCATTGTACGCAACAGCTTGGCGTTAAACATTATTTAGCTGATGTGACGCAAGTTAATAGTGCTAAAAATGGCGATATTGCAAGTGTTACCACAAAGCAACAAGGTGAAATTAGCGGTGATTTATTTGTTGATTGCACCGGCTTTTCTTCATTGTTATTAGGCGAGCATTATAAGGTTCCTTTTAAGCCGTGCGATGATGTGCTATTTATTGATACCGCCTTAGCAGTGCAAGTCCCTTATGATAACGAAGATGACAGCATTGCGTCTCACACAATTTCAACAGCGCAAGAAGCAGGTTGGATATGGGATATAGGGTTACAACACCGCCGTGGGGTTGGTTATGTGTATTCGAGTAAATACAGTAGCGAAGCTCAAGCTCGAGAAAAGCTTAAAGCTTATGTAGGTGATAAAATAGAGTCGTTAACAGTTAGAAAAATCCCTATTAAAAGTGGCCATCGCTCACACTTTTGGCAAAATAACTGTGTTGCAGTTGGGCTTTCGGCTGGTTTTTTAGAGCCACTTGAAGCTTCTGCATTGGTATTAGTAGAAATGTCAGCACAGATGATAAGCGAACAGCTCCCCCATACCCGAGATATTATGGATATTACCGCCAAACGATTTAATGAGACGTTTACCTATAGGTGGGAAAAAATAATCGACTTTTTAAAACTGCATTATATTTTATCAACCCGTGACGATAACGCATTTTGGCGTGATAACAGAGACCCAAAAACGATTCCTCAAAGCCTACAAGATCTAATGAAATTATGGCAATACCGTGCCCCTGCTGACCACGACTTCACAAGTAATAATGAGGTGTTTCCAGCCGCGAGTTATCAATATGTTTTATACGGTATGGGCTTTAAAAGTGATTACAGCACAACTGCCTATATGCTTAAAGACACTGTTTTTGCTAAAAGTCAGTTTGATAAAAATAAGAGCATGATAAACCAAGCAGTCACTAACTTACCTAGTAACCGAGAGCTACTTAATAAAATTAAGCACCACGGTTTTAGTGCTATTTAGCTTAAAAATTTACACATAAAAACAATAAAGAGACACGCATGGAAAATTTAGTCGCATTAGAGCAAAGTGCTCATCAGCATATAAAAATAGATACACAAAAAGCACAATCACACGCTGAAAACCTAAACATGATCCCTGTTGTTATGGCAGAACTTAATCAAATTGCCGTCCAGCAGCCTATAGTTTTTGCAAAAAACTCAGAAACAGGGGAGTTTACACTCAATGCTTTATTAGGCTTTGAGCAACATGAAAACTTGTTTTATCAGCACTCGCAGTGGCAGGGAGTATATTTACCGCTTCAGTTACAGCGTCAGCCATTTTTTGTTGGTGATACGCATGCAAAGCAAACGCAATACCCTGTGTGTATTAATTTAAATAGCCCAGCAGTCATTAATAACCAAGCGCAAAGCCAGAATGATTTAGAACCAATTTATACCCAAAACGCAGAAGAAAGTGGTTATTTTAAAAAAATAAAGCAGTGTTTAGGGCATTTACTACAAGGCGAAATAGACAATAAACAGTTAATAGATACCTTGTTACAGCATGAGCTACTGCAGCCATTATCGCTTGAGGTAACGTTTCAGAACAGTCAAAAAACAAAGTTAAACGGCTTATACACTATTAATCAAGAAAGACTCGCACAACTTAATAGTGATCAAATTACGCTTTTACATCAACGCGCTTTATTACCTGCCATTTATACAGTAATAACCTCACTTGGCCAAATATACCCATTAATAGAGCGTAAAAATGCGGTGCTTAATTTAGCCGATGATTGATTTTACACTTAACAAAAATATGGTGTTACACATACACACTGTAGGGGAGGAAAAAACCCCAATTATTGTTATTGATGATTTTGTAAATAATGTAGATGCACTTATTAATTTTGCTGTGTTTTCTCAAAATGCGAGGGAAACATTTTGCACACAAGAAAGTGACTTTTACCCAGGAGTAAGAAAAGCAGCACCGCTAAGTTATATAGAGCAGTTAAAAGACCTTGCGCCAATTATTGATTCACACTTTGATATGGCAGATAAAAGCGAGTTTGATGTAATACTTTCTGCCTTTTCAATTGCATGTACAGAGCCTGATAAACTCAGGCCAATACAAATGCTTCCCCATTTTGACACACCTAATATGAACCAACTTGCTATGGTGCATTTTTTATGTGATGAAACACATGGGGGTACTTCATTTTATAAACATAAAGCGCTGGGGTATGAACGCATAAAAAAAGAGCGACTTATGCCTTATAGGCAAGCTATAAAGCAACAAGCCATGGCGCAAAAGCTTCATAAAAACCCACATTATATAAATGGCAGCACAGCTTTGTTTGAGCAAATTTTCAGTGTAGAGGCAAAGTTAAATCGGGTTGTTATATATCCAAGCAACTTATTGCATTCCGGGAATATAAATGCAGCTAACGGTTATGCCTGCGATCCAATTAATGGGCGTTTAACTATTAGTAGCTTTGCTGTTTTACGTTAGTTTTTCATTACCCGCTAAAATTCTCAAAGTACTCTTTTTGCAATTCTATAGTCAGTGCTTTAGGGCGAATGCCTTGAACTAAGTTATATACTTCTTCTTTTGTGTAACCTGCCGAATTTAAAATAAGTGCAGCGACCAACCCTGTGCGGCCTGTGCCGCCTTTGCAATGTATGGCAATGGTTTGTTTTTGCTGTATGGCTTGTAGTATGTCTGTTTTGTGGGTGTTCCAGCTTGATGTAAAAGGCTGTTTGGGTGCTTCGTCGTCATTTATTGGTAAATGAAACCAAGTTATATCGTGCTTTTGGCACTCACTATTAATTGTTTGTACGTTGTTTTTTTCAAGCTCCTTTTGCGGCATAAGCGAAAGTAGCATGTGAGTGCCAGCGGCTTTTAATGTAGCTATTGAATTCGCTAGGTTTTGCGTTTTTGTACCAGGGCAAGGCGTAAAAATAATATTTGCGCCGTTATTGAGTGATAAAACATCGTATGGGTGCGCGCTCATGGTAAGTCCTTTATTTTTAATAAATTTACTTTTATACGCTCACTATAGCGTGTTTTAGTTACAAGTTTAAGATTGAATAATAAACACAAATGCTAGATACTGTTTTTATATACAGTTGTGGCGATGTTATGAAAAAAGAATTACCAGCAAAATACTATTTAGCGCATTTTAGAGAGCTTATTGAGTTTGTAACAAGTAAATGTATGCATTTACTGGAGCCTAAACATAGTGAATTTATTAGTAAAATTAACCAGCTTGATGAGCAAAGCCAATGCATGTTGGCGCGTGTGTATTCGCGCAAGCCTTATTTAGTGCAGGCGCAATCGCTCAATTATGAAGAAATAACTTCGCCGCATCAGGCTATTTATACGCTAAAAACAGTGGGTATTTTATATGAGCCAAACGCACAGCATTACAAGCAGCTTTTAGCGCATTTAACTAAGCCCATGCTGGTGGAGTTACTCAGTAATTACAGTGAACAAGTAAGCTTTAAAAAAAGCGCAGCTAAAGGGGAGTTGGTCACTATTGCGTGCCAATTTTTTAGTGAGCGCGCAGATGATTTAGCCCTTTTATATAGCCAATATGTGATAAATAATCGTGAAGATTATTACGAGTATTTTGAGTTTTTATTTGCAGGGCGCTTAAGTAGTGGCGATGTAAACCATCAAAACCGCTTTGTTATGCGCGATTTAGGGTTAACCGCTACCCGCGAAGGGCACAGCGAGAGCTTGTCGCGTTTTAATTCACTCGCTGAGGCGCAATCTAATTATGTTTTAAATCGTTACCGTTTAGCGTTTAAAAATATTGGCAAAACGGGTGATAATGCAAAAGCTGAAACCTTGGATGACAAAACCCCTTACACCGAGCTTGCGCATTTAGTATTAGCGCAACCGGCGCACGGAGCACATGCGCACGATATTAAAAACAAACTGCTGGTTAGGCTGTATAAACAACTTAAAAATACCGATAGCGAACTTGCCTTTAGCCTACTTGAAGGCTGCACCGATTACGCCGAAGCCCAAGAAATTCAAATAAGAGAGCAATACCGCTTAGGTAATAAAGAGTGGGTTAAAGCGCAGCTAGAGCAAATTATAGAAAACCCGCTCACCGACGATTTACTGTATTTTGCTGATGACTTTTTAATGCGTAAGTTTAATAAACAAACGCGTTCGCGCTTAAGTACCATGCTGGCCGACACCCAGTGTGTGCTTGAAATTGACGAAATTTACCGAGGCGATGTAGAGCAAGGCGTAAATGAGCATTACAGTGCAAAAGGGTTAACGGTTTTTAATACCGAAAACACCTTATGGCAAAGCTTGTTTGGCTTAGTATTTTGGCACGAGTTATTTATAGAGTCGCCTTACCCGCCGTGTAATGAATTTGATATTTACCCGCAAGTTTTACAGCTTGGTAATTTTTATGAAGCACAAAGCACGCAAATTGACGCACGTTTAAAAAGCTGTAGCACTAATCATGCGCTGCTTAATTTGGTATGTAAGCATGCCGCGCAGTATTTTGAGCAGCCCAATGGTTTATTTAGATGGCGCAGCAATTTATTAGAGCCACTAGAGGCACTTATTTTAAACAGCCCGCTTGAAGCGTTAATTAGGCACTTAACGGCTATGAGCAAACACTATTTACAGTTAAAAGATGGTTACCCCGACTTAATGGTTATTAATAATGGCCAAGTACATTTTGAAGAGGTAAAAGCCCCAGGCGATAAGCTTAGGCGCAACCAACTTACCACTATTGATAATTTAAAAAATGTAGGTTTTACAGTACATATTGCTGCTGTTAAGTGGTTTGTAGACCCTAACCGTATTTACAGCATCGTTGATATAGAAACTACCGGCGGCTTAAAAGGCGGTAACCGTATTACCGAAATAGGCGTAGTTAAAGTGCAGCACGGTAAAGTGATTGATACCTGGACGACTCTTATTAATCCGCAGCGCCATATCCCAAGCTTTATTACTAAATTGACCGGCATAAGCGATGGCATGGTTTACAACGCGCCTGTATTTGCCGATATAGCACAGCCACTACTAGATAAACTTGCAGGCAGTATTTTTGTAGCCCATAACGTAAACTTTGATTACGGTTTTATAAAAAAAGAATGCGAGGTTGCAGGGCACTTTTTTAAAATGCCAAAAATGTGCACCGTGGTTGAATCGCGCAGAGCGTTTAAAGGTTTAAAGTCGTATTCGCTTGGTAACCTTAGCGCGCATTTTAATTTAAATTTAACCAGTCATCACCGCGCATTGGCCGATGCAACTGCCACTGCTGAGCTATTATTATTGATACAAAATAGTGAAACGCACACGCAGTAAACGAGTATTTTATATTTAAGAGTATGAAACTTAAGTAATTAAGTAACTTTATTATAAATTTTAATTATTTTTGGAATAAAGTGTTTTTGTAAATCGTCTTCTTTATGTCAATCCGACAAACTAGAGGACAAAACAATGACTAAATTAAATAAAATTGTAAGCGTAATGGTGTTAAGCGGTGTGTGTACTTTTACAGGTGCAGTGCACGCCGCTGATATTGAACTATCTCAGTCAACGTCGGCGCAGCAACAAACATCTACATCTATTACGCTTTCTCAAAATGGTTTAACAGCCAATGGTAGCAACGAGTCAAACGTATCTAATGATACACAAGTAACGGCTGATGACTCGCAAGCTACAGATCCAACGGCGAATAACACGCAAACTCCAGCGCAAGAAAGCAGTGAGGCCACAGAGCCTGCAAATACATTAGTTGCATCTGCAAGCGGATCTTTAAATAACTCATTAAATGCATCGGCCTCGTCTTTAAATACCATAGGCAATACCACAGTCAATACAGCGCTTGATACAACCGCGCAGTTAACCTCATCGGCGGGTAATTTAACAACCGCTGTGAGCCAGTCGTCATTACTTTCTGTTGCCTCTGAACAAGGCGCTCAGCCAGATACTACAGACACACCAGCCGATGCCCCTTTACTTTCAAATGTTAGTAGCGCTAACGATTCAGTAACACAAGCTGATGCAACAAATGCGCTTAATGCGGGTGAGCTTACAAACCAATTAGCAATGACTAATACGGCTGCAAACTCAGTGAGTTCTGCACTGCAAATGGGTGATGCAATTAATACCAGTAATGAAGTAGTAAGCAGTGTTCAGCAATCTTTAATTGCCAGTGTGCAAGACAGTACGGTTAGTAGTTTACAAAGCACGGTACAGCAAAGTGTTAGCGGGCAGGTGAGTGCAGCGGTTACTGATCAAATTAGTAACGATGTAGCACTTAGCACCGCAAGTGAAGTAGTAACCAACATTACTAACGATTTAGACCTAGGCCTTTAATACGCCAAGTACTTGCACAAATGCCGAATGGGGAAACCTATTCGGCCTGTTGGAGAATAAATATGAAAGCAGTTATTACCGCCACATTGTGTGTTTTTAGTGCCCAAGCGGTGCTTGCACAAACCAGCCACGTTAAAACAGCAGGGCAAAATAAACCCTTTAAAAGTAGCTTTGAGCTAAATGCAGATGCTGAAGTTGGGGTATTAAGTAACTCGGCGCTCTCTTTTCAGGAGCTTGACGATATTTCGTCGCAAAGCGACAGCGGCATAAAAACCGCAGCCGGTGTTAATGCAAAATGGCAAGTAACCAAAAACGCTAAATTAACCTCAAGCTATAAGTTTGAACAACAAGACTACGATGAGTTTGATCAATACGATTTAGACCTTCATCAATACGGTTTGGATGGCAGTTATAGCTTTAATAGCCATGAAGTAGGGGTTCGTTACGATGGTGCAAAAGCAAATGTAGATGGCGAACCATTTTTACATTTTAATCAAGCCAGCGCCTACTATGGCCATTTTTTAAACCCGCATACGTATTTGCGTATGAGTGTAAAAACCAAAGCTAAACGTTTTGCTACTGCAAAAGCACGTAATGCCGACGGCGTAGGCGGCGATGTAGCGCTTTATCATTTTATAAATAATGGCCAAACCATACTAATGGCAGCGCTAAGTGCAGATAAAGAAAACGCCGACGACAACCAATACGACTTTAACGGCTACGGTTTTACTACTAAAGTTACGCACAAATTTACGGCCTTTAATATGGCTAACAAAGTGGGGGCTGGCTGGCGTTATCAAAATAAAGATTACGATGAGCAAACAACGGATGATTTTTTTGAGCAAATACCGTCGCGAGATGAGCACAGAAATGTCGTTAATGCGTTTTATAACCTAGCTTTATTTGAGCACGTAACACTAATAGCCGAGGCTGAATATGGCGATTATCAATCAAAGCTGAGTAGCAATACCTATACGCAATCGGTTTTATCGGCGTCAGTTAAAGTGCACTTTTAGGTGGGTAAATAGCACCATAACCAAAGGTGGTGTCTTTGCCTTGCTCGCCTAAATCGATAGCCAGCGATGTAAGCTCGTTAAGAGCTTTGGTTTTATTATTACCATGCTTTAACAATAAACAACTTAATGCCGCGCTTACATGCGGCGCCGCCATTGACGTACCCGACTCCCTTCCAAATTTTCCATTGCCTTGGCTTGTAACAACATTTACACCAAAGGCTGTAAAGTCTATGTAATCACCTTTATTTGACCATCTATAAATTTGGTTATTCGCATTAATAGCACTTACCGCTATCACGCTTTTATACGCAGCTGGGTATAACGGCTGCGACGCCGGCCCTTGGTTACCTGCAGCAGCCACAATTAACACGTTTTGTTTTATTGCTGCAGTAATACTTGCTTCTAAAACTGCGTTATTTGGCCCCGTTAGGCTCATATTTATTACGGGTATTTTATTACTAACTAGCCAGTTAAGTGCCTCCACTATAGCAAATAATGTAGCCCCTTGTGCATATTCAGATTGCCTATAAAACACCTCGGCACTGTAAAGCTTAGCATTGCTTAAAAGCGGGTTAAGTTTTGCGCCTTTACCTGTAATTAGCCCTGCAATGGCGGTGCCGTGTAAATTTGGCGAGCTTAACCCTTGTGGTAAAAAGCTTTGCGTAGTGATATTTGCGCCTTTAAATGCACTGTGCTTGGTATTAATGGCGCTGTCGATCATGCCAATTTTTACGCTTTGTGTGCAGTAAGGCGCAATAGGCTTATTTTGCGTTACTTTTGCGGTAGGCTCGCCTGTTTGCGCTTGGTATATGTGGTTTCGGTCAAGTATTGCAGACTCATCTAAGTTAAGCGCTTTTAATAACTCACTTTTAGAACTAACACCTTGGGGCACGTTAAAGCGCACTAAGCTCATTCTAAGTGCGTTGTAATTTTTTACCGACACAATAGTTATATTTTGCTGCTTTAGGGTATTAAGTTGTTGGCTATTTGCCATTAATAACCATTGGCGCTCTATTGCTCTAAAGCCGTTTTCTAGTTCTACTTCAACAAATGCGGTGTTTTGGCTATTTATATTAATGTTAAGCACATTGGGTAAGCTGCTAATTGGCTCACTAATTTGCGCTTTTAGTTCATCAATCGATATTTGTGGTACAGGCACCGGAAGCGGCAGGCGTTGTGCACGCTCTATAGTTTGCTCAATACGCTGCTCTATTGGGTTTAGTTGCCCAAGTACCTGATCGACTTTGACTATATTGGCTGAGCTCGTTGCGCTAAATATGCAAAGTGAGGCGGCTATTATGTGTTTAACGCGGATTTTTTTCATGTTCATAGTGGGTTACTTCTATTAAATTTATCATGCTGGTTAGTTAACGTTTAACACATAGAAATATTTCATTGTTCAAATTATTTTGATTATTTGGGAATAAATGTTTTTTTGAATCGTCTTCTTTATAAAAGGGGTAAAAATCAATGAACGAAACATTAAAAACCTTATTGCCCATGCTTAGGCGTTTTGCCTATTCGCTAACGGGTAGTAAAGCAGATGCAGACGATGTAGTGCAAATAACAATTGAAAAACTATTAGTAAAAGGTATTCCAGATGACGTTGAGCCAGCTAAATGGGCGTTTAAAATTTGCCGCAATGTGTGGATAGACGAATACCGCTCACGCAAGGTAAGGCAAAATACGGCCCAGGCCGATGTTTTACCAGAGCCAATTACAAGTAATGAACACCAAACACTCGAAAACAAACAAATGCTTAAAAATGTAAATACAGCTCTTGGGCAATTACCCGAAGAGCAACGCGCCATCGTATCGCTGGTGGCAGTGCAGGGCATGGCCTATAAAGAAGTCGCACATACGCTCGATATACCTATAGGCAGTGTAATGAGTAAGTTATCGCGCGCACGCAGTACACTTTATAACTTAATAAAACCCGACTTTAAAAAGGAGCAAGTATGAACATTAACGACGAAACACTTAGCGCCTTTTTAGACTCAGAGCTAAGCGAGCACGAAATGGAGCAAGTGCGTAAAGCCCTTGAAACCAATGATGAACTAGTAATGCGACTTGCAGAGCTAAGCGAAGTAGACATGCGAGTAAAAGAGCACGCAACAAGTATTGATGACGCCCCCCTTAGTGACTCATTAGCTAAAACGGTTGCAAAGCTTGATACGCCAACGACTAAACACACTTCAAATAGCAATGTAGTAACGTTAACACCTTGGCAAAAGATTAAGCAATCGGCTAATAAAAGCTTAGCAATAGCTGCAAGCATTGCCGTGGTATTTGGTATAGCAATGACTAGCTATTTACAGCCACATACTGCACAAAACTTAGTGGCCAGTAATATAGCCTCAGCGCTTAACACACAGCTAAGTAGTGGTGTGTTTGAGCAAAGTGATGGCTCAGTATTTAGCGCGCAGCTTAGTTTTAAAAATCAGCAAGGTGAGCTTTGTAGGCAGTATGCAATAAGCTCAAACAATACCACGCAAACAAGCATTGCTTGTAAAGCGCAAAACGGTTGGCAAATTAAAGCGCAAACAGCCGTGCAACAAAGTAATAATGGCGCGCAATATCAAACGGCGTCTAATAACAGTAAGTTAGATGCTGTTATAGATAGCATGATCAGCGGCGCACCACTAGATAGAGCGCAAGAGCAGCAAGCAATTAGCGCAAAGTGGCAGTTAAACAAATAATAATGTGTATAAAACGAGGTGAATGATGAAAACATCTATTTTAATTATCAGTATCTTACTTATGGCGGGTTGTGCATCTAAATCTGATTACCGCGCCGCGAATAATGGCTCACAAGGTTACAGCGAGCAAAAAATTAGTGACGATCAATACCGCGTAGAGTTTAAAAGTGTGTCAAACAACGTAGCAGATGCCGGTGACTATGCATTGTTACGCGCGGCTGAGCTTACCCAAGCGCAAGGCTACGACTGGTTTGTTGTAACAAATAAAGAAACCTTTGTTGAGTCTAAATCGCAAGCGCCCGCGTCAACTATTAGTGCATCACACAGCCAGCAATATGAGCGAAGCTGCGGTTTATTAACTTGCGAAACACGCGCACGCCCAACAAGCAGTGTAGGCGTGCAGGTGAGCAACAATGATAAACGCAAAGAAGTGCACACCCTGATTGATATTAAAATGGGCAAAGGTATAAAACCAAGCGACAACAGCTTTAGCGCTCAAGACTTAATTGAAAACTTAAGCAAAAAAGCACAAAAGTAAGCGCTTTGTAAAAGCACTTAGCGTGTTTCAGCTAGGTGCTTTTTTCGTGGTAAAAAACCAGTAACCAGCATAGTGCCCACAATAACAAATAAAGCGCCTAGTAACGTGTTTGGCCCAATTTGCTCATCTAAAATTAAATGTCCCCAAAAAATGCCAAATAGTGGAATTAAAAACGTGACCGTTAAAGCTGAGGTTGGGCCTATATCGTCAATAAGTTTAAAAAATAAAATATAAGCAAGTGCGGTACACACCACACCAAGTGCTAATACGCCGAGCATAACGTTGGTGGTTGGCACTTCACGCATTGGCATAAATAAAATAAGAGGCAGTACCATAAAACTCGCTGCCCACATTGAGCCGTGTGCGTTATCGAACGGTGCAAGCTTTGGCGCATTTTTTGTGTAATGGGATGCAATGGCATAACAAAATGAAGCGCTTAGCGCTGCTACAATAGCAATAAGTGACTGAGTATTTAGTATAAGATGGTTTTGCCCAACTAAAATTGCCACACCTACTAAACCCAAAAGCAAGCCTAAAACCATACTCTTAGTTGGCTTGGTTTTACTCCAGATAATACCCACAACAGCGCCCCAGATAGGCGTTGTAGAATTTAAAATAGATAACGTAGATGCGCTAATCGTTTGCGCGGCATAAGCAAAAAGTAAAAAAGGCAGGGCGGAGTTAAGAGCGCCAATTATAAAAAAATGCTTGGTGTGCTTAGTAAACGCCAATCTGCGTTTTAAATACAGTGCAACTATAAATAGTGTGAGTGCCGCAAAGCCGACTCTAAACTCTATTAACACCGCTGGGCCTAAACTAGTGGCGGCCATGCGCATAAATAAAAATGACGCGCCCCAAATTGCAGCCAGAAAAAATAATCGAAGTAAACTTGCTAAGCTCATGATAATATTTTAATTATACGAATAGAGTTATAGAATAACAGGCTTTACGAAGAGTGTAAGCCAGATTCGGTACTCGCATATTAAAAATAATAAAGGACTAGGGCGTGTTGATCTTTGCGGATTGAAATTTGTTCAATCTAGGGGCGATTAAATCGCGGCGCGAGGTTTGTAACCTAGTGGGCTAAGTAAAAACAGAGTAACAAAGAGTTTATCGCCCCTAGGCAGAACCCGAAGGACAGCGCATGTTTGGCATTTATGCTGCGTTATCGCCTATTTATGGGGAATAACCACACTTCATAGGCTCCGCCTTGCCTAAAAACCAAACATACTGCTGCAAATTCAACCACCAAAGATCAACACGCCCTTGTTATGGTTAGGTATTTACTGGCTACAGCAATTTTGGCTGTGAGTTTATTAAGTGGGTGTGGGTCGACCCCAGTTAATTTATACAGCGATAATACAATGAAGAAAAAAGAATACAACGGTATTAAAGCCTATAAAAATGGGCTGTACGAGCAAGCTTTTAATGATTTAAAAGAGCCTGCAGCACTTGGGTATAAAAGCGCACAATACACCCTGGCGTTTATGTTTTTAAAAGGTCAATATTTGGATCAATCAACCAAACTTGGCATGGGGTGGTTAGGTGTAGCTGCAGAAGCTGGCGTTGAAAATTGGTCACATCAATATGATACTTTCTATGCTGCTGCAACATTAGAAGAGAAGCAGCAAATAGATGCAATTGTTGCGCTCTACATTAAGCAGTTTGGTGTTAAAGCTCAAAACATGACTTGCCGAAGGTCAACATCAGCTAGAAGAACATTTGGCGAAATTAAAATTGATTGCACTAAACGTGACGGAGCGGTCACTGTGTATGAAGTAGACACAGTTGAATAAAGCTAGTTGTTAACTAGCTTCTTTTCAAAGTCACTTTTCACTATATCGAGCGCTTTTAATACTTCTTCAGGCTCTACGTTGTGTTGCTCCAGTATCATAATTAAATCAACAGCGAGTTTAATATGCGTTGGCGCTTCCTCAAGAGGGTTGGTCATTTAAATTTTTCTTTTTAGATATTTGACTAATAGCCACATCAATAGCGGTTTGAACACGTTCTTCCATGTGTATGCGTTCAGCTTGTGGTAAATAAAACGCCATATCTACGTCGTAACGAATGTAACGAGGTGGCAGTTGGTTTAACACGGTACAGCAAAAGTCGGCCATAACGTCGTCGTCATATTTTTCGTCTAGTTTTCGTTTTATGATTTCTTCAACAACAATTTTTTCGTAATAGTTATGTATATCGTCGTGTAATCGCATGTTCCTACCGCTTTGTTATGTTCCATTTAAGTAAGTCTATACTAAGGATTGTTATAAATCGATAGCCGCTTTAAATAGTTGTTTATGCACATTGATTAAGCTGTCTAAATTACGTTGGTAACCGCCGCCTAAACCACACATAAGGGGAATGTTATGTTGCTTACAAAAATCAAGAACAAAAAGATCTCGTTCATAAACACCTGTAATAGATACATTTAATAAACCTAGCTCATCTTTTGTGTAAATGTCTGCGCCCGCGTTGTACAGAATAATATCTGGCTGATGGATACTTACACACAGCGCAAGTGCGTGTTGTAATGTGTCGATATACTCATCGTCGCCAGATTTAGCAGGTAAAGAAAAGTCATAATCAGATTGCTGTTTTAAACGCGGAAAGTTTTGCTCGCAATGAATTGAGCAAGTAATGATATTTTTATGGCTTTGCTGATTAATAATCTGCGCTGTGCCGTCGCCTTGGTGCACGTCGCAATCAAAAATCAGCACAGTTTTGGCTTTATGAGTATTTAATAAGTGTGTGGCCGCTATGGCTAAATCGTTAAATATACAAAAACCACTGCCGTAATCGCTATGGGCATGGTGATAACCACCACTTAAATTGCAGGTTAGCCCGCTTTTTAAAGCCTCCTCTGCTGCTTGAATACTCCCACCGACAGACAGCAATGTTCGTTCAACTAATTGAGCAGAATAAGGAAAGCCCATCTTTTTTATCGCTTTATCAGATAATTTCCCAGTTAAAAAATTATTAATATATTGCGTGCTGTGGCATAAGGCCAATTGCGAGGGGCGTGCCTTGGCGGGCTGCATGAATGCGGTTGGTAAAAAGCCTAAATGTTCTATTTCGGTTTTAAGCCGCTGATATTTTTGAATTGGAAAGCGGTGCTTTTCGGGCAAAGGCAAATTTGAATAAAGAGGGTGGTAGTATAGCTGCATGAAAAAAGCCCTAACGGAGTTGCTGTTTTTCTACTTGTTGTATTTTATCTTCAGTGGCTGAAATGGCTTTTCTGCATCGACCTAAACGTGCGTGAGTACTTAATATTTCAAGGTTAAGCTTTTGGGCTTTCGCTGGGGATGCATTTTCCATTTGCATTTTTCGCTCTTCTATCATCAGCATTAAGCGGCGTTCAAACTCATGGTTTTGTTTTAACTCGTCGTAAAGTTCATGAGAAGATTGCATCACTTTTTTTACAGCTTGCTTATAAACAGCTTGTTTTGGGCGAGGTTTAAACCGACTTTTATTTTCTTTTTCCCAAATTGGTGTTGATTTAATAACATTAAATACGGCCTGGACTTGCGATGCAATTCGCTCTAACGCATAGGTATAAGCATGGCGGTGATCGCTTGGTGGTAAGCTTGCTACTTTTTCTTCTATTTCGTTGACGTAATCAACTAAGCTCATACTTTTAGTTTGAAATACAGCACGATCAAATAGGCTAGGCTGTGCTTGCATATAACGGTTTTTAGCAAATAACTTTGCTTTATCAAATTGCTCAGCTTGCTGCTTAAGCGAAGTTACTTGCTGTCGTAGCTTGTCTAATGCATTCACTTGCATGTTAAAAGTAGGCCTCATAAATGAGTTTTAATGCTAAAAGTATAACCATGGTATTAAAAACAGGGCGTATGAATTTACTGCCAAATCTAATCGCCGAGTGGGCACCAAACCATGCACCTAACATAATAAAAAAACCCATTGTAATACCCAATAAAAAGTTTACATGCCCTAAAGCAACAAAGGTAATGAGCGAAATAAAGTTAGATACAAAATTCATAGAACGGGCTAAACCACAGTTTAGAAGCAAGTTCATTTTATATAGCATGCCGTTAGACGCGGTCCAAAATGTGCCGGTACCTGGGCCTGCTAATCCATCAAAAAAACCGAGTGCTAGGCCTTGGACCCACTGCTTTACTTTCATTGCATTGTTGAGTTTTGGTAATTCATCACCTTGTGTGGTGCTCAAATTTCCAAATAAGCTATAGCAGGCAACAACAATAATTATAATTGGTAGCAACTTATTTAAAAAATCGATGCTTAAATAATCAACAATAACTGTACCAAGTAGCGCGCCTATTGCGGTTGCAATAATTGATGCCAACCAAAATTTTGGGCTAAAAAGGTTTTTTTTGTAATAGGTAAAACTTGCTGTTAACGAACCAAAGCTCGCTGCGAGTTTATTAGTACCTAATGTTAGGTGCGGTGGTAAACCGGCTGTAAGTAATGCGGGGACGGTTAACATGCCACCGCCACCGGCTATTGCATCTATAAAGCCTGCTGCCAATGCAACAGCACATAAAATTGCCCAAGTTGTCGGGTCGAGTGCGAGTTCAAACATTAATAGTCTATTTGTCTTTTAAATGGTGGTAGGGTGTCGAGCATGGCTTTACCGTAGCGTTTGGTTACTAAACGCCTATCAAGAATAGTAATACAGCCTTCGTCACTCTCTTTTCGCAGCAGTCTACCACAGCTTTGTACCAATTTCTTAGCAGCATCCGGGACTGTGATTGTTAAAAACGGATTACCGCCTTTGCTTTGCACAAATTCTGCTTGCGCTTCTTCTATTGGAGAGGTAGGTACAGCAAAAGGGATTTTTGTGATAATGAGGTTCTCTAAATATTTACCCGGTAAATCAAGACCTTCTGAAAGGCTTTGCGTACCAAATAAAATACTACCTTTACCGCTATCAATATTTTGGCTGTGTTTTTTAAGCAGTGCCTCTCTCGACATCTCACCTTGTACTAATAAGTTAAAACCTTTTGTTCTAAGAAACTTTGCTACATGGTCCATTTGCCAGTACGAGGCAAACAAGACTAAGTTTGCCTTTTTAGTACTTATGTACTGTGGCAAAGTGGTTGCTAAGTAATCGCTAAAGTCTTTATCGGTAGGTTCAATTTTAGACACAGGAACGCGTAATGTTGCCTGTTTTGGGTAATCAAAGGGCGAGGGAACCTTTATAAATTTAACGCCTTCCTCTTTTGCTAAACCACTTTCATAAGCAAAATGGTCAAACGAACCAAGTGCACTTAATGTGGCAGAACATAAAACAGCGCCGGCGCACTCGTTCCAAAGTTTGTCTTTTAGGTAGTAGCCTACTTCAATGGGGCAGTCGCTTAAAAGGTGGTCGTGATGGCTTTTATACTCAAGGCGTTTTATCCAACGTGCGTGGGGTATGCCTTCTCCTTTGTTAGCATAACTAAACCATAATTTATTTAGTTGTTCTAAACGATTAATGTAGTGACCGCTTTCAGCAAGAATAGGATCGGCAACATAAGGTTTTATGTCGCCGTCGCTCACATCTTGTGTAAGGGTGTCGTGCATTTTGTTTAAGCAACGTAGTGCATCTTGTGTGGCTTCGCTTATATCTTTTGCTTTGCTGTGTAGCGACTTGGGGATTTCACCATGTTCAAAACGGTATGTGTCGTCTTTTGAATATTCAAAGTCAGCATTATCAAGAATATCTCTCACTACTTTTAGGTCTTTATTTGCATCGTTTATACTATCGCAAAGCTTAAAGTTTTGACCTATGGCTCTTTGTCCTACTGGCACTTTTGCCATTTTTCCGCTGAATTTAGTGAGCTTATCGAGCCATTCTATTGTGCCTTTAATGGTGGCTGCGGCTGATGAAAAATCGCGTGTTATATGGGCTAAATGGTGTGCTTCGTCAATTACATAAATAGTGTTGTCTGGCTCGGGTAAAATTTTACCACCGCCTAAGTCTAAATCAGCTAAAAGCAAAGAGTGATTAATAACCAGCACATCCATTTGCATGAGTTGTTGGCGAGCTAATTGAAATGGACAAGTCAAATGCGCTTTCATTTGACGTTGGCAAGCATGCTTGTCGCACGCAATTAAATTCCAAACTCTGTCGGGAATTGTATCTGCCCAGCTATCTCTATCGCCTTGCCATTTTTTATTTACGTAAGCGTCGTATAGCCCTTGTAGGCATTTGCTTTCCATATCACTTAATGGAGAGGTAAGCGTTGGCATAAAGTCCATTTGAGTTTGGCTATCACCATTAACAGCATTATGGAGTTTATGGGCGCAAATATAGCGGTGGCGTCCTTTAACTAAATCAAACTTAAAGTCGAGCCCAGAATGTGCTTTAAAAAAAGGCAGTTCTTTTGCAATTAATTGCTCTTGCAATGCCACGGTAGCCGTAGAAATTACTAGCTTCTTTTTTTGTGCCAATGCTAAAGGCAAGGCCCCCAAGCAATAAGCAAGTGACTTACCGGTACCTGTGCCAGCTTCTATGACGCAAATTCGTTGTTTTTTGTGATACTCACCAGCCAATGTTTTTGCAATTTCTGCAACAAGGTAATTTTGACTGCTGCGCGGCCTATAATCATTCAGGTTTTTAGCCACATGCTGATGCACTTGCCTAATAGTTTTTTTTAGAGAGTCAGAAAGCATGGAATGATTTGCCTAAAGTATGTATATAATTACAGTGTGTATATTAAGTGGGATCGTGCATTGACACAAGCAATCTATCAGGGCTTTATTTTATCAAGGCAACAATATTCGTCTAAACATAGTGAGGGGATCACACTATGCTATTGGCTTGCATCCGATCACGGCCCAATTAAAGTTGTTATTGAAAATCAGCAAGCTGTGTTTTTTATTCCACAAGAACAGCAGCAATATGCCCAGCAGCTATTAGACAACGCAAACATTATCGTTGATTTTAAATCAATTGAAATGCGTCACTTTAGTGGTGCTGCTTGTGTTGCTTGTTATTTTAATAATACAAGCAGTATTTATAAGGCACGAACATTATTTGAAAACACCATAACTGTTTACGAGGGTGATATTCGCCACAGCGATCGCTTTTTAATGGAGCGCTTTATTAGAGGTGGTGTTTGGGTTACTGGAGATGTTAGTCAAAAAAACGGCTTTTTACTTATACAAAACGCAAAGTTGAAAGCAAATACAGATTACACGCCCAAGCTTAAGTCGCTGTCATTAGACATTGAATGCGATGGGGAAGGGGTGTTGTTTTCAATTGGTCTTGTTGGTAATGGACTTGACTGCGTTTTAATGATTGGTGAACCACACAATCATAGTGAACAAATCAACATTGACTGGTGTTTAGATGAGCTTGAGTTACTCACAAAATTACATACTTATTTAAATGGTAATGATCCCGACATTATTATTGGGTGGAATGTAATAGAGTTTGATTTTACAGTACTTAATGCCCGTGCTGAAGCGCTTGGAATTTCCCTTAAATTGGGCAGAGATAACCAATCAATTAATATCAATACGGGGCACTATACTCGCCTTACGTTGCCGGGAAGATGTGTTGTTGATGGAATTGACACTTTAAAAAATGCGACTTATCACTTTGATAATTACTCTTTAGGGAACATTGCCGAAAAAGTATTAGGTGAAGCTAAATTAATACAATCTGACAATAGGTTAGGTGAAATTATCCGTCAATTTAATGAGGATAAACTTACTCTAGCGGCTTACAACCGCCAAGACTGTATTTTAGTTAATCGTATTTTCACAAAATTAAATTTATATGAGTTTGCTATTGTTCGCACACAGCTAACAGGTCTAGAGCTTGAGCGAATGGGCGGCTCTGTGGCTGCTTTTACTAATTTGTATTTACCCTTGCTGCACCGCAGTGGTTATGTAGCCCCTAATTTAGGTGACCATGGTTTGTCTTTTGACAGCCCTGGTGGTTACGTGATGGACTCATTGCCTGGGCTTTATAAAAATATTCTGGTTTTAGATTTTAAAAGTTTATACCCCTCTATTATGCGCACTTTTTGTATTGACCCTCTAGGATTAATAAAAGGGTTGGATGCCCCTAGTGATGCAATACAAGGCTTTAATAATGCAGTGTTTTCTCGTAGTGAGCATCATTTACCAAAGCTTATTGAATATCTAACTAAAACCCGCCAAAACGCCAAAGACACCAACCAGCCAATGTTATCGCAAGCAATTAAAATTATTATGAACAGCTTGTATGGCGTACTTGGATCTAAGGGATGTCGATTTTATGATCCTCGCCTATCAAGTTCTATCACACTGCGCGGCCATGAAATTATGCAAACGACGCGTAAATGGATGGAAGAGCTTGGCTACAGCGTTATTTATGGTGATACAGATTCTATTTTTGTAAAAGTAGATGAGAGCTTAACTGCCCAATGCTGCAATAAAATTGGTAATGAATTGATGACTCATATTAATCATCAGTGGGAGCGGCATATAGCGAAGCATTTTAATTTAAAAAGCTATTTAGAAATTGAATTTGAAACCCATTACAGTCCCTTTTTTATGCCTACAATTCGCGATAAAAAAACAGGCTCTAAAAAACGTTACGTTGGTAAAATAGTAAAAGGTGATGAATCTAAAATCGTCTTTAAAGGTATGGAAACCGTGAGAAGTGATTGGACTGAATTTGCCCAAGAGTTTCAAAAAGAGCTATTTGAGGCCTTGTTTGATTCACACTTTGAAATTGCTCAACTTGACGAAATAGTAAAAGATTATACCAAGCGACTTTTTGCCGGTGAGTTTGATCAAAAGCTTGTTTACAAAAAACGCCTTGGTAGAAATTTAAACGATTACGAAAAAAATATTCCACCACATGTACAAGCGGTAAAAAAACACAAGGCAGAACATCATGATTTTGAAGTAAGGCGCGGGCAAATTATAGAGTATGTTTATGCAATGTCAGGGGCAGAGATTTTTAATGGAAAAAATGCACTTAATTATCAGCTATATTTGCAGCGCCAATTAACGCCAATTTCTAATTCAATTATTGACTCTATAACATCAAGATCTGAAGAAAAACCTATCAATGGACAGCTTTCACTCATTAACTTTTAGGTCAATAAGTCGCCACTCGTCACGTAAAAGTTAAATTTAATAAACATTTAAATCGAAATTTTTGCATTTCATATTGAATAATTAATAAAAATGAAATATTTAACTTTTATTTTTTTTAATAAAAACAAGTTGTTAGTGGTGTGTTTATCCCTTTAATAGCAATTTCTTTTCATATGTAATAATTAAATATTAATGCAACGTTAATTCCTTGTTGACCTTGTTGTTTCACTAGTATTATCATTGGCAACACAATCATGGCGTCTTGTAACAAGTTACGTGCCGCTAGATTGAATAAATTATAATTAATAAATGTATTCCTGGGAGAATCAAATGTTAAATAGCAAAATCTCAAAAGCAGTTCGCTTAGCGATCGCTTTTGGTGCAGCATCTACAGCTGCGTTTTCAGCAAGTTCTTCTGCTGCAGAAGAAGAATCTGCAGCAAAAGTTGAGCGTATCCAAGTAACTGGTTCACGTATTAAACGTACAGATTTAGAAACAGCGTCACCGGTAACAGTGATTGATTCTGTTCAACTTGAGAATCAAGGTATACAAGACGTTGGGCAATTCCTACAATCTAGCGCTGTGATGTCTGGTTCACCGGCAATGACAACTACAAACAACGGTGGTAACGGTGGGACTTTCGTAGAACTTCGCGGATTAGGTTCGTCTCGAACTTTGGTACTTGTAAACGGTCGACGCCCAGTTTCTTCTGATTTCCAAGGTATCCCAGCTTCAATGATCGACAGAATTGAAGTTCTTAAAGATGGTGCGTCTGCTACTTACGGTGCCGATGCAGTAGCTGGTGTTGTTAACATAATCACTCGTGATGATTTTGAAGGCGTTGAGTTTAAAGCTCAAACTTCTGGTTCTTTTGATGTATCAGAAAATAAACAAGTTGGTTTTAGTTTAGTTGCTGGTAAGAATTTTGATGCTGGTAATATTGTTGTTGGTATAGATTATGTTGATCAATCTGAAGTATACCAAGGCGATGTAGATAAAGTTGATTTCTTCAATTTCCCATGGCAGGTATGGGGCGATGATGCTGAAAAATCTTTCCGTGAGAACGGATTAATTGGTTTACCAAATGAAAATGCTAACGTAATTGAAGTTGGTTCTGGCTCTATCCCTTGTGGTAACTTTTATTTAGCTAATACAGCTGGTAGTTTTACTAATGATAAGTGTGATGGTGGTATCGCTTCTGCAGCTGATATGCGTCCTTTTGTGGGTGGCGGAGCAAATAACGACACTTATAACTATGCACCAGTAAACTATCTTCAAACGCCATATAAAAAATTGAATTTCTTTATTGAAGGCGGTTTTGAGATTAATGACGATACTCGTATGTACACTGAAACGCGAATAAACAAGCGTACATCACGCCAAGAGTTAGCTGCAGTTCCATACGATACTCGCTTTGATCCAGCTTACAGTGGTACATATGAGCAATTAGACGCAGATGGTAATACTGTATTAGATGCAGATGGCAATCCTGTAATGGTCGCTTTTAATGGTGTTTCGAAAGACAACTATTATAACCCATTTGACAATGACGTAATTCGTTCACGCCGACGCATGCTTGAAGGTGGACGTAGTTTTGAGCAAGATATCGTTAGATTCCAACAAGTTTTAGGGCTTGAAGGAGACTTTGGTGATGGTTGGTATTATGACGTAAATTACAACTACGGTTATAGTCAAACAATCAGTACTGATTTTGGTCAACTTTATGGGCCAAACTTAGCTAAAGCAATGGGCCCATCTTTCCAAGATGATGCTGGTAATATCGTTTGTGGAACTGAAGCTTCTCCAATTGCTGACTGTGTTTCTATGAACGTATTTGGCGGCCCAGGTTCTGTAACTCAAGAAATGCTTGACTACGTTACTTCACCGTTAGTTGATTCATCAAATTACACTATACAAACTCTAACTGGCTTTTTGGGCGGCGACTTCTTTGAATTACCAGCAGGTGTAGTTTCAGGTGGTTTTGGTTATGAATACCGTAAAGAAGAGTTAGAGAGTCAAGTAGATTCTGGTAAGTTTATGGGTGAAGTAACAGGTAATAAGAGTAAAGGTACAATTGGTGACTTCTATGTACATAGTTTATTCGCTGAATTCCGTATCCCATTACTAGAAGACTTACCTTTCGCTGAGCGTGTAGAAATGCCAATTGGCGTGCGTTACGATGACTTTAGTGCTTTTGATTCATCAACAACTTACCAGCTAGGTCTTGAGTGGAAAGCTAATGATGATCTTTTACTTCGTGCAACGTACGGGACAGTATTTAGAGCGCCAGGCATTTCTTCTCTATATGGACCACAAAATGATTCATTCCCATCAGCTACAGATCCATGTAGCACATCTAACTGGGCATCATTAACACCTACGCAGCAAGGTTACTGTACTGCAGATGGTGTTCCTGCCGGCGGTAGTAACAACCTTGACTCTCAGCAGTTAGCGAAAGTGGGCGGTAATGAAGAATTACAGCCTGAAGAGGGTGATACTTTTACATTAGGTTTAGCATGGTCTCCTGAGTTCATTGAAGGCCTTGGTATCACTGTAGATTACTGGTCAATTGAGCTTGAAGAAGTTATTGATTCAGTAGGTGCATCTGATTCTTTAAGAGGTTGTTACTTAGGTGGAATCGAGTCTTTATGTTCTAATGTTGAACGTACAAACGGCGAGATATCTCTTCTTAGCGCTCAGGCGACTAACTTAAGCCGTATGACAGCTAAAGGTATTGACTTCGAAGCTAGCTATTCATTTGAAGCTTTAAACGGTTCTTGGAGTTCGGTCTTAAGCTGGACACACTTCTTAGAGCGTGAAAACCAAGTTTATGACTCAGCTGATTTCGCTTTCAAAATGAGAGACTTAAATGGTCGCTTTGAAAATGATACAACGTACGCTACAGATAAAGTTAATTTAAATGTTTCTTACACTTTGGATAACTTAAATTTAGCTTACAGCATGAACTACATTGGCGGGACCGAGTATGAAGACCTTCTTTACTGGGGTACTACGGCTGTTAACCCGGATGACGAAAATAGTCCACTAGTTCAGTATGGTGTAGATTCTTACATGTACCATGACCTAACAGCCACATATAACTTTGAGTCTAAAACTACAATTTCAGTTGGTATCACCAACCTTACTGATGAGTTACCTCCATACATTGAGCCTGCTTTCAATGGTAACACTGATGAAAGTAACTACAGACTGTTTGGCCGTAGCTGGTTCATGAGATTTTCTCAAAGCTTCTAAGCCAAAACTTAGTTAAGTTTATACTATTTAAAACCCTGCGAATTTAAGCAGGGTTTTTTCATTTAAATGCGGTTTGTAGTTTCAGACTCCAAGGGTTCAAATTCTAAAGTTTACTTTATCAAGAGTGTGAACCATCATTGTTTAAATGATTTTTACATAGAGAGAATACAATTTATGCCTTATTATGTAATCGTTACAACTCAGATAATTTTAAATTAAAGAGACATAAATGAAAGAAGTTCGAGCTTTTATAAAGACTGCATCCTTAACTGAACTTGAAAAAGCACAACAATTAGTTACTGATGCAATTTCAAAATATACCCAACAGCAAAAAGCAAAACAGGAAGTTTTGGATCTTTTAAAAGAAAAAGGACTTACGTTAGAAGATTTACAAGACACATCCGCAGATAAGCGCACTAAAGTTAAAGCTAAATATCGCATTGAAGTTGATGGTGAAATCATTGAGTGGACTGGCCGTGGCCGACGGCCAAAAGCGTTTGAAGGTGTTGATTTACAAAAACACCTAGCTTAACAATATAAAAGAGAGGCGCAGCTTCTCTTTTTGTTTCCTACCAATAATTTTAATAAAGCTAAAAAACGTCATCCGTTATTAGATAAAGTATTCTTATTCAAATCCAATTGTTTTCCTATGAGCTATAAATTAAGACCTTATCAGCAAGAAGCAGTAGAGCGTACTGTTTTACACTTTAGAATAACAAACGATCCCGCAGTTATTGTTTTACCTACGGGGGCGGGTAAAAGTTTAGTCATCGCTGAGCTTGCTCGTATAGCTAAACAAAAAATATTGGTACTTGCTCATGTTAAAGAACTCGTAGAGCAAAATTCACAAAAATATAAAAGCTTTGGTTTAGAGGCGAGTATATTTTCAGCAGGTTTAAAAGAAAAATCTTTAACGCATCAAGTCACTTTTGCCAGTGTGCAATCACTTTCACGTAATTTAGATAAACTCAATGAGCATTATTCTTTACTTATCATTGATGAATGCCACAGGGTAAATGGTGATAAAAAAAGCCAATACGGCAAAGTTACAAGTGCATTACAAGCGTACAACCCGCATTTAAAAGTATTGGGCTTAACGGCTACGCCTTATCGTTTAGGCATGGGGTGGATATACCATCACCATTATCATGGTTTTGTTAAAGGGACGACAGAAAGCCCATTTAAACGTTGTATATTTGAATTGCCGCTTAGGTACATGATTAAAAATAACTACTTAACCCCACCAAATGAAGTTGATGCTGCCATTAACCACTACGATTTTTCGTCTTTAGAGACGAATGCGTTTGGTCAATACACTGCCGATGATATGAACGCGCTTTTAAAAAGTAACGAGCGAGCAACTCAGGCTATTCTTAAACAAGTGATTGCATATAGCGAGCAGCGCAAAGGTGTAATGGTTTTTGCGGCAACAGTTATGCATGCCCAAGAAATATTAAGCTACTTACCAACAGCCCAAAGCGCGCTAATTACAGGCGATACGCCTAATATCGAACGCGATAAAATCATTTCTGCGTTTAAAAGTAAAACGTTAAAGTATTTGGTTAATGTTTCTGTATTAACAACCGGCTTTGATGCGCCACATGTCGATTTTATTGCCATCTTGCGTCCTACAGAGTCTGTAAGCTTATACCAACAAATTGTAGGTCGGGGCTTACGATTATCAGAATCTAAAACCGATTGCTTAGTGATTGATTATGCCGGAAATGGTTATAATTTATTTCACCCTGAAGTAGGGGATAAAAAAGGCGACAGCGATAATGAACCTGTACAAGTGCTTTGCCCTGGTTGTGGGTTTGCTAATATATTTTGGGGTAAAACGGACTCTGCTGGCAAAGTTGTTGAGCATTTTGGTAGACGTTGCCAAGGCCTATTAGAAGATGATGAAGGTAGCAAAGAGCAGTGCGATTATCGTTTTAGATTTAAAGAGTGTGAGGAATGTGGTGCGCAAAACGATATTGCTGCTCGAAAATGCCACGATTGTGGCGCCATAATGGCTGATCCAGACGACAAGCTTCGTAATGCGTTAAATTTAAAAGATGCGCTAGTACTTCGCTGCAGCGGTGTAACAGTAACTCAGCTTAAAGATGAACTAATTAAAATTACGTATTTTGACGAAGACGGTGCAAGTTGTGACGAAGTTTATAATCTGGGTAATAAAGGCGGTCAGTTTATATTTAACAGGCAATTTGGTAAACGGCTAGGACATGGTCAAAAACCAACAGATTTTAAAACAGCAGAGCAGGTAGTTAAAGCGCAGTTTGACTTGGTGCCCCCTGACTTTGTGATTGCGCGCAAAAGTAAAAAGTATGGTTGGAAAGTAGCGGATAAGCTATTTGATTATAAAGGAAGTTTTAGAAAGGCAAATCAGTTAAGTCGTTAAACTTAACTGATTTTAAAACATTAGGCGGCGTCTTCGTCCATTAATCCCCAACCGTCACCGTAACCGTTATATCCATTGGCTATACTTTCTAGATACTGTTCAGCTTGGCCTAGTAATGTGTGCTCTGGTACCATTTGTACATGAGTAATTACTTCCCAAACGCCAGTGTCTTTACACTTTTCAACGTCGGCGGTTTGTACTAATGCATCAGAAACAATATCTTTAGCAAACTTATCAGCATCGGCTTGTTGCTCAAATAAAATGAAAAAGTCGATTTGCTGCATTTTACTTAAATCGACGCCTGCAGCGGCTATTTCGGCTAACAGCTGGCCGTTTTCGTCATCTGGAAATTGCATTAAAAACTCATCTAAAAATAATTTTGTGTTCGTTGGCACTATTGTAACTAAAATATTGTCTTAACGCGTACTAATTTTATCTTCTTCACATTTCATATTTAAATTGAGTTTGTCATTAAGTTAATGTGTTGCTCATTATGGCTATGTTAATATGCGCCACATTAGCTCGTTTTAAGTAGTATATAAGAGTAAGGATATTTGCTTGTTTATTAAGTTTTTACGTTGCATGTGCATTGCCATTGTTTTTATGGCTGCAAACTCCTATGCGGCAGAAAGAGTCATCGAAGACTACAAAATTAAAGGCATAAATGGTGATTTAGAAAAAAACGTAGCGCTATACCTAAAGCAGCTTAAAGGTGAAAAACCAACAAGAACCCTTCAACGTTATGCTAAAAGTCAGGTACAAAACAGCATAAAAGCACTGGGTTACTACAGCCCAACAGTTGAGGTTGAATTTGATAAAGACGATAGTGAACTCGTTGTAAAAATTGAGCGTGGTCCTGCAACACGGATAGACGCCATTAACATTACATTAAATGGTGAAGGGAAGAACGATAAACAATTACAAACCCTTATTAAAAATACCAAATTAAAACAGGGTGATGTGCTAAACCATGGTGACTATGAATCAGCGTATAAAAAAATAGAATCTATGCTTTTGGAGCTTGGCTATTTTGATGCTAAATGGCCTGCCCGCAAATTGGAAGTTTCAATTAAAAAAAATAGTGCCGTTGTCACGTTTGTGATTAACACCGGTGTGCGTTATCAATATGGCAGTATTGAAATTACCAGTGATACGCCAGCTGAAAAATATATTCGTTCTTTGTCACCATTTACTCAGGGACAACCTTATAAATCAACTTACATAGCCGACTATAACCTTGAGCTTTCGAGCACACCTTATTTTGCTAGTGTGCGTGTTTATGCCGATATTACAGCGCGCAAAAACGCCCAAGTTCCTATCAAAGTTGAGGTTGTACCTAAACCTGCAAATAGCTTTGAAATTGGGGGCGGTGTGTCTGAAAGTGAGCCTAGGTTTCGTTTTAAGTGGAGTAAACCTTGGATCACAGAGGATGGCCATTACCTCGATACAAATATGAATATAGCCGAAAAGCAACAAGATCTTTCAATGGCATACACAGTTCCTGTAGACGACCCTAATGATGATTTATGGCGTTTTTCTGTAGGTTATAAATTAGAAGACGAACTTGCAGATGATGTCTACAGTGAGATATTAACCGCACAATTACAACGGCAGTGGCTTACAGAAGAAAAATGGGTAAGAACAGCGTTTTTACGCAGAGATCAAGAGACGTATCGTCTTGGCGATGATCCAGAAGAGTCGACTGAAATGTTAATGCCCGGGATTAGTTATGCTCGCAAAAGTTTAAAAGGCGGAACGACTCCTTACTGGGGCGAGCAATGGCTTATATCAGCAGAGTTTGGCCTAGATGATGTGCTTTCCAGCACGAATTTATTGAGGGTTCAATTAAAGCATGCATGGCTTCGTACATACCTTAATAAGCATTTAGTTTTTCTTAAGGCAAACATTGGCGCAATGCTAGTTGATGACATAAATAATGTACCGTATTCACTGCGGTTTTATGCCGGCGGTGATCAAAGCGTTCGTGGTTTTGCTTATCAGTCAATTTCGCCAGAAAATGATGATGGTGAACTAATAGGGGGTAAATATTTGCTTGCTGGCACTATGGAGTACAACTATCAGTTTGCTCAAAATTGGCGTGCAGCATTATTTGTTGATGGTGGTACTGCTACGAATGATTTTTCAGATGAATTTGAAGTGGGTGCTGGTTTTGGTTTTCGATATTTAACGCCTGTGGGCCCTGTACGAATAGATCACGCTTGGGGCTTAACTAAAGATAGCAAAAGTACGCGTTTGAGTATTACCATAGGGCCAGAAATTTAATGACTATAATAAAAAAAATAACAGCCATTGTAAGTGCAATTTTAGTCTCGCTAATTGTTAGCGTATTTTGTTTATTATTTACGGCACCCGGTAATCAATTTATTGCCTACACGGCAAATAAAGTTGTTGATGGATTACACATAGAAATTAAAGGTGGCCGCTTTATTTATAACGATGCGTTTAATGTTCGTTTTAAAAATAATGGTTTAGATTTTAATGCTCAGCAATTAAAAATAGATTTATTTTGGTGGCAGTGTGATGGTATCTGTATTGATAATTTTAGCGCTAAATCTATAAAATTAACCTTGCCAGAAACAGTTGAGGCAGAAGATGAAACACCCTCTGAGTCACTTGAAAAAATTGCCTTACCCTTTAATGTTTCAATAAAAAATATAGCGGTTAATGAGTTTACATTAAATCACCCTAATGCAGATGTGAGCGTTAATAACTTTAAACTATCAGCTAAGGCTGAAGGTTCAAAACTCACAGTAAAAAGCTTAAATATTCCGAGTATACTTGTTGCTTTAAAAGAGCAAGAACAACCTGCCAAGGCGCAAACTGCTCAAAGCAACAAAGCTGCACTTACGCAATTACCAGCACTTCCTGATATTGAATTTACATCACCCATTGATTTGGCCATCGAAGCCTTTGATATCGCAAAGGTAACAATTGAACAGGGCGATGCGCAGCATAATATTGAAAACATTTCGCTGCTATTAAGTGTAGAAGATGCCGTTATTAATTTGCAGTCGCTCTCAGCTAGCTATGAGCAGTGGCAGCTTAATACCCAATTAGATGCAGAGCTTTTAGGTAACTTGCCTGTAAAAGGCTTAGTGACTTTAAAAAGTGACGAGCACCAAGCAAACTTAGAGTTAAATGGTGATTTAGCTGACTTAACTATAGATTTACAAACGAGTGGCCAATATCCTCTCACTTTAAAAGCGAATGCTAATTTAAAGCAAAAAAATTACCCATTTGAGCTAAGCGGTAACGTTAACCAATGGCTTATTGATGCGCAGAGTAACGAACTAAAAGTTAAAAATGTAAGCCTTAAAGCAACTGGTAATGCCGATGACTACCAACTCAATTTGCAGGCAAACAGCCAATTAGGTGCTTATCCGGCTGTTAATCTTAATACTCAGCTAACAGGCGGTTTAACTCAAGCTGCGCTTAAAACATTAAGTATTAAGGCTCACGAAAGTAGCGCGATTATAAAAGCTAATGTTGATTGGCAACAGGGCATTAAAGCGAGTTTTAACGGCTCGCTTTCAAACCTAAAATCGCAGTATTTTACGGATGCTGTAACCAGCGATATTTCAGGGCAATTTAAAGGTTCATTTAATGCTGCAGAAGGCTCGTGGCAACTACAAATGGATGATACTAAGCTAAGCGGATTATTAAACGAGGTACCCCTTGAGTTTGCGTCAAACTTTCAGCTTGATGATGCATTAAAAGCCAATATTGATAGCCTTTATTTAAGTAGCGGCACTAATAAATTAGTACTTAACGGCCAAGTTGACAATACATGGAAAGTCGACGGTAAAATAACACTTAAAAGTAATAAAGAGGCAAATATGCCTTTTATTGCTGATGGCAATGTTGATTTAAAAGTAAGAGGGCAGAGGTTAACGCCTTCTGTCAATTTAGCGTTAATGCTTGATAGCTTCATTTTTAATGAAATCAATATAAATAAACTGACGGTAAAAGGGCACTTAGATACAGCCGCTGATTGGCAAACTGACGTATCGTTAAGTGTTGGCTCGGCGCTTGTGGCTGATGAGCAAATTAATAGTGTAAAAGTTGATATTAGCGGCGATAAAACAGATCACCAACTTACAGCATCTGTAGATGCCGAGCAGGGCAGTGCAGAGCTTGAAGTAAATGGCAGAATTAATAACGCTACCTGGAATGGTGAGTTCAGTAATGTAACGCTAAACGACAAAAAGTTAAGCTTTAGCAACACTAAAAATATTGCTGTTATGTTTAACTCGCAAAACGGTAATTTTAATGTAAGTGCGCACTGCTGGGCTTCTCAGCAAAGCGAGCTTTGTATAGACACGCTAGCTCAAACTAAAGCGCTAGGTCAGTTAAATGCTAAGTTAAACAATTTAGCGCTTGAAGAGCTTAAACACTTTTTACCCGATAACATTCGCACCCGTGGTGATATAAAAGGTAATGTGGCGCTCAATTGGAATGCAGGCGCTCTTAAAACATTACGGGCAAGTTTAAATGCAAGTGACTTAACCACTGTTTTAACCTCAGAAGAAGATCGCTTTAAATTACCTATAGACACACTCAGTATTAGTGCTTTTTCAGACTCTCAAAAAGGGCAGCTTGAAGCAAATATAGAGTCAAGCGTGCTAGGTAAAATTAATACACACATTAATATTAATGACATACAAAATACGCAGGCGCTTAATGGCTCTATTAATATTGATAAAATATTACTTTCAGACTTACAGCCATTTCTTGAAACTATCGAGCAATTAAAAGGTGATATTAGCGGTAAGGTCGCACTTGCGGGTACGTTAAAAGACCCACTATTAAATGGTGAGCTTAACGTAAACGATATAAACCTTGAGGGTGAACAGCTTCCTATTGCGTTACAAAAATCAAATATAAACATATTATTTGATAAAACGACCGCCACAATAGAGGGCAATATAAACGACAATCAAGGTGGCAATGTAAAGCTAAACGGTGATGTTGATTGGCAAGGTGAACAACCTGAAGTAAATGTAAATGTGCAAGGCGAGCAGTTTTTTGTACGCGCACAACAAGGCGTTACTTTTAAAGTATCGCCAAATTTAAAAATAGGGTTAGCCAATAATGCACTTAAATTAGCGGGTGAAGTAGTTGTACCTTATGGTCGTATTACGATTGAAGAGCTTCCAGAAGGCGCTGTGCAGGTTAGTGATGATGAAATTATTGTTGATCAAAAAACTGAAACCAGCGAAAAGGTACCATTTGACTACGACATAGACTTAAATGTGATCGTTAAAAATGACGTTAAAGTAGAGTCGTTCGGATTAGAGTCTAAAGTGGCTGGTGATTTAGCGATTAAAATGAGTCAAGGTGTTCCAATTATTGCAACGGGTGAGCTCAATTTAATAAATGGCACTTATTTAGCATTTGGGCAAAATTTAATTATAAGAACAGGCCAGGTGGGCTTTAGTGGCTCCATCGAACACCCTTACTTGAATATTAAAGCAATCAGAAACCCAGCTAATACAGCAAATGGTGTTATAGCTGGTGTTACGCTTACGGGGAATGTTAAACAACCCACTCTTAAACTGTTCTCTGAGCCTGCAATGGATCAGGCCCATACCTTAGCATATTTACTCAATGGGCAACCGTTAGGAGAGGGGGAGGGAGCATCAAGCAACGCTATGCTTGCCCAGTTATTACTTTCTGAAGGGGTTAGTAGAAGTGAAGGGGTTGTGTCAAAGGTAGGTGAAACGTTTGGTCTTTCTGATGTTAGCTTAAGTTCGTCAGGAAGTGGTGATAGCACTAAGGTAGAAATTTCAGGCTATGTTGCGCCTAGCTTGCAAGTTAAATACAGCGTTGGGGTATTTGAGTCACTTAGTGAAGTGGCCATTCGTTACCAGTTGTTGTCGCAACTCTATATAGAGGTAACCAGTGGTTTATACCAAAATGTTGATGTGCTCTATAAATTTGATTGGGACTGAACTATAAGCTCTACAGCCTGATGAACTGTCAGGTTAAATTTGCAGCAGCCTGTTTGGTATTTGGGCAAGGAAGAGCCTATGTATTATGGTTATCACCTATAAATTGGCGATAACCTCGCATTAATGTCAAACAGACCCTAGGCAAGTTAGATTGCTTAAAGCTACTTTTAAATAATAAAAATAAAAGGTTGAATATGAAAACACGTTTTTCAATTTATGTAATGGCTCTTTTGCTGAGCGGCTGCGCTACAACGGCTAACATTAAATCCGTTATAAATATACAAACACCACCTAGTGCCAATGATGTAATAAAAAATGCAACTGCAGATGAGTGGCAAGTAGTTGACCCTCAAAATATTTTAAAAATAACCTTACCTACTGGTTCGGCTTACATAGCATTAAATCCACAACTAGCCCCAAAACACACGCAACATATTAAAACGTTGGCGCAAGAAGGCTTTTATAAAAACACCCGTGTCTATCGTTTTGTAGAAGGGTTTGTAGCACAAGGTGGCGACAGCTCGGGCAAAAAAGAAATAAAAACTGCAAATAAAACCGTACAGGCTGAATTTTATTTACCAACATCGCAACCACTAAAAATTACCGAGTTAAAAGGCGATGGATACGCGCCTGTTACGGGGTTTTTAAATGGTTTTGCTGTTGCGCAAAACCAAACACAGACTCAAACATGGCAGGTGCATTGCAATGGTGTATTTGCAATGGCACGTGGTAACGATATAAACAGCGCGAGTACTGAGTTTTTTGTCACTATTGGGCAAGGTCCTCGTTACCTTGATAAAAACATTACCGTGTTTGGAAGAGTGCTCGAGGGTATGGAGCACTTTAATCGTTTGCAGCGTTTACCCACTGAGGGACTGGCGTTTAATCCAATAACGAATATTGAAGTGTTGGCTGATGTTAAAAGCGATGCAACAGTATTCAAGGTAATGAAGACAAACTCAGCATCGTTCAAGCAACTGATAGATGCACGTAAAAGCCGAACGGAACCCTGGTTTGTCCAATCGTATAATTACGTTGATGTATGTGGTATGCCTATCCCAACAAAGCGTGTTATCTAAACATTAAAAAAGGAGCTGAGGCTCCTTTTTTAATGTTTATGTTTGAGTGTTTAACGTATTTACTGACGATTAATCTTAACGGCAAACGGTGTTTCGTTATAATGTGTAGAACGGTATGGGTTTATGTCTAATCCGCCCCGGCGTGTATAACGTGCATACACTTCAAGCTCTTTAATGTTGAGTTGCGTCGTTAAGTCACTATAAATGCGCTCTACACATTGCTCATGAAACTCGTTATGTGTTCTAAACGATATTAAATAACGTAGTAACGATTCACGACATATCTTCTCGCCTGTGTATCTTATAATAATGCTCGCCCAATCTGGCTGAGACGTTATTAAACAATTTGATTTTAGCAAATGGCTATTGAGCGTTTCGGTCACTATCTCATCGCTATGTGCTTTAAGTGAATAGGCATCAATATCATAGTTATCTATTTCAATATCTAAATCATCAATACATTCCCCAGGAAGCGCGGTACAGGGTAAACAGTTAAAATCGTCCGCTTTGTATAGGGTTACTTGTACCGGACTATTAACTGCGTCTGATAAATCATCGATTAAATGTTGCTTAACTGTGTTTATGCTCTCAAAACGAGTTTGATTAAAGCTGTTTAAATAAAGTTTAAACGATTTAGACTCAATAATGTGGCTGCTTTGGCATGCAAAAGTAAATAAGGCGACAGCCACTTGCGGTTTACCTTTGGCGTTTAACCACGAAAGTTCGTAACCTGTCCAAATATCTTGGCCTTTAAATGGCAGTTCGGCTTCATCAATATTTAAAGCATCACGATTTAGCTTGCGCGCAATTGGGAAAAGCAAGCTTGGCGTATAGTCGTCTACATATTCAGTAGATTGTCCTAATACACTGCCTTTAAGGTCTGGAGAGTTGCTGTAATCTGTCATGTTTGCTCTTAAATAGTTACAATGTGCGCATTATATCTAATTTAATTGAGTTTCACAGTATGTCTGTAGCATTGCTTTTAGAACAACTTCACCATCAATTTAGCGAAAATACCCTCAAAAACACTGCTAAGTACCCACTTATAGCACACGATGAACAATGGCCGAGTCCGTGTGAGCTAGGCGAGGTTGACGAGAAAGGAAATATTCAATGGCAAGGCGTACGTCAGCAGCCAGCAGGCTCATTAAACAATTTAGCTAAGGCATTAGAGCTTGAGTTTCCAACAGCGTTAAGCGAACTTTATGGGCACATGTACGGTGGTAGCGTATTGGCAATTATTGACGGACATCAAATTGAACTGTTGCAAGCATGGAATAGCGACGACTTTGATATGCTTCAACAAAATATTACTGGTCATGTTTTAATGAAACGAAAGCTAAAACAACCCGAAACTGTGTTTATTGGTTTAACAGATAAAGAAGATTTACTGGTTAGTGTGTTAATTCATACTGGAGAAGTTTGTCTTGAGCACGTTGGTAAAAAAACGCACCACGTACTTGCACCAAATATAGAGTCATTTTTAAAAGCGCTTGAAGTATAAAACGTCATTAATAAATCAGCTTAGCAATATCGCTGAGCTGATTTTAAAAAGTCGTTAGAGAGGCTATTGAAAATCCCACGACACATTAGAGACTAAACCACACGGTTCACACCTAAAATCAAACAGCCCAAACCAAGGCTCATCTAGTTTCCAATCGCCATTACAGCTTGGACATTTACGCTCAAGCTCAGAGGCTTTATCCACACCACCAACTCGATATAAGTAATAGTAAACCGGCTTTTTAGTTAAAAAACTAATGCGTTTGGTGATGTCTTTTCCGCGGCGATATAAATCACTTTTAGTGCTGGATATTTCCTCAAGGGCAGGAAACTCACAGCGTGTTGCACCATTAATTTGTATTTGAATCTCTTAATGTTGGATACTAGTTTCTCAATATAGCTTCAATATTAATTGCAAGCCTATAATTTTTTTAAAATAAAAAAGGCTAATTTTTTAGCTTTTGTTTGTATTTCGGTGTCAGTCTAAAAAAACTGAAGCTTAAGTTGCCTTTTAATTTCAGTCTAAAAAAAAGCAAACTACTATACCAAACAAGGATTAATATGCGGAGTGTTCGTTTAATAGTATTTCTCTATTTCGCTCTTCACTTCATCATATATATTGACTTCATTATTGATTATATAAAACACTTTACCGTGTGAGTTTCCATAATCAGTTTTCATCGAGTTAAAGTTATTCTTCCAAATACCCTCAGTTTCACCATAAACATTTGAGCAGTATGTTATTAATTGATCAAAATACACAGTGTTATCTGTTGATTTTAACTCTAAAAAACCTTTTATTAGTTGATAGTTCTTTTGCCAAGGCTTTTGAGACCATATCTTTATTCTGTTCAGTTTGTTAAAGCTTTTAGAGCGAGTTACAGTATGATTCTCGATGTCCGAACTCTCATTTCTTGGAGTGATACAAGCCTCACTATTATCTTTTTCAGAATGATCTATACAAAAAAGTATATTGAATAATTCTCTTACGGAATTAATAGATTGGAATAGTCCTTTATTGATTATTTTAATATTTGGTCGTTCATTCTTAATACCATCCTTATTGCCCTTTGTATGACGTGCAGTCTTTAAATTTTCAATACCAGGTAAAGGTTCACCTGCAACGTCACCATAAAATAAAAAATTCTTAAATTCTAAAGTGTTTTCGTCAAAAATAATCCAAATAACACAACCTGAAGGTTTATCGGCTAGTTTCATGTGTATGTTTTGCTTTGAAGTAGAAGATGTGATGAAGGAGGCTTTTAACTGAATATGTCTAATCACACCATAACACTCACCAATAACATCATACCCTGAGTTATCTACTTCTGGTTTTGCGATCTCAAGGCTACACTCGTGTTCAAGCCAAGACAGCTTAAGCAATTCGCTTATAAACAAATGTTCAATTAGCTTTTCTCTGTAAGATGAATGTTCGTTATGTTGGTTCATTTACTTATTCTTTAATGTTGTTGCTTACATTTAGTTATATCAATAGAGAAAATATGAGCTATGGATTTAGCTGTCCTATTTTTTGGTGTAGGGCAAACCGTTTTTGAGCTAGAGCCTTATAAAACTCATATTTATTAAATAGATTTACAATTTCCTCTATGAGAGTTCACGCTTTTAATAATTCAGTTTGAATGTATTAATTAAGAAATAGGGGACTAGAGCTATATCCCGAACTGTATCTTTATAATGTGTTCTTAGTATAGCTAAATCAGCCATGAAATCATTGAAAGAAAATAACTCTCCTTTTGGCGACCTTCGAACTGAACTTCCCAAGTTTTACTAGACCAGTTTTTAACTCAGAATAATATGCTTTTAAGTTTTTCATCTGGTGATTGAACGGATTTAGATTTATCTGTTAACTGGCTCCGTCAGTGATATAACGTTTAGGTACAAATACCTAATCGTTCTGCGACTTCTTCAATTAAACATCCACGCTCAGTAATTTGATAAAAAAGTACCCAAATTAAGTTTGAGAGTATGACGCTTGCCTTTATTCATAAAACACCTCTTAGTAGAAGTTATAATGTAACTTATTTGGCGTAGTAAACTTTGGGATGTCCACTACTCAAAATACTAGAAGTCTCTGATTTCTAGTATTTCTTGCTTAAACCGCCCATATATACCTAATTCTCTTTCGTAATTGTCGCTTAGATCACACTGTATTAAATGTTTGTCTGATACTTGTGTTATTTCTGAAGGCTGTAAAAAGGCTTTTGAACAATCAAGATCGCTATCAGATGTGAGCAAACTATCCTTAATATCATTTTCTGCTTCAGATATAGGATTATCATCACCTTCTAAGTCAACAGAATTGGTCGTGGTTTCTACTTTTACAATTGGAACTGTACTAGGGATATCTTGAGCTAAATTCTTTGCAAATTCCATCAACATAGCTTCCGCAGGCATAAACATGATTGCCTCTTGGTTTGCTTTATCCGTAATTCTCAATATACGACCTAAGATTTGTCGAAAGTATAATTCTGTAGTCACATTTGTCAGCAGGCAACATACTTGCAAGCGGGGAATATTGGTGCCTTCAGAAATCATTCCTACACTGATCACCCACTTATCATTACCTTTTCTGAATTGTCTGATAGTTTCGCTTGGTTTGTCTTCATCACTTGTGACTACTATCGCATCTTCATCTAATACTTTTCGTAAAATATCATGGATTTTCCAAGCATGGCTAATGCTTGAAGCAACAATTAAACCTGCTGACTCACCATTAACTATTCTTAATCGGTCTAGTTGAAAGTTAGCTTTTGTAAGCATCTGCTCGACAACAATCTCATTTTGAACAACTTTAGAATAAGGAAGACCAGACTCCATTAATAGACTTGCAAACGACTTAAAATGCTGTGTTTCATCTTTTTCAGTAAGCGTAATATTATCGTTATCAATAGCGATGAGTTGTGGTACGCGGCAAACTTTGTCATGTATAGCTTCTTTTAAACCGTAAACATAATCACATTTAATCTTTCGGGTTGCATCACAATATTGAGAAAGTGCAACAGGAGAAGCATCAGAGCGCCAAGGTGTGCCAGTAAGGGCAATGGTATATTCAGCGCCATACTTTATTTTTTCAATTATTGGTCTTCCCCATGAGTTAGCGTTATCGATATTTGTTCCGGCACAATGGTGTATCTCATCAAAGATAACAAAAACCCTATGCGATTTAAAAAGATCCCAAAATGACTCATCTAAATATTGCATTCCTTGATATGTTTTTGAGTTACCTTTTGCTCCGATAAGGCCATCGAAGCGAGCTTTAATAGTATGTTCCAAACTTTGACTAAAATCGTATGCGACAATTCTCGAAGGAGCAAAACAAAAGACTAAATCAATCATGTCTAGCTCAAATAGTTGTTTAGCCAGCTCTGATCCCATTATGGTTTTACCTGCACCAGGTGTTGCAAGTGCTAAAAAATGTTTTATTCCTTCAGAGTAATGTTTAAGTGCTTTTTCAACACATTCACTCTGCCACTTTCTTAATTTCATTAAGGTTTACTCATTGGTTTAATAGGTTTTCAATTGCTTTGATTTTGCCAAGTAAAGCTGAATTTTGTTCACGGGCTTGATTGTACTTACCTTGAAGTTGTTCATTTAATTCAGGGTGAGCTTTTGAGAGTTGTTCATACTCTTCTAGTTCTCCAAAATTAATTAACAGTTCTTTTTTGTAACGGTTTAACCTGCGTAACAAGGGAGCTTCCACTTTTTCAGAACAATGAAGAAGATCCGACTTTTCAGTCATTGAATTTTTCGGCTCAGATAGAATTTTGCCTGCATTAAATAACGCTGTTTTCTTGTAGCATACAGCACCAGTTTTATTGGATTTAATTTTCTTTAACCAATTTCTTCTTACTAGTTTTATCAATTCAGCATAACAGAACCTTCTGGCTTCAATAGGGCATATACTCTTATCTTCTTGCAATACGAGAAATGCGGCTCTTAGCTCTAATGCTGAAAAGTGATCAAAATTCTTAGCAGAGACAATTTGAGCGATAAGAAAGTTTAACTTCATATGAACCTTCTAAGGATAGTTTCACGGTGTGTTTATAGTCCGTGTGATTAAAATCCGTGGGATTATAGTCCGTGATAATATAATCCGCAATATGGGAAGATCGGTCTTTTCGTTTGGAGTAAACCGGATGAATGATCGAAACCAAATTTTCAGTAAAAAATTACGAACAATAAGAACAAGTAAGAAGGTTTCTCAAGATAAGTTAGCCGTCGTAACAAAAATTGATAGAAGTTATGTTGGCCGCATCGATAGGGGGGAGGTAAATATCACATTAGACATCCTCTATAAGCTTTGTATTGCACTAGAATGCGAGCCATCTGACTTCCTACCGACATTGAATCAATTAAAAGATACAGAGGAGGAGTGTTGAACGAGAGGGTATACTAGTTGTTTGTGATGCGTGTTTGTTACTGATTCGAATTAGAGTGGATGAACTTCTTAACAAGCGAAATAGCGGTACATTTGATTTCAGGGACGATACTCCAGATAATGGACTTACTACTGCAATCGACAATTGGAGAAAGCAGAACATTCAGTAGTGGTACTGTTATTCTTGTTTTAAGAATGATAACTGAATGAAAATTATTATGTTTAACTTGAACTTGCGATAGGATACACATCACACTCCCATCGTAAGTGTTAAGCATCATTTTTTAATTCTGGTACACTTAGTCGTCTTAAATCTTTTTTTAAACTGTGGGTTATTAATTTATGTTCGTTGTTGATTTGATTTTTGACTGCTACCAAGATACTTCTTTAGCAGATGCAGAACATGCGATTATTCAACTAGTGAATGCATTCCGATTTAATGGTCAGATTATCGGAGATGAGTTTCCAACAGTTTTGAATGAAGGGTATTTTGTTACTCGTGTTATGTGCCCAGAAAAAGATTCTCTTCACCCTTTAAATTATAGTCCATTTGTTAAGCACAGTCTTGATAAGCTTACAGAGGTTGGCCTCCTTTATCCAAAAGTAAAAGTAATTGGGCAAGATATACACTCTAATGGTTCAGATGAATGTAAAGAGCCAAGTAGCTATATCATTTATACGACTTATGTACACACATGTAGTCCTATCTATTGCGGTGATGACTTTCTTCCAGTCCCGTTATACAAGTTACCTGCAATCTCAAATGGTGACTATAAGGCTTTGATAAAATGGAAAGAAGATTGGCAATCTTGCGATCAGATCCAGATCAACGCAGCTACTAGGTGTGAGTTTGCTGCTATTAAAGAGCTTGCCGATGTTGATAGTGATTTGTATAGAAGAGGGCAATCTTTAAGGAAGCGGATAGCCTACTTAACTAATAAGCCTGTGTATTATTATTTATATCGTGTAGGAGGACAGGGTAAAGAGTCTGAACTTGAGCGTAAATGTCCAAGTTGTGATGGTGACTGGCTACTAGACGAAGCGTGGTTTGGGTTATTTGACTTTAAATGTGACAATTGTGGAATAGTTTCAAATATTTCGTGGGATCATCAGTAAACTGAGGCTTTTAGGAAAGTTTAATTTAGCGATCAAGAGATATTTAGCTAATGTGATAATTGGAAACATATCTCTTAATAGAAAAAAGCACAATTTGCGCACGTTTAAATTGTTAGAGATGCTTTGAACAACTTTCCAAACATGGATGAAGGTGAAATGACCTTATTAGAGTTAGTTGGAAAATTAATTGAGCAAGATCATAAAGTTATTAAAGAAATAAGAGCAATTGATGCACAAAGTTTTTTTCACAATAATTGAATGAAGGGAATATAAAAAGGCCAAATTGTGCATTTAAATACTGTATAGCAGTCAATTTTAATGAATATGGTGAGTCAAAATACTCGAACTAATTAGCCGAGCTTTAAGATTTGAAAAAATTAGCAAAAAACGGAATCAGTAACAACTCCAGTAAAAGATGAAAAATCAGAAGCCGCGTTGACACATGGATTGAATCTAGTTTCCGGTGTATTCTTTGGGTTATTAAGCATTTTCAATTATGTAATGAGCAGATCTCACATAGTCAAATGCCAATTAGAAAACTATATTGGTAAGTAAGCGCATCAGGCACAGTAAATAGTATTAATAAAGGGATATAGGTTGGACTTATTTACACCAAGATTTAAAGAGAAAGCACTCCACCCATATTTTATTAGATTGCTCAAAGAATCAGAATATGCCCCTGTACGAGAAGTAATAACAAAGTGGGCTAAGGGAATGGAAGGCCGAAAAGTTGAAATGAACAAATTCATGGATGAGTTTCAACTCAGCTTCAACTCCTCATTATGGGAATTATATTTAAATAAAGCATTCAAAGAGCTTGGCTTTAAAATTGATTACTCTAAAGAGTCACCCGACTATTGCTTAACTTCCAAAAGTGGTCAAGTAATCAATGTAGAAGCTGTCACTACTAATAACGCCCAAAATAGAGATAAAAAGTATTACGAAAGGGATGTGATTAACGCATCGAGTCAACAAGAAATGGGTGAGTTTTTAGATGAAGAAACTATAAAGTTACTTGGTGTAATTCGAGATAAAAAGAAATTATTCACAGGTGAAGACTTTAAGGAAAACCCATACTCATCTCATGAACATGTTAAAAATAAGCCTTTTGTTATTGCTGTAGCTCCATTCGATAATCACCTGTCATTCACACAAAACAATTTGGCGATAAATCGAGTGTTGTTTGGCATCAACCCACCACAACAAAATAACTTTGGAGAGTTAGTCCAAGATAAAGTTAAATATGTTGAGAAAAAGAATGGTACTAAGCTGGATTTAGGCATATTTACTAATGACTCTTATAAAGAAATAAGTGCAATCATTTTCTCAACTACAGGTATGTTCGGAAAGGCTATTGTAGAGAGTAAAATTGACGCTATGATCCGTGCTACAAAGTATAGACAGTTTAGTCCCAAGCAGTTTCGTACTAAGAAAAGGAAGAAGATATTAGGGATGTCTAAAAAGCGGATGAGTGATACCCATGAAATAATATCTTCTCGTTTACTTATAGGGGATATAGTTTGTGGCTCTGATGTCCATCTTTGCCACATATCTGAGTGGCGGGAAAGTCATTTAGATGGCCTCCATATATACTACAACCCTTTTGCAGAAGTACCGCTTGATAAAAAGTTGCTCAATACCATGCAAATAACTCAGAACAGTTACGATAAAAATACTAACCAATCAATTCACATCCATCGTGACGGGTGTTTGGTTTCAAGGCAAGTTTACACTATCGTCGGAAAATAACTCAACTTGTTTAATTCATCTAGTATGAGTTGTAGTAGCTCATATCTAATCTTACAGTTTAGACTTTATCTGACAGGCAGTTAGGACCGAATTACGGACGTCTGCTCCTTTATTTTTATAAAATATTGCGAAAATATATTACTGTTAATTCTCATCAACACCTTCTAAATGATTAATCAATGATAATAAAGTTTAATCTATGCAATACTCTAAGAATTGCAATTAGAGTGCTTTAAAAATGACCTTCCTCTTTCAGATGGCAGGATGAAGTGCCCTCCAGTAACAAGATAGAATCGTTCTAAGGATGGTGTTAAGGTCTGGACAACCCACGGTTTTTTTAAATTTGAAGAAGAGTGTATCACTCTAGAATAAACATCAATGTCATGTATATTCTGTAGATACTCACATATCTTTTTAACTTGTTCGGAAACGGGGCCTTCTGGATTGAATAAAGATTCAAACTCCATGTTTAACTTATGGTAATTCTCGTAAACTTCCCCACCCATATAACAAAAATAGCCCTTATCCATAAAGCACTTTGTGTATTTAGGTAACATTTTAACGGGTATTGATTTACTGATCAGTGGGTAATGGTATTGGAGCTTTTTTTGTCCATGTACACACTGAAGCGCTTCTAGCATCGATCTTTCGATGGCATATCGAAGGCTTAAAGATGACCCCGAACCAAAAAAAGTAGCACCGTCTTTATCTGAAGTTAAAGAGGCTAGGATGCTTGGTATTTTTATATTAGAGGTTATGTTGTAAATCGTTAATTTTGCTTTGAGTGAACTTTCAATTTTGTATTTTAATTGTTTTAATTCTTTAGGTAGCGATTCATCACTAATTATCCTTACTGGCAAGGGGGCGTCTGAAATGACTACTTCTATAAGAGTAATACCTATTGCATCACGTTCTATAGACTCTAAAACACCATGTAAAAATGCTTCTTCAAAAGTTAACCCTGATGCTACTCCAGAATTACAACTGTAGCGATGAAGGCAGTTATTTTTAGTTATTAATACTTCTTCTTGCGTTTCGGGTTGATAACTAGGGTTTCCAAGGAAGCATGGATATAAGACAGTATCGCTATTAGACCAATGGTTATATTCATAATGGTCAAAAGTGACAGTTTTATCCTTAAGAATTTCATAAAAATCAGGTGAGCCTTTAAAGTACCAATCTGGTGCATTTTGCGAAGAGAAAGTTTTTGTTAATACTGGCGTGGAATCATACTCATAGTGATAATGCTCTATCGCCTCAGCAATAGCAGAAACAAGACATTGATGACTAATGCCTTTTCCCATACCTGATGCAGTTCTACCTTCTTTGTCTTTAAAAGAACAAAACCAAGTAGGCACATCGCCGCCCATGCTAGTCAGAACAACGTCTTCAAAAGAACTAAAAACATAATTTTCAAGAATATGCTTAGCCTCTAAAACAGAAAAGCACCTTTCTGGCGTGAATTTATAACTCAAACTTGGACTAATTTAGCTTCAAGATCTTAATAACTTCTTCAACATTTTCTAAATCAATTTCTAAAGTTTCCTCACTATCACCTTTAACTGTGATTTCGACAATAGTCTTTTTTCCTTTCGTGCCAGCATTTCTATCCAGCAAGTCCATTATCTCTGGTAGTGCTTCGGCTAATTTTGCTCTAGAGTTTGCCTTTTGGTCCCTTTTCATTGTATTGCCCATATTATTATTCCTTTTCTGTAGTTGATGTGTTGTTTATAAATTAACCACTTCAATATAGCAAAACTAAAACTAATAACAATATTCTTTTTGTATAGGTTGCCGACCTTACCGTAAGTTCAAACATTGAACTAGAGGTACAATCAATGACAAAACTACCAAGCAATTTATCAAGTAACTTAAAACATCCTATACTTCAATTAATTGCCTTACGCTTAGTTTTCGCTATTCTATATAAATATAAGTCTTTGTTTTAATTTGTTTTAAAATGTAAAAAAGCTAACAGGCTGCTTCTGGCAAAAGGTAGCCATTTACTGTCAGATTTGATTCAATTCCAAAAATCAAATCTGCCAGATCAAGTTAAGATTTATTCATATGAGTTGTGTATTAACTAACTCAAACTCGATAAGAGAAGAGGCAGTGACGCTTTAAAGCCCTTTTCCTAGATGTATTCAATACGATTTTCATTCCATGTTTTTGCTAGTAAAATTAATAGCGATCTTTCTAATTTGGCATTTTAAATTAAGGCTTAATCGAAAATTTAATCATCTTTTTTGTTTTTTGAAATATGAACAATTTCGGCTAATTGGTGTGCGGCTCTCATTCGAGATTGCCTTTCACTTGTCGGAATAGCTTCCCAAAGCGCAGCTAGCATGTTGTTAACTTTAGTAAGTTCTTTTTCAATTACAGTGTCTTTATTGCTAAGTTCAGCTAAAAGAGATTTATTTCGCTTTGTCAGAGTTTTATTTTTTCCTTTGAGATACTGATTTTTTTCGACTAAATCTTTGTAATCAGGATGTGAACTTATGTCACCAAAGGGCTGAGATGTCGCTGTAACAATTGCATTGATCTCATTTTCAATATCCACGTGATATTTTGAAATTACCCCATTTCCTTTTCCGGCTTCAATTTCTACATTTTGTTTATTAAGCTTAACTGTTTTGCCAGCTTTTGTTTTTTCAATAAGCTCTGGGCTAGTAAGTTTACCATCACGAATATTTTGGATAGCAACACGTAACTCATGTTTAGTTTGTTTATAGCTGTTATCTCTAGAGTTCATTAGTCTATGCTCCTTGTTACTATTACCATATCTAGAATTTTCTTACTGAATTGATAAGGTTCATAATCAAAATCTAGTTCAGACATAATTTTTTCTGAAGCTTTAATTTGTGTAAAAAGCCTTGCAGCGGTTTGTGGGCTGAGATCATCCAACTCCTCCAATAAAGAAAGGTGTCGCATGGCCTCAAATCTGGTAGATTCAGCAAAAACAACGTCTTCTATATAGTCATATTCACAATCAACACATTCAGTGAGATCAATATTGACTCTCATAGAGCACTGTTTATTGGTGCAATACATGCCAGGGGCGATAGCATGTATATGTTCTTTCTCAGCACTTAACTGTTTGTACCAAAAGTCAGGGTTTAATAGTGACTTATTACCACCTTCTTCAAAATAGTTTTTTCCTAACTTTGCAATTTCAAGAGTTTTTTGCTTCCCTTTACCGCCAGCGATACGCTCACGGTTAGCTATTTTATTGAATATACTAGCAAAAATTTTAGCTTTTGATTGTAAGCGTTGATCTTGAATTTCTGAGTAAAACTTTAGAAATGAACTCGCATTCCTTGCATACCACCGAGTCATGTGAAGCGATACATGGCTAAATTGTTGTTTTAAAGCTGGGAATGAACACAACTCAAAGCCGACCAAGTAGTAAGCAAGGCTTCTTCGACACATGTGTGTGGTAATTTGAAATCTATCTTTAATTTTAAACTGATGTTTTTTTTCTGATTTGTCTAGGTACTCGACGTCAGTTTTATCTAGTTTTAGATTTATTCCTCCAGTGGCATTTAGTGCATTAAAGTTATTGTTTAATAGATAGTCTAATGTTTTTAAATTAAGTGTTTCAGGTACTAATCTGTCTAATGAATAAAATAGTTTTTTACTAGACTTTGCTCTCTTTCTTTGTGGACACATTAATGCACTTAATACTTTGAAAGATTTGTAACCGACTTCAGTTGTGACATAAACATCATCTTTGGTCTGACTGTTACCAGTTATTTTACTCTGTCTTGTTGTTAGCAAATAAATTTCTTCTTGCTGAAAGGAGTTATAAGCTTTGTATCTTAGTTTTTTTGAAGATTTAGTTAGTGGTTCGTCCTTTGGAGCTTTAGTTTTTTGTGCGCCATGCATATGGTGCATTGAGTGTAGTTCGTTAACTCTCATCCCAGACAAAAATAGACACAGCCAACTAGATGATATAATTATTTTTTTTCTAAATTCTTTGAATTGAGTAAAGTTAACTGTTCCACCGTTAAGGGTTTGAAATAAAGTTTTCTTCACTCTTTTTGTCGGCATAGTTAATGACACTTGGTTCTTTTTAAATAACTCAATCCACAGTTTATTCTTTTCAAAATCTACTAGCTCGATACTATTTTCTTTCAAATCATGTAAAAAATCCTTTGCTGATTTAGTGGCTTTTTCATTTTTTGACAGCTTTACAAGCCCATGCCGCAACTTATAGATCCTGTCGGCTTGCTGTTCATCTATAAATTTCTGAAATTTTTCTGCTTGAGTCTTTAAAGTGTGTAATTCAGAGTAGGCTTGTTTAATTAGAGTCGAGTATTGATTTAATATCTCGGTATAAATACGTAGGGGGATAACTGGATATTGTTTTGCTTCTTCAATTGCAACCTTTAAGTCTTTTTGTGTAATAGTGTTATAAAAAGACATATCAAAGTGTAGATGTTGAGCGCTTTTGATCAGGGCATTCAATCCTGACAAGCTATCCTTCTTACTAAATTTGTATCCTAAACTGTTGACTTCAAAAAGAGAGTCTTCTGTAAGTTGCGAAAAACTACTCATATTGTTACTCATAAGAAATGGAATCAGTTTTCTTAGAGAACGAATATGACTCCCGATATTATTGAACGTTACTTTGTCTTTACAGAAGTAGACTTGGGCTAAAGCAAAGCACTTTATCTCATTAATGAAGTTTTCATGTACTTCGGAGTGTATGTGTGTGACATTTCCCGTGTCATTACTAAAAACTAAATTGCTAACTGACTTTGCTTGGAGTTTAGAATCAAGAAACTTCCATGTGTTTTCTTTGAAAAAAATTGTTATGTTTTGATCTTGATAAACAATTAGCTCCTTTAATTTTTTCCAGTTTCCTTCAGCCAGTGCTGGTAAAATTGTCTTGTAAATATATGTAGTATCAAAAGTAGTAATATGCTCATAATTTCTGACATTTTTGAGGCTATTAGAAGTGATATTATCGATCATAATTTGAAGCTCCTATCGCAAAGTTCAGAATCAAGTGCTCGTCAGAAAATAATGGGTAAATTCCATTTTTTAGTCTCTTGTCTAAAGCTTTGTTAAATGTGTTTGACGGTATTTGCTCTAAGAGAAGCTCAAAGCGTTCTATTTTCATTAAAACGCGACTGTTAACGGTTGGTAGAAGCGATAAGCTGCTTCTTAAAGCTTCGATAAAGCTTATTAGCTTATAAATAGAGTGTGGGTCATCAACAAGCTTTGCTGAATTACAGAAGATGCACAAGTCTAGCTGGTAGCAAGTGATGTCTTCATTCTCATGTATAATTGAGTTATTTAACGCAAATTTTCTCGCAGCGTAATGATAGTTTTTTTCCCCTTCAATTTCTGGTTTGCCATTACAATGAATCCCATTCGGGTTTGTTGGTGTTTTTAATTCTTTATATTCATCGTAAGCTAACACTTCAATTTTATTTGTGACTTTTACTCTTTGTTTAGACTCTTCTAATGAGTTACCTTTTGCAATATTTTCAATTGTTTGTATGCCTTGGGAGACCATTTTCTTATTCTGTATGGGGTGCCCGTTGATATAGCTTTTTTCAAGCGTTGCTTTTTCATTTTGAAGTATTGATCGAGCTGAACTACCTCGATCTGCCTCACTATACTCTTGATCGCTTGTTGTTAACCTGAGCTTTGATGATGATAAAACTAAGAAAAAGTTACCTGAGCTGACCCCAAGTCTAGTGACAAGGTTTGGACTGATTATTGACTCGATACTTTGCCATTGATAAGTTTTATCACGCTTGCCGAGAGGAAGTAAAAAAGCAGGCTTATTTTTTCTTTTTGGGTTAGTGTGCTGATACTGAGACGGCAGCCTATTATAGGTTTGCGCATATCTTTCTAAGCTTAATAAAAACTTCTTAAACTTTCTTTCAGTTATGAAAGAGCCTGCTTTACCATCTAAATAACTGAAAGAAACATTAATTTTATTAGGGTTATCTTCATTTGCCTTGGTTGTCAGAGGCATAATAATGTTGCGAAGCGGTAAATTAGTCATACAAGACAAAGCTGCAAAAGCAAGTTCGATGCTTCTACGTTTAATGCTATTAGCGTGAAGTTCTCTTTGTATTTTGCTGATAATCAGTGAGTTTTTCCCACTTGTTTCAGTAAAGATTTCAGTGCATACAGAGTGGTTCTGCACTTGTTTAAACCTGCGAATAAAGTGTTCCGCAAGATAACTTCTTTGATCAGAAAGCAAGCATAAGTTTTGAGAAATTACATTGCTAGCGTATGAGATATGAAGGGGGACCTCTTCTCCATTAGAGTTAATACTAAAAAACACTTTTCCGTATTCGGAACTTGAATAGAGCCTAGAAACTTCTTCTAATTTATTTATAAAATCCATCCCACTCTCAATAGCGAATTTGTCACTTTTATGCATCGGTGTTTTAATGAATCCAGCTTCATTATCTGGCTCTTCGCCTAAAGTGCCTTTTAACTCAGGGTGAGTTGTAGCAGATGGATCTTCTCTAAAGAGCGCTTCTATAGATTTATGCGACCTTCCTTTATATGCTTTGATCCAGCAGTTACGTGAAGTCTTATCTCTGTAGTTTTCAACGAAAACGGGGTGGTGCAATTCTAATACTGGCGTTTTGTTAAACGCTGTGAAATAGCAAAAGAGTAGATATCCCGCTGTCATGCATTGATGCAATGGGGAACATGGCCCAAATCTCCCTTTGTTTTGTCCAACAGTCACATAAACCTTTTGATTATTTTGTTTATCGACAACAACTTTTAATTGTTCAGGTGGAAGTTTATTACCTGACTTGTGGTAGTGAATTAATTGGGTCGCTAGCGAACCGAAGTAATAGCTTAAACGGCGTATCATCACTGATAATTCATTATGAGTATATGCTGTTGTGCCAGACTGATTTTTTAATTTAAACACTGTTAATGAGCTTTGAAGCGGTAATATATTAAAATTCAAAGCAACTAAGATTTGATCAATTACGCGCTTGTAGCTCGCAGCAGTACGTTCTTTTAAGCCGATTTCCTCATCGTTTTTATACTCAAAGTAATCCTTTTTTCTTGACTCGTATAGTGCTACAAGTCTCCATAACTCTCCTCCACTGCCAAGGTATGACAGGTAACCAACTTCAGAAAACGGTGAAATATTTAAATTATCGCAATAACAAATGTACGGACGAAAAACTACATAAAACTGGTAAATTGAATCATCAGAGTATTTATCTTTTCTTTTTCTTTGTAAAAATTTATAAAATAATTTTACTTCAGCTTGCCTATTCTTAGTGGGATATCCAAGCTTTTGATTACATTTATAGTAATTTAACTCACCTATATTTAATTTTTTTTCACTTTGGCTTTTTAACGTTAAAGAAAATGGTAAATCTCTTTTTGATTTCAAGCTCTCTATTTTATTTTTTGTATCGTCGTCAACTATATCAAGCTCAATATCAAAAATTGGACTTTTAGCCATAGCTCACCTCTGCACATTTCTAATGAAGTAATTTTTTCTTGCAGCAAAGGACTTCCAATTATCCTTATCTTCCATAAAGTCCACATATCTTTGAGTGTCAGACGTGCTTTTATGTCCCAGGATTTCAGCTAGCCCATCAATTAATATTTCGAATAAAGTTCCTGTTTTGATGTGTTGCTCGAATAGCCAGTTTGTTGCAAAGGTTGCTCGCATATCATGAGCTGTGTAGTACCAGTCTATGTTTTCTATACGTATATTATTTCTGACTGTTTCAAAATGCTTTTGAAGTGTGTTAGTAGAGTAGGGGAGGCCATCTAGTGGTTTTACAAATAAACAATTGTGTCTGAACTGTGCTTTTTTAATAGCACTAGCACGCTCTACTGAAAACAGATACGCACGCAATTTAGACATTAAATCTTCACTAATTATGATGGTGCGTTCTTTATTAAATTTGGTCAGACAGCCATTCAAGTTTTCACTAATTGTTACTTTATATTCGTTGGTTTTTTTGTGATTTTTAACCACTTCAGAAGCAGGAAAAGTCACAAACTCTTCTAGTCTCAAGCCTGTCTCTGTTGCAAGTTCAAGCATTAAGTTTTTAATATTTTCTTCATCAAAATAGCAGCTCCTGATTGTTTGAATATATTCGTAAAAAATCTGTTTATTTTCTTCAATCATGGGTTTGAGTGTGTGAGAAGATGACGGAGATTGAACTTTACCGAACGGTGCTGTTAGCCCTGTTGTTTCAATAACAATGGTTTTTTTCTTTGAATTATGGGTAGCGAGTATATCTGCTCGACTGCTTTGTTCAGTTTTTATAAATTTTATTTCAAACTCGAAAGGCTTAAATGATTCAGAAATTTCTAAAACTTTTAGATGATTCAACTTAACATAAAACTTAACTATCTTAAGCAGGTAGGTAGTGCATGTACTAGCATTAAAGCTACCTTGTATTTCATTGCACTTCAGTTCAGGGTTATAGATCTCTTTTTTAACATTTTTTAGTAGAAAATCTCTGAATTGATAAACAACTCCTTTATCTATTTCTGCATTGCAATCGTAAATTGTTTTTCGACATTTGTATAACCATCTGTAAAACATTAATAAAGCTTGAACATGTGTCATCAGAGAGCTTTCATCTTTGTGCAGAGCGACTAATGAACGCATATACAAAAGAGCAGGGAATACTAAATTACCTTTTGGGCAGCATAGGTAAGGGGCGCGGATCAAAGAGGGTTTTTGTCGTTGCTTAATTTTACACTCAAATATTTCCCCTGTTGCTTGATCTATTGTTTGAAAGTCAATGTGCTGGCTACCCTGAATAAATTCGATTTTCGGATTTATCTCGGTAGTGAGCCACACGTAAGAATAGTCACCGTTTGCATAGCTTGGTGATATAAGTCGTTTATTTCTAGACATGTCTCAATCCTTCATTATGAATTTTGCCCATCAAGCTTCACTTTTTGATATATAACCTTGTGTGTGATGCATTAGAGTGTCCCTTGCAGTGACCCAGGTGTGTTCGCAAATATTCATGTTTAGGCTCGAAATATTGTCTTTTAGTATTGTTGCGTGAGCGATATTTATCATCTTTGCAATGTTTGACGTCTAGCATGTCAAAATGCGTTTGAAACAACTTAATGGCGTGATAGAGCTTGCGGGAAATAGGAATGTAAAGCTGATTGTTATCAGAACTAAATTTAGACTTACAAGCTAGCACTTGAATAGTTTTATTATCATATCTCATGCGTTTGATTTGCACGCACCCTAGGTTCTTAGTTAATTGCCCAGTCTCGTAAACAATCGCAATTGTGAGACGCGCTGACGCTTCTTTGAGAGACATCTCTTTTGAGATAATATGTCGATGAAAGATTTCATTAATTAGTTTATCCATTTTTTTAACCTTATATTTTTGCGGCTATAAAAATAGATAGAGGTTAATGAGCTGGCTGTCAATAAGTTCTTTTTTATCAGTTGCTTAGGTGTTGTTCTTTGATGTGGGGTGTAATTGTCTTAGTTTAATTTATAGCTGCTTTTTGCTATTTATCAAATTTGAATGTGTAGAACACACTTTTAAAATGTTTTAGGCATTTTAAAAAGCTTTTAATGAAGTCTTTTAACACACTGAAAGTTATAACATTAAAATAGTTGAGCAGATTTAGTTTTATATTTTAAAAACTCATTACATTCACTACTCTGAAGAGGCTGACTCCTTTATAAATAGGTAAAATCTCAGCGGAAACTAACAATGAAAAAACTTAAAAAGAAAACCATATTACAATTCACTCATTATGTTATGTTCTCGAATGTTGAAGAGTAAGTGCCTAATTTTATTTGTTTTCTTAGTGACTATCATATGTGTTGTGAGTGCTAACTGGTCAAAACTCCTCTAGATTCATTGCTTACATAATTTGAAGAAAAATATTTTTACCAAATTAGCTTTTGGGTTGGAAAGGCTATTTATTTAGACCCTTAGCTTCTTTTAACTCGCCCACGAATTCAACTTTCAATTGCAACAAACGCGTTATTTCAAGAGCACTTTAATTAGTCTATTATTTAGCAGTATACGTAATTCAGTATCTAAGCATCAAAATAACATTACGTGTTAATCATAGTTTGAAACTGCTTTAAGAGTTGTTTAATACTTTTCATGCAACTAAACGCATAATTGATGATAATCATATGAAAATTGAATAAGTTAATGCACAATCAATGTATACAAAAGTCAGTCGGCAGGGAGCAGGGCGTCTTTTATCTTAAACCATGCTCTATTTGCTAAAAAAATTTTAATTTATCGCTTTATAACGGCATGTAAATTATCATTTTTTTAGCCATTATCTTTCTATCCTGCCAACACACGCATTAATACTTTGTGCTCACCAGCACTGGTAAATAGGGTTTGTTATGAAAAATGAAGCACAAAACTTCTTAAACGAATTAGAGAAAAAGCTTTGGACGGCAGCTGATTTTACGGTTGCGATTTTTAATACCAATGATTTGAGCATCTACGAACAACATTTACCTAAGCATGATGCAGTGACGTTATGGAAAGCAAATGTCATATAACGAACTAACATGTTTTCAGTCATTTCTAAATGAGCTGATTAGTATGCATTAAAGATGAGCTACAAAAGAGGGAAGAGCAGCTTAGTAAACCTTAACTTTACTACTAGAATCCTGACTAAAAGTAAATTTTTAACTTTCTGATATAAAATGTTTTTAATTTGTGTTGGTTTAATTTTTTATTTTGGGAAAGAGTAAATTGATCAGTACAACTTATTTATAGGAGTTATGCCTTTGTCATTTTTTTCTTAGTTGGTAATAAAAGCTGGATCATGTTCAGTAAAACTAATATGAGACCACCATTTTCTCGATGACCCCTTCACTGTTTGTTTTATTGACGAATAAGAATTGCATATTACGATTCTCATCGAGCTTAATGGAAGTAGGTAATGAAGATTTTATTTCTTTATAAAACTCCTCTCCATTATCTTGGCAGATAATTATAAGAAATAACTTTAAATTCATAGGTGATGATTTAAATTCAATTTTTAATTCTGAAATATTATTTTTGAAGTTAAAAATGGGACTAAACTTTTTTACTTTGATTTTGCCATTTTCGATTGGTGCTTTCAAAATTAAACGTGTAGGTAAAGAGAATTCTTCGGAGTTAACCTCTCTCGATTTGTGGACTTTCTTGCTCAAACCGATATGACTACTTCTGAGTTGAAATGTTTGGAGTTTTATAGATTCATTTTGTAAAAGCTTTTGAGCTTCAGTGGGATTTATTTTAAAGTCAATATTATAACAATCCTCAAATACGACCTGTTTTTCAAACCCTCTCGAAATAAAAATGTCTTTTGTAAAATGCTCTCCTAATTCACCAATATAACGAGCATTTACTGTTGAGGTGCTCAATCGCAACCTTTTAAGGTAGTTTGTTATTAGTGTTTTTACTCTATCTTGAGACGTTGGATGTTTTCCAAAACCCAGCTTACTATAAAAATGCCAAATTTTTTGGGTATCTCTATATTTATAACGATTATTCTTAATGATGTTTATATATTCATCTAAATATGGCTTTCTTTCTTCCCAATGCCGCTTCGTCAAGGCAAAACCCCAGCTGAAGCCTGCATTTTGTAATTTATCTCGTCTCTTCAGCTGTTCTTCATAAGATACTTTATGATTGTAACCCGCAGCTGTGACAGTACCAATCTTGTTATTTCCTAAGGCTAACTTTGACAAGTTAGTTAATAAATGAAAATAGTTTCTATTTAGTATCATGTCATCTTCAAAGAAAAAAGCTATCTGTGACTTTAATTCATTAAAAACAAAGTTTTCAGCTCGGTTGTAATTTAAAGCTATTCCTTGATGTTTTGGCGCTTTAAAAACCTCACCATTATTGAGTACAGTTTTAAATATATTAATGCACTCGTCTACAGAACTGTCCTCATGTTGTAACTCAAAAGGTGGTACATCTTGAAATAGAAAAAAACTGAAAGTTGTATCAAGAGTTTTACCTTGATCTCTCATTGAAAGTAAAACTTTTTCTAAATACAAGGGGCGATTATAGGAAAGAATTATTACGGGTATTTTCATAACCTAACACCTTGATGAGTTTGCGTGAACCTTCAAAATTTAAACGCCCATGAAAGGACGTTTGGTTATCAATTATCAGACCTTGTTTGGGAAGTAGCTTTATAACTGTTGTATTATTTTTAAGCTCATTTAAATATGAAACAAAAAGGTTTTTCATCTCTTTTGATTTAATCTGATGAGCAAGCTCTCTATGAGTCTGATGTAGCCTAAATATGCCATTATTTATTATCTTGAATGAATATTTGCTGTTACCTTTAGTCATTGTAAATTTAAAGCTTTCCAGAAATGCTCGTAGTTCATGAGAGCATTTCACTTCATGAAAATTGCCGATAAGAGACTCACCGCCTTCACCTGCTTTTTCGCAATATAAGTAAAGCTTATGTGGAGGGAGTTCTTTCCAGCATTCATCGGTGTGAATATGAGCCAAACTATTAGATTGCTCAATCAAATTCCTACAATTGACGTTTTGAACAACTCTAGGTTTAGAATAGCTTGAAGAAGGGTTTAGCTGTAGCAGCTCAGTGTAACTATTCAAACCGTCAAATAACTTCCACATCGCTTCTCCTTACATGTATACGGTAGAGGTATCTGTCAGAGTCAGCAGGTATCAATTGCCTACCATGAAGCATTCTATTATTGTCAATAATTAGTGATTCGCATGGTTTTAATTTTATCTTTATTGGGGGGGTATTTTCTAATTTTTCTTCGAAAGAAAAGATAGCTTCTTTTTGTTTGTCTGTGTAATTTTCATTTTTCAACCAGGATGTGTAATACAGTTGTTTAAATCCTGTTTCATCTAAAGTTAGTATAGGGTAATTCCTCACAGCGTGTTTTTTATATATAGGAAACTTTATATCTGTATTGGAAAGAGTATCCCTAATTTCATTAGGTAATGAATTTAGTAATTGAAAACCATCAATGATTTCACTTTCACCAGCGATTTTGTCCTGATTGATACAATACCAGGATACATAATTAGCTAGTGGTGTATCAGTGTGTAGGTCTAGTGCCTCATGATGGTTAAATTTTCTATTTGATAGATTATTTATTTTAATATCTGATGTGTTTATCACCTGCCCAAGATTTTCCATAAAGTCACAAAAATCTCTTTGTAACATTTTAGGAAGTACAGCATATCCGTCACGATTTATCTGTGAAATTACTCTTTGTTTAAGATCTTTTAACTTTGAGTCTGAAAAACTATTTTCTTTACTGGTTAGGTTAGGTTCACTAGCTGATAATTGATTAATAATTTCGATTATCTCATTCAGTTCTTTATTTTCATGTATAAATAATCTTAGTGGTAAAGAGTACAACAATATATTTTCATCTAGTTCATATTGTTTCGTGTAGTTTCTAAAAAAGGCAGAGTAATCTGCTAGGATATCTTTGGGTGATGTTTCACTTCTTTCATAAGTTGGGGTTGGGATATGATGAATAAAGCGATCAAAGTTATCAAAGCACCAACTCTTATATTCATAAGAAAAAGTCATGAATTGGTGCCAGAATTCATCCAAAATTGATGACATCATGGAGGAGTGATTAGTAGTAAGCCAACGATAAAATTCTGTAAATAGAAGTCTAGGATTATTTTCTAATATTTCTAATATTCTAGGGTCTAGGGTTTGCCTTAGGATATCTAGGGTTCTGTCACAAACTTCGTTTATTCGGTATGATTTGACATATCTTCCACATGGTAATTTATCAAGAAAGAAATACCCAGCATCAATATGCTGATCAATTGATGAACTTAAGTCCGAAAACGAGACTTGAGAATAATCATCTAGTTGAATCAATTCTTTAAGAGCTTTTGGCGAATTGCCTTTGGCGGTGTAAATGTTGTAGCTAATTTCTCTATAAACTTTAAAAATTTCTTGCATATCAAAAACCAAAAAAAAGATAACTGTTGGAGTTATCTTTTCATTTTAAGTGAAACAATTATCTATCGTAACCACAATCATTACAGTTACTATGGCACTGATTACACTCAGACTTATCACTGTTAATCATTGCTTCTGCAACATTTAACATATCAACATTATATTGCTCATTAATATCTTCTATTTTTTCATCCGTCATAGATTTTAGTCCATATTATAAAAAGTAGAATTTTCAATATAAAATATAATTATTTCCTTGTAAACATAATTGATGTTTGGCTCTAGAGCCCAATAAAGCGCATTGATGTGTAATACTGTATTAACGTGAGCTGTTGGGCTAAGGTAAGTTGTTTTAAATTTAAGTGTGTGACTAGCGAAAAGAGTGGTTTATAAATCACGTAAAAGCCAAAGGCACTAATAGAGAGATTCACAATAACGCTTTTTTTCACTATTAATGACAAATTACCTACACAATAGTGAAAAAAAGCACTATTAAAACGGCCTAAACTTAGCATTTTTTGCTTCTAGTTGATTGGTATTCTCTCAAAATACTGATTCATCTAAGGGAAAAATTGAAGTCTACGGAGATAGATCTAGGGTAGCTTCTTGCGAGTGACCTTGGGTGGTCTAAAATTCTAAAAATAGTTTTCTACATTCAATGTCTAAGTAATGATCCAGCATTATCGCATGCTTGCCAATCTTCTTGCCACTTAATAAGCGTTTTATAATCGCCATTGGCAATAGCTGGAATGCGAAATAATGGCACAGGTAAAAAGTCGTCGCCACAATACAGAGGGCTACATGTATGCACATAAGTAGTATATAAAATGTAACTTGACGGCTCAGTGCAGCTATCGGCTCCATTAGAGTGAATATCTTGGCCAATCACTTTTACTTTGGGTGCTAACAACCCCGCATTATGCAGTTTTTCAATGCTGTGTTTAACAAAAGGACTATTATTTAGCGGGTGCATAGCGTCTTCAGTTGGGCACATAACACGGGTTATGAAAAAGCCGTCTTTTAAAACGGTAGGGAACTCTTCCCCCATTATTTGGCCATTAAAGCGAAGCGCATTTACTAAGCGGTTTATAGCTTGTTCGGCTTGTTCTAGGGTGGTGTCTTGGTAGCAATCAAATGTTAAATCAACAACAAACATTTATAGTCTCAAATTATTTTTGTTCTAGCAGTGCAAGTAACTGATCAAGTTTTTGCTCAATTCTATCTAGTTGGCTTGCTTTTAGCTCAGCGTTTTCTGGCTGCTGGGAAGTTTTAATAAAGTTATTTATAGAATCCGGATTATTTTTGTATTGGCTCACGGCTGCAATAATCATTGGCATTGGAACCGGTTGGGCTAAGCGACTTTTAGTTAATGCGACTGTGGGTGTTTTGCCTTCATCTAAAAGGACTTGAATTGCATCAAATACAACTGAATTCATTATATTTATAACTCATTAATTAAATAAAGCGCAGCATACACATGCTGCGCGGGTTCTATGGTAGCAATAAAACGGGTATGCTACATTAAATAACCTAATACTTAGGTTAAAAACTTATTTATAGTAACTTACCTCAACGCTAACTTGCGTAAATAAGCCTGAGACAAGTCAAAAATGGACCAGTGAATTGGCCTTGCTCCCATTAAAAATCGTCATGGATTAGTAATTTTGAAGGCTTTAACATAGCTATCTAGCTAAATAATGCTATTTGCCTTGGCGAAGACGAACATCTAACTCATCAATCACTTCACTCCAGGCGCCATCTTCAGCAAGCGACTCCGCTAAAAAGTGTTGCTGTGCTTCATCCCAAAATGCTGCATCTTGAAGCAGTGTTGTGTCTTTTAACTCATGTGAAGCAATAAATTGATCTATTTGAGATTCTGAATTTGGTAAACCAAGTTGTGCAAATAATGTATGAATATCGTGTTTAGTAGTATCCATGTTACGACTCCTTTAAATAAACAATAAATTACCTTAAGGCCCAACAATACATTGTGCTAGCTAAACTCAAGCTGAATTGTCGGTTAATTACTTTAGGTATATAGTAAAGTTAAGTTCTGAATAATAAATTGCCTAAACCGCTGTTAAGCGTTTTATAAAGGATAGTAAAAATAAATAACACTTTGATATTATTTCTCTCTTTAAGCGGGCAATACGACGTAATATCCAGTTCTTAGATTAAATATACTCGTAAATGAAGTTATTCGCGTATAGCTTTAGTATTTGAGCTCTGATTATATTTACGGCTAAAACAATAAAGGACATACAATGAGTATAACCGCACAAGAAGAAACGTTCAGCGTACAATACATTGAAGCAGAAGATATAAGCACTGCCGCAAGTTTAATTTATCAGGCATACCATGATGACCCTGTACTAAAAACAATGCTAGGTTATGATGAAAAAAATAAAGCCGTTTACGAAAAAAAGTTACGTGCATTAATACGTGAAGAACTCAGTAGTTTTTGGCAAGAAAAGCAACCACTAATAGGACTTTATCGCAGTGGCAAATTAAAAGCAGTGGCCTGTATGTTTGATTCTTTAAGTCAACTTCAAGCTCAGCGTTATTGGCATTGGCGCTTAAAATTAATGCTGAGTGCGGGATATTTACAAACTAACCAGTTAATAGAAAAAGAACAAACTATTAGAGATACACTAAAAGAAAAAGGCCATTATTACTTTTTAGCTTTTATTGCAGTGGATCCGCATTTTCATGGTCAAGGGTTTGGTCGGTATTTACTTAGAGGGCTTGATGAGCTGGTAAAGGCAAATAGTGAGTCTTCTGGATTGGCAGTATTTGTAACGCGTAGTGAGCATACAGAACTTTTTAAATCTGAAGGATTTTTGACTTTTAAACAGCTTACGTTTAACCAAGTTGCTGGTGAGTTACTATTTAAAAGTGCATTGGGTTAAAAGCGTAACCCGTAGTGTGTAAGTTAATGCGCCCAAACGGACATGTGTCCGTGCGATATATCTTACATTAACGTGAGAGTAATCAGTTAAAGGTGGCCAATTGGTCGCCTTTTTTTATTTAACTGTATGTTTAATATTGATTTATTGATTTTTTAATTTTTATGACAAAGAATTATTTTGTCTCACATACTACTTCCTCCTCTCGTTTACTCTAAACTTTACCTTGTCAAGAAGACATAGCTTAATGAATAAGCTACTGCCATGGATAAGGAATAGGCAAAATAGCAGATGCTAGCAGGATGCAATAAGGACAAGTTAACAAGGACAGCAAGGATGAATAGGAAGTGCAAGACGCACTAAGTGGCAGGAGCTACTTTAAGGATATAAAGGATAAAAGCTGCAGGACGCAGCCACGTACTAGGTTGCACGTGAATGCTTGGAAAGCAAAGGGACAATGCAGGAAGCACAAAGTGGCAGGGCGCTACTTCAAAGGATTAACATGGATGATGCTATAGATTTAGCCAAGCGTTAGTTTACGCGGGTTTGCCAAGGTGGCGATGGATATTGCATGAGGCAATGTGAGGGTAAACAAGGTTGTTTACTCGTTCAGGGGATGAGAAAACGGATTATAGATAGTGGATATCTAGCAGGAAGCAGTCCAATTGGGGCGTAACTTTAGTTACGCCTTAGTTTTTTGTACTACACAATTTCAATAATTTTATACACTAAAAGCATAAGAACACTTAGATTTTGTGTGGTGGAACGACAACACTTTTTAAAAACTCATTTTCCATAATAAGCATTCCCTGATACGCATTTTCACCGTCACTTGAAAACTCAAATGAAAACTCACTTTTTATTCCTGGTTTACCACTTTTTAGAAAACCAAAACGGCGCTTAGTGCACGCAACACTCATAAGTTGCACATTTAATTGCTCACATTGACGTTTAGCATGAACATTAGCCGCTTCGGCGACTTTTCTATTTAGCCAAAACAAATAAATAACACTACCAATTAATATAAACGTCCATAAACTTGCCATTTAAGAGAATAACCTTCCAATTGCACGAGCGAGGGCTTCGCTTCGATCTTCTTTTCGTAATAAACCTAATAGGTGAGGTCGAATGGTCGGTATTGCAACTAAGTCAGCAAAAATACTTGGAAAAAGCGCCTCTATTTTTTGATGTTGAGCACAATTATCCATAAATATATGTAATCGTTCGGGGTCTTCTAACTGAACAAAACAACGCCCAGTAATTGTTAAAAGTACGTCAGAGTCGCTTTTAAGAGCTGAATTCAATGTTGCATCAACAAGCTGCCCGCATAAACCTTGTGCATGACCTTTAGACATTGAGCGTAGTGCAGCGGTTAAAGCTATAGTATCACTATTATTAATAGCTGTTTGACCCTGCGCGAGTAAAAGCTCACTCAATGTTGTTGGTATTGCAACATGTTCGAGCATTGCACTTAGTGGCTGTAATACTTCAAGGGGTAAATGTGCCCAGGCTTTTTGTAAGTTACTTAAGTTTTGATCGTTATCTAGGCGCAGCGCAAAATCAGCAATGCCTTGTAGTGCCACACTTTGCCAATTATCAAAGCCTAACTTTGCACTAAAATATAGCTGAGCGTATTCGTAATATTGTGAAGCAGGTTGCTTTAGTAACACTTTAACTTGCGCGTTAAATGCAGCCAGTTTATTTGCATTAGGCGTAAACACATAAGGATTGTTATCAAGCTTGCCATCTGCTTTTTCACCTGTAATTTCAGTGCCAAGAGCTTGAATAACCATATCGGCAAAGTGATCACGACTTGCACTAACTAATTTACTTTGCTCATCTAGCGGAAATTTTAAAAACCACACATAGGGTTCTTTGCTCGCTTTGGCATCCCAGAACTGAATTGCTAGCCACGCATGACCAGCAAGCGGATAAGGGTAAGGTAATTGGGCTTGTTCAATAGCTAAAAACTGTTGTTTATCGAGTTTAGTAATGTGCCTGCCAATATCAAAAGCCCGCCATTGCGTGCCAGCACCATCTAAAAGTTGGCCTAAGGTTGCTATTTGATCACTCATTGTTTTCCCGGTCGTTTTTAACTGCAAAATTGCGCTAATTATACGCCATAGCGAGCTTTGTGGGAACAGGGTATAATTGCTGCATAACTTATAAAGAGGGTGGTTATGTTCCAACAGACCCAAGCTTATCTAGTGCAATTAAAAGCGCTATTACAAAAGCATCAACTTTGGCAATGTGAGCCAATTTCAGCAGAAGCACTAAATTCTAGTGTTCCCTTTTGTCACGATTCGATGGCGTTTGAGCAGTGGCTACAGTTTGTCTTTATTGAAAAAATGCAGCATTTGATCACTTATAATCAACCATTACCGCGAAACTTTGCAATTGCCCCCATGGCGCAAATGACCTTGATTAATAAATCAGGTGGAAATGAAATTATAGAGGTGCTGACACAGTTAGATGCACTATTAGGAGAACCGCATGAGTGAGCGCCTAGCGCCTACTGAATACGGCGAACTCGACATTTTGTATCAAGACGAAAACTTTGTAGCCATTAATAAACCATCAGGGCTATTGGTACATCGTTCCTTTTTAGATAAACATGAAACTCAATTTGCGATGCAAATGTTGCGCGATCAGTTAGGGCAGCACGTGTTTCCAGTACATAGGCTAGATAGACCTACGTCGGGTGTGCTGCTATTTGCTTTAAGCTCTGAAGCCGCGCGTGATATGAATCAGTTATTCATTGAAGGTACTATTGCTAAGCGATATTTAGCTCTAGTGCGCGGATTTGCCCCTGATTCGGTTTTTTTAGATAAGCCTTTAAAAGAAGAGCTTGATAAAATTGCCGATAAATTTGCAGATCAGAATAAAGCACCTCAAGAGGCGCAAACTCAGTTTAATTGTTTGTATCAAGCTGCATTACCCATTCCTATAGGCAAATACCCAACGGTTAGGTACTCATTAGTTGAGTGTTTTCCTAAAACAGGGCGCAAGCATCAGATTCGCCGGCATCTAAAACATTTATCATTACCAATAATTGGTGATGTTAATCATGGCGACAATCAACATAACCAATTTTTTAGGGATCATTTTGAATTACGACGCTTAATGCTGTTTGCAACTGAGCTGAGTTTTGTGCACCCTTATACCTACAAAGCAATAACGATAAAAGCGCCACTAGGTCATGATATGCTACAGATTTGTGAGCAACTTGGTTGGCCAAACGAAGAGAAGGATTATTAATGGCACATATTAGTATTTTTGTGGGCACTGTAAATGGTGGTGCTGAACGTTTAAGTGATGATATAGCTGCAACTATTGAGCAGGCGGGTCATAGTGCAGCGGTCATCACAGAGGCTTCGCTTGACGATATTAAAAACGCATCAAACATATTAATTGTTACCTCAACGACAGGACAGGGTGACGTGCCAAGTAACCTAGCTGGCTTATATTATGCGCTTAATAGTAGTTTTCCTATGCTTACAGATAAGCCATTTGGAGTGGTGGCTATGGGCGACAGAAGCTATGGTGATACTTTTTGCGGTGCAGGTCGAAGCTTTGATGAACTATTACGTGATTTACAAGCAAAACCTGTCGGTAACCGTTTAGAAATTGACGCGTGTGAAGATTTTGAGCCTTGGCCAGTGACAGAGCCTTGGTTAAAAACATGGCTTGAAAAGCTCCCAGATTAATTTTTATATACCAACAAAAAAGGAGCGCATGCGCTCCTTTTTTGTTTACTGTAGTTAACTACTTCTTACATCCACTTTAAGCTTTAATTTTTGCCCCGGTTGTAAGTACTTTTGACCTGCTAAATTATTCCATTTGATAATTTCGCTTACCGTTAAATTAAACTTAGACGCAATACGCGCAAGTGAATCGCCTCTTCGTACTTTGTACGTAATCGTGCGATTAGTGCTTTTTGGTGCGCTGGTCGTTTTATTTTGTGATTTATACACTGTGAGTTTTTGATTTAAGCGTAGCACAGCGCTTTTTTTAAGTTTATTCCACTTTGCCAATTCATCCATAGTCACATCGTATTCGCGGCTGATATCCCATAAGGTATCGCCACTTTTTACGGTATGCGAAAGCTTAGTGCGTGATGTTTTATTTGCAGCCATACGCATTTGCTTTGGTAAGTGCTCGCTATTTATTGCACCATCGGTTAACGGGACTAGTAGCGCTTGTCCAATGCGTATCGTATTTGAATCAAGCTTGTTCAAAGATCTAATTGCGCTGGTGCTAGTGGTAAACTTTTTAGCAATTACAGATAAACTGTCGCCGCTTTTTACCACGTATCGTTGCCAGCGAAGCCTATTTTTAATATCAGTATTGGCAAGCTTTTCAGAAAACTGCTGCGCTTTATCAATAGGTAAAAGCAAAGAGTGGGGGCCATTTGGATCTGTAGCCCAACGGTTAAACCCAGGGTTTAATCTGTAAAGCTCTGTTAATGTCATGTCGGCCATTTCGGCGGCAAGTGCTAGGTCTATTTGTGAGCCTACATCAACTACTTCTACTACTTGGGCGTTGATAATGGGTTTCCACGTTACATTAAATTCATCCGAACGTTTTAATAAGTCAGCTAGTGCCAGTAGCTTTGGTACGTAAGCCGTGGTTTCTCTTGGTAAATCTAATGACCAAAAATCGGTAGGCAAATGCTTTTTACGATTTTTTTTAATTGCGCGCATCAGGCGCCCTTCACCGGAGTTATAGGCGGCTATGGCATTGAGCCAATCACCTTCAAGTGTTTTGTGAAGATAAGATAAGTAATCTAGCGCTGCACGGGTAGATTGCACAATATCTCGGCGGCCGTCGTACCACCAGTTTTGTTTTAAATCAAAGCGCTCACCCGTTTGTGGCATAAATTGCCAAATACCCGAGGCGGTTCTGTGAGAGTAGCCAAAGGGATCAAAAGCGCTTTCTACAATAGGAAGAAGCGCAATTTCGATTGGCATCTCGCGTTTTTCCACTTCTTCAACAATAAAGTGAAGGTACGGCTCTGCACGCTTTGAAATACGGTCTAAATAACGTTGATGCTTCGCATAATAATTTCGCTCGGTCACAACCGGGCGGTTTTGAGGAACATTAATCGACAATTGGTAACGAATACGCTCCCATACATCGTCAAATACCGGCGCATCTTGTTCATCGCTATCTAGTTGTTGATATTGCGCGTTTACCATTAATGCATTGTTAATATCATTTGGGCTTGCACCTTCAAGCTTATTATTAGCTTGATTTGCGACCTGAGGGTCTGATTTTAAGGTAGTCAATGTTTGACAACCACTTAGCGCAAGCGCCAAGGTTAGTATAAGAGGAGATTTATTCATAAATACCAATACATCGGGTAAAAAACTCGGCAAATGTTACCTTTAATAAACTAACATTACCACTTTATGACAATTACAGCAGTTAGTAGAAAGTGTTCAGATATTTCAAGTTAATGATTTAAAATAATAAACTTATATGCGCTAAAAATTATCTTTGAACTTTCTCAGAGCAGCAAAGTTATGCCAAGGTTCATTGTTTTTTGTAACCGAGATAAATTCTTTAGGTACTTCCTCTATGATGGTTGGAATGTCGCTGCGCATAAACGGGTTTATTTTAAGCTCTTGGCTTATAGTGGTTGGCAGTGAAATTTTATCTTCTTTCCTTAACTCATCTACCAGCTCACTGTGTGCAAGTAACGATGGATTACGAGGCTCAACAGCTTTAGCAAAAGTTAAATTAGCTTGTGTATATTCGTGGGTGCAAAACACTTTACACCCTGCTGGTAGCGTTTTTAATTTGTTTAGAGAATGCCACATTTGTTCACTCGTACCCTCAAATAAACGTCCACAGCCACCACTGAATAATGTATCACCAGTAAATGCCATGTTTTCATTTACAAAACAAATGTGATCAAGCGTATGCCCCGGAGTTGTGAGCACTTTAAAGTTGAGGCCTAAAATATCAATACTATCGCTATCAACCAGTGGATGCGTCACTCCTTTAAAGGGGCTATTTTTAGGCCCATAAACCCTTATTGTTGGGTCATCTTTTACTAGCTGCGCAACGCCATCGGTATGATCGTAATGATGATGGGTAATTAAAATACCACCCAGTGTTAAGTTTTCTGCTGCGAGATGAGCAAGCACAGGCTCAGCCTGCCCAGGGTCAACGACCCATGCTTTAGAGTCGCCTTCAGTGGTTAAACACCAAATGTAATTATCTGAAAAGGCTTTAATTGCTTTGACTTGCACCATGTTAAATTGCTCTATAAAGTGACACTTAACGCATAGTATAACGAGCTCATAAAATGAAACCAGCCCTTAGTTTTCAAGAAGGACCCAAACCACTGTCGTGGCAGCAGTTCCCTCACGGGGATTATTTGCAAGCTGATATTGAACGTAAAATGCAATATTGGCTGCCCCGCATGTTTGGTTATCATATGCTTAAGTTAGGTAATTTAAGCGGTGAGTTAAATACAAGTTTAAGTACTATTAAGCACCAGGTGTGTGTCGCTGAGCCCGGACCGTATACAGGGGTCGTGGCAGATATAGATGAATTACCTTTTTACGAGCAGAGTGTTGACGCTTGTATTTTAAGCCATTGTTTAGAATACCACTCTGACCCACATCACATTTTACGCGAAGCTCATCGAACACTCATACCTGGCGGTTACGTTCTAATTACCGGGTTTAATCCGCTGAGCTTGTGTGGGCTAGCGCAAATGTTGCCGTTTAGCGGGCAAAAATTACCGTGGACAGGACGATTTTTTACCCCTGCAAGGGTGAAGGATTGGCTGAATTTATTGGGTTTTGAAATTGTAAGTGACGAGCGGTTTATTTACTCATCACTTGCTAGGGGAAACAGGTTATCACGGTTTGAATTTTGGCGAGCATTTGCCAAGCAATATTTAAAACCAATGGGCAGTGTTTATATGCTGGTTGCTCGAAAACGCGTCGCCCCCCTGACACCTATAAAGCCTAAGTGGCATGCTAGGCCACAGTTTGTGCCTGTAAAAGGAGCGGGGCTTAGGCAAACCTCTAAACAGCATTACAAAACGTGCGACCAAAAAAGTGACAACCATTAGCATTAAGTAAATTAAGGCTGGTAGCCCACATCTTCGAGTAAATCTTTGTTACCAGCTGCATCTCGAGCTAAATCGTCAACTATTTCGTTGTACTTATGGCCACTATGACCTTTAACCCATTTCCAATTTACTGTGTGCTTGCTGCAAGCTGCATCTAGGCGCTTCCACAAGTCTACATTTTTAACTGGCTTTTTAGCTGACGTTATCCAGCCGCGTTTTTTCCAGTTTGAAATCCATGACTCGATACCTTGTTTTACGTATTGACTATCGGTAGTAAGGTTTACAACACAAGCACGGTTAAGTGATTCGAGTGCCACTATAGCCGCAAGCATTTCCATGCGATTGTTTGTAGTGAGCTTATAGCCTTGGCTTAATTTTTTTTCATGGGCGTCATAAATCATAAAAATACCATAACCACCGGGGCCTGGATTACCTAAACATGAGCCATCGGTGTAAATCTCTACGGTTTTTTGCACTGTTTTACCTTGATCTTATGTACAATAAAGTGATTATAGAAAGATACCAGAGTCAGGCTTAATTCGATATGGCACGCAGACAAATAGTTTTAGATACAGAAACCACCGGCATAGACCCTAAACAAGGGCACAGAATTATAGAGATTGGTTGTGTAGAGTTAGTAAATCGTCGTTTAACGGGTAATAACTTTCATGTTTATATTAATCCGCAACGAAGCATAGAAGAAGAAGCGATTGACGTCCACGGTATTACCAATGAGTTTTTACGCGACAAACCGCTTTATCGCGATATTGCACAAGAGTTTTTTGATTATATAAAAGGTGCTGAACTTGTAATTCATAATGCCCCGTTCGATGTGGGCCACATGGATAATGAATTTGCATTGCTTAATCAAGGCTTTCCAAATACCCATGATTACTGTCAAGTTCTCGACACGCTTAAAATGGCGCGTGATTTGCATCCTGGTCAAAAGAATAACCTAGATGCGTTATGCCGACGTTACGACATAGACAACGCCAAACGGACCTTACACGGCGCGTTACTGGATTCTGAGATTTTAGCTGATGTTTATCTTGCCATGACAGGCGGACAAACAAAGTTAAACTTAAATCAAAATAAAGATGATGGTAGCGAGCAACAGCAAGGTGGTATAAGACGTTTAACCAGCGAAAGAGCGCCATTGGTTGTATTACGCGCCACAGATGAAGAGCAAAGCGCACACGAAGCCAGATTGGATCTTGTAAACAAAGAAGGCGGCCAATGCCTATGGCGCGCTGAATAAGGCCTTTATAATGAGAATAATGTATTTTGTAATCGTGTTATGTGCACTAAGCTTGTTACCAAGTAATGCTTACAGCGCAGAGCAAGTTGAAGTATTAAAACGGGATGGCCTGCAAAATGAAATCCCCTTACTCGACAATCGCTTTCGAATTGACAGCCAAATAGACGAAATCACATTACTCTTTTTCAGAAAACCAGGAACACCTGCCGTTATTTTAGTTAGGCCTGATGGCAGTAAGTATTTTGCCACCAACGCAGTTAGAGATACGAATATTGAATGGTTTGACGAGCTTAGCTATGACCTTGTCACTATAAAAAAACCAATGCCAGGTCCTTGGCAAGTTATAGGTAGTATTTTACCAGATAGCAGAATTGTTGTACTGGGTGAAATATCACTACAGGCAGAGCCATTACCTCCCATGCTTTTTAGAGGCGAAACGATAAAAGTAACTGGCCAAATATTAAATGATGGTGAACCCATTAACGCTAATCTATTTAGAGATGTGGTTAGTCTTAATGTTGACTTTGTAAGTACGAATAACGATAGCTTTGCAAACTTTGGCGCAGGTACACAAGAAGTCGCCGAATTTAAAGACGACGGGCGTGGATTTGATGAACGCCCAAAAGACGGTGTATTTACCGGTGAGTTCAAACTTGTGTTTCCTGAAGGTGAGTGGATACCTGAACTTTACATTACAACTCCCTTACTGCAACGCAGAATCGTGCAAGACACCATCATTGTTCACGAACCTCCATTTAGTTTTAATATCGCGCTTGCAGATGAAAATATTGATGAACATAAATTAACGATCGCAATAGACAATAAAATAGTTAAACCTGAGACCGTTATTTTTCAGGGTAAGATTTACTACCCAAATAACGAAGAGCAAATGTTTACAATTAACGCTACGCAAAGTGAAACTAGAGAGTTAATAATTAAAAACTATGATTGGGGTCGATACAGTGTAGAGCTGTCTGTTTTTGGTACTAACAATAACGACCGTGAATTTATGGCCACTTTACCAACCTATAAATTTGAAATAGCCCGACCAATAGAAGCAGTGCCAGAAGTTGATCCTGCAACAGTTGTTGCAGCCGAACAAGCCACCCCCATTGAGCCTGAAGAAGAAAAAATGGCCACTTCCACTATTGTGAGCTTAATAATTGGCGGTAATATTTTAATTATATTACTTGGCTGGTTAGCTATTCGAATATTTGTACAAAAAAAACCGATTAAAATTAAACTATCGTTACCTTTTTTAAATAAAAAGAAACACGCGAATCAAGATGCAGACGGCACAGAAAAAAATCAAGTTGACAAAAACGGTTCAAAAAATGACAAATCAGGTGAAATTTTAAACCTTTCGATGTCAGATGACTAAAAAACCTATAAAAAAACAAAAAAGCCCTTGACGAAGTAGGGGCTGGTTCGTATTATTCACGCCGCTGTCAGGGAGACCTAAACAGCAACGAAAATGCGGAGTGGTAGTTCAGTTGGTTAGAATACCGGCCTGTCACGCCGGGGGTCGCGGGTTCGAGTCCCGTCCACTCCGCCAATTTTCGACAATTTGTAAGTAAAAGCTGGAGTGGTAGTTCAGTTGGTTAGAATACCGGCCTGTCACGCCGGGGGTCGCGGGTTCGAGTCCCGTCCACTCCGCCAACACTTACACAACATATGGTTGTAAAACATATTCTTATTATGGAGTGGTAGTTCAGTTGGTTAGAATACCGGCCTGTCACGCCGGGGGTCGCGGGTTCGAGTCCCGTCCACTCCGCCAATAAGAAAAAATAACAGTTTAAATACGCGCTGGAGTGGTAGTTCAGTTGGTTAGAATACCGGCCTGTCACGCCGGGGGTCGCGGGTTCGAGTCCCGTCCACTCCGCCAACTATTTAAACACTGTTATATTACAAAGATTTGTATGCTGGAGTGGTAGTTCAGTTGGTTAGAATACCGGCCTGTCACGCCGGGGGTCGCGGGTTCGAGTCCCGTCCACTCCGCCAACGAATTTAGTAATGACAAGTAATATGATATCTCTGCGGAGTGGTAGTTCAGTTGGTTAGAATACCGGCCTGTCACGCCGGGGGTCGCGGGTTCGAGTCCCGTCCACTCCGCCATTTGATATCGTAACAAAATTAGTAAGTGCATTACCCCATGCACATACCACTGCGGAGTGGTAGTTCAGTTGGTTAGAATACCGGCCTGTCACGCCGGGGGTCGCGGGTTCGAGTCCCGTCCACTCCGCCACTTGTTATTTCCTCAATAACAAGGTTTTAAAGATTAATTTTCTTATCATCAAATCATTTATAAATTTTATAATCACCGATACTTATCAAACTATTAAATAAAAATTAATAAATAATCACTTTTATTTATTTTTTGTATCTTAAATAATACTTTTAAATATAAACATGTATTTGCCTTAAATAGGCTTATAACGCCACTGTTGATGCTATTTTTCGTTATCAGATAAAATCCTCTATTTAATTTTTTTACCGCCAAAAATTGCCTCAGAGCTAATTAAGTTGTTTTATACCAATCCGCAATAATACTTAATCATTTCGCGGGGCTAAACGTGTCGGTACCTGCGTTAAAAAATTCTCATTTAGAACAATTAAATAGTGAATTTTTTACCTAGCTATTAACACGTTTTCCCAGCCTCAAAATAGCTCATTTAATTAAGCGAGTTGGTATTAGTTTATTTATAAAAATGAGTAAGTACTTTTAGCTAACGCAGTAATCAAATCAATAAGTTTGCCTCTTTACTTTGTAGGCTTATAATAAAACCTTAGTTTATAAGGATATTTTATGATTGAAGTTATTGGTTTAAATAAGCAATTTTCCAACAATGTAGTTTTTAAAAATTATAACCAGGTTTTTTCAGATCAAAAACTCTGCATAGAAGCGCCTAATGGCCACGGTAAAACTACATTACTTATGATGCTAGCAGGGCTTGATAAACCACAAAGTGGCTCATTTTTATTTGCCGGCAGTACTTTAAGTGAGCCTACAAAAACAGTAGCGATTGCCAGTGACCGAATTACGTTACCTGATTTTTTAACAGCTAAGCAAATCATTGATTTGTCTGTTCGCACAGTCGATTGCCAGTGGCCATATGAATTAGTTAAAGGGTTTAGCTTTACTGAATTTTTAAATACTCGATTTAGTGCCTTGTCTTCGGGCAATCAAAAAAAGTGTCAACTTATTTTAGCGCTAATGCGAAAGTCATCTTACTTATTTCTTGATGAGCCAAGTGCTGCACTTGATCAAATGAGTATTCAGTACCTTTTAAACTTACTCGATGTTTATTTGATTGATAAGCCGAATGGGCAAATTATTATTACTTGTCATGAGCCTGCAGTGTTTACCACACATGGTTTCAGATGTGTGCCGTTATGAGTTTTGTGAGCGTAAAAAGCAGGCTTGAGCAGTACCATGCGTTTATAAGCTATCGGTACTTAGCGTACACGCTTGAGCTTAAGCAGCTGCTAGTGCAGTTAAAGAGCTTTGGTTTGATATTTTTAGTGGTGTTGGGTTCATCTATTTTAGGCTTGGTGCTGTTGCTCTTTTTAGGTTTAGGGAAAATTATAGACAGTACAGATGCTCCTTTAAGTGGTGCTCAAATGGCGCTGTTTTATTTGTTATTGCAAAGCGTGATGTTAAGCGCCATGAAACCGGCAATTAAGGATAGCAATCAACGGTTATTTCAGCGCACAATCGCTCGTCCAAGCTGGTTAAATTTAGCAGATATAAAATTGTTACTTATTAGCAATGGCTGGCTTATAGCGAGTCTGCTGGTAGCACTTGATTTAACCTTAGTACAGTGGATAAAAGTACCGCACTTTATCGTTTTTATATGCCTTCAGTTAGGTTTAGGCATTACCTGTTTATACAAACCTAGTGCACTCGTTTATGGATTTGTTCTTAGCACTTTATTTTTATTAACTTCTGTTGAGTTATCACCGCTTATTTATCATCTGGGTTTTGCAATTATCTTTTTCTTTAGCATTTTTATACCGGTAATTAATATAAATAGGATGGTGAGTGTGCGGTCTTTGTTTGGTTTTTGGTTTTGTTACTTCATAAACCATAGCTGGACGTTGGTATGGCGTATATCGTTACTTTCATGTGTATTTATGGCATCGGCTACATTATCAGAAAAGCGGCCAGATCTTGTGAATATAATAGCCGGTGTGGCAGTTGCTTTTATTGTACTTTTTAGCAGCTCATTACAATTTGATTGCACTAAGGTTTATGAACAATATCGGTTGTTTTTTAAAATGAATCAAAAGGCGCGAGCGTTTAAAATCAGCCAGTTTATACCCAGTATACTGTTGCTTTTAGGAGCCTTTATAACCTATAGCATTACATTTGAGAGATTAAACAGTATGTTATTAAGCTTGGGTTTTATATGGTGTTTATTGCAGGTTTATTTTGCACAAAAAAAACCAGCGCATTATGCGCTGGTTTGGATTATTTCTACCGTTGGGCTGCTTGCTTTACTAAATTAGTTAAGCAGCATCCACTTTTGTAATAACACTATCTCGAGCTGCTTTGCCTGCAAGCAAATCAGCAGGGTCAAAGTCATCTACGTTAATTACGTCTAAACGAGCCTGTTCTACAGCGGCTAATTTATCCGCTTCGGCTTGGCTTAAAATACCCGCTTCAAGACCCATTTGCGCTACTTTATCAAGTTGGAAGAACGGCAGTTTGACACCTTTCTCTTTACATACTCTTTCAAATAAAGGCTCAACTTCTAGCACGTCTTTCAGCGTTTGCTCCTGACGGCCTACAAGGTTAAGTGGCTCATTTGTTAAGTAAACATAACTTGCTAAGCGGTTACGCGTTTCGCTAGGCACTTGTAAGATTTGAGCTAGTTTATGCTCTAACTTATCAGTAGGTTTGCGCACCGGGCGACCAAACGGGAATAATAACACTTTTAATACGCCACGAAGTGGTGCAGAAGGCATGTTGTTAATCAAGTCAGCAAGCGCACGTTGACAGTGGTAAAGGTGATCCTGACAGCTCCATTGAACTAGCGCAAAATCTTCTTTCTTACGGCCTTCGTCGTTGTAACGTTTAAGCGTTGCAGATACTAAGTATAGGTAGCTTAATAAATCACCTAAGCGTGCAGAAATACGCTCTTTACGTTTAAGAGAGCCACCAAATACAGCCATGCTTATGTCAGACATAAGCGCAAGTGAAGCACTAAAGCGCGACGCTATGCGGTAAAACTCAGCTGTTTCGTCATGGTAAGGCACACTTGTAAAACGAGCACCTGTAAGGGCAAGCCACTTAGTACGAACTAGGTTCGACATAGTAAAGCCTATGTGACCCATTAGCGCTTTATCAAATACGTTAAGCGCTTCTTCGCGGTCTTCAATTTCACATGCACCAAGCTCTGTAAGTACAAACGGATGACAACGAATTGCACCCTGGCCATAAATAATCATATTACGGGTCAGGATGTTTGCACCTTCAACTGTGATGGCAATAGGTGCACCTTGATAGCCACGACCTAAATAGTTATTTGGACCAAGCATGATCCCTTTACCGCCAAGAACATCCATTGCATGAATTGTTGCATCGCGCATTTGTTCGGTTAAGTGATATTTAATAATCGCTGATACAACAGATGGTTTTTCACCTAGGTCAACTGCACCAGTCGACATACTCACTGCAGCATCTGAGCTGTATGCGTAACCGGCAAGTTTAGCCATTGATTCTTCAACACCTTCCATTTTACCAATCGGTAAACGGAATTGACGACGAATACGGCTGTATGCACCCGTAGCGGTTGCAATCATTTTAATGCCGCCAGCAGAGTTAGACGGTAATGTAATTGCACGGCCTACCGATAAACACTCAACTAGCATGCGCCAGCCTTGGCCAGCCATATCTGGCCCACCAATGATGTAATCAAGAGGTACAAAAATGTCTTTACCGCGAGTAGGGCCATTTTGGAATGGTACGTTAAGCGGGAAGTGACGACGACCAATCTCTACTCCAGGAGTATCTGTAGGGATCAATGCACAGGTAATACCTGGCTCTTTTACATCACTTAATAAGCCATCTGGATCTTGTAATTTAAATGCAAGACCAAGTACCGTTGCCACGGGCGCAAGCGTGATATAGCGCTTGTTCCACGTTAGGCTTATACCTACAACTTCTTCACCATTCCACTGTCCTTTACACACAACACCGTAATCAGGGATTGAACTTGCATCAGAGCCTGCTTCTGGTGATGTTAATGCAAAACATGGAATTTCTTGGCCGCTAGCTAAACGCGGTAAGTAATGGTCTTTTTGCTCTTTTGTACCATAGTGTTGTAATAATTCACCTGGACCTAATGAGTTTGGAACACCAACAATTGACGAAAGTAATGTTGATTTACTTGTTAGTTTTTGAAGTACACAAGACTGAGCAAACGCAGAAAACTCTAAACCGCCGTATTCTTTTTTAATGATCATGGCAAAGAATTTATTGTCTTTGAGGTATTGCCATACATCTTGCGGTAAATCAGTTAGCTCGTGAGTTGCTTCCCAATCATCTAGCATGCTACATACTACTTCAACAGGGCCATCTATAAAGGCTTGCTCTTCAATAGTAAGTTTAGGCACAGGGTATTGGTGTAGCTTTTTCCAATCAGGGTTACCGCAAAATAAATCAGCTTCCCACCAAGTTGTACCCGCATCGATAGCTGACTTTTCAGTGTCAGACATGCTCGGTGTTACTTTTTTGAATACCGTAAAGATAGGTTTGATGATGTATTGCTGGCGAATACCAGTAACTGAAAGAGGCACTGCGATGATCAAAAAGATCAACCAGCTAATTAAACCAAAAGCACCTGCGAAGGTACCGATTAATAATGTTGCAGCAGAAACACCAAGTGCTGTGTTCCAGCTCGCTCTGTGGTAAATCGCAGTGCACAGCAGCACGATTAAACCGAGTGTAAATATGAGTGTCATTTTAATTCCTTAATAGAGGTCAGACCACCTCATTTAGAGTAGCGCTAGTCAGCTTAAGTTTCAAGTAAATTAGCGTGTAAAATTATAGTAAAAAGTCAGAAGTTTTGCTTTACAAAATACCTTTTAAGGGGACGGATAGTGCTTTTTGCCATACACATTATGTTTTTTATTAATTCAGAGCGTTAAAAATTTATAATTCAGGTAGCCATAATGATTTTTTTAAGTAAATATGCAACTAATTTAGAAAATTTTTTTGTAAGATGTACTGCTATTTATCCGTACTTTTTAAGGGCTTTTTTATAAATGTGTGAATTACTTGGTATGTCTGCCAATGTGCCTACTGATATATGTTTCAGTTTTGCAGGGCTATTAGAGCGTGGTGGTAATACGGGGCCACACAAAGATGGATGGGGCATTACGTTTTATGAGGGAAAAGGGTGTCGAACTTTTAAAGATCCTGAGCCCAGCTATCAATCTGAAATTGCTAAGCTTGTTAAAGCTTACCCTATAAAAAGCGTTTCGGTTATCAGCCATATACGTCAAGGTAATCGCGGGCGAGTATGCCTTGAAAATACCCATCCGTTTACGCGTGAGCTGTGGGGGCGCGAAATAACCTATGCACACAATGGGCAGCTTTCAAACTATCACGATTTAAAGCCTGAATATTATCGCGCAGTGGGTAACACCGACAGTGAACTCGCTTTTTGTTGGTTGCTTGATAAAATTCGTGAAAAATACCCTAAACGACCTTCTAATATGGCGTCTGTTTTTAGATACGCTGCCAAGCTTTCTCACACGCTGCGTGAAAAGGGCGTATTTAATATGTTGTTGACCGATGGCGTATTTGTTTTAGCGTACTGCACAAATAACTTACATTACATAACGCGCCGTGCGCCTTTTGGTAAAGCTACATTAATTGATGCCGATATGGTTGTTGATTTTCAAAAAGAGACAACCCCAAACGATGTGGTAACTGTCATTGCAACAAGGCCGCTTACTAACGATGAGCGTTGGCAAAAAATGGAGCCAGGAGAGTTTTCGTTATTTAAAATGGGTGAGCTTATATAGCTCACCTATTTTACCAATAAACTTTCAGCTAATTAGCTTGAAGGTTTTTAGTGTGCTCAGCTGTTGCGGTTGGTGCAGTCACAGTAAATGAATTCATTTGAACTTCAAACTGTTCAGTGCCTTTTTTACCTTTCCACATGCGCACAAGCATGTAATCCATCTCAGGGGCAAACCAAGCGAGGGCTTGTCGTTTGTCGGTATCGTATAAGCGTTTAACTTTAATTGCCTCAATGTTACCTATAGGCAAAGAAATCATTTCTGTACCAACAACCTCGAAATTATATTCCCGACACTTACCTTTTTTATCAATAAGCGGAAAAGAGAAGTTAGTTTGACCTTTTTTTAACCCCTCACGAACCTGAACTTGGTACGAAATTGCGTCTTGATAATTATCATGCCATTGACAGTTTAGAGGGTATTCGCTTTGATTACTCATTACTTTTTGTGCTTTGAAGTCAAAATCTAGCTTATAATCTTCATCAGGCAAAGTCCCTTCACTTTTTTGATAATAATGTGATGGTATTATCTTTTGTTCTTTGTAAGTAAAAGTTGAAGACTCTTCTCGCACATCAGTAAAAATCATCCAGTCAATATCACTGGAATATTTTATTCTGTATGTGTTTTCATCGATTTTTTTAAGAGTACGAATAGCTTTACCGTAATTGCTGCCTTTACGCAAAATATCATACTTGGCTTCGTATTGAGTCAATTCGCCTGCAATAAGGCTTGTTGGAAGTAAAGCGCCCGCACATAGCATTAGGGCGCTTATTTTTTTATTGTGGGTAGTGCGCGCCGTGTGCAGGAAGTTGTTTTTTGTCAAGAACCGCATAATCTGCTTCCATAGTAAGTCTTTGTTCACTGAACCATTTGACCACCAAAGGATAAATTATATGCTCTTGTTCGTGCACGCGTTTTGCTAATGTGTCTGCTGTATCATCCTTGAGTACAGGTATTTGTGCTTGAAGAATAACCGGACCACCGTCTAATTCTTCAGTTACAAAGTGAACACTTACGCCATGAACATCGTCTTTTGCATCAATTGCTCTTTGGTGGGTATTCAGCCCCTGGTACTTAGGCAACAAAGATGGATGAATGTTCAACATTTTTCCAATATATTTTTGCACTAAGCTAGGTGTAAGAATACGCATAAACCCAGCTAATACAACTAGATTTGGTTCAAAAGAGTCGATAACGTTCATTAACTGCGCATCGTAGGCCTCGCGCGAGCCAAAATCTTTATGACTAAGGACTTGCGTTGCAATGCCTGCATTTTTAGCACGCTCTAGGCCATACGCGTCTGCTTTATTACTAATAACAGCCGCAATATGTCCGTTTATCTCGCCACGTTCACAGGCATCTATAATGGCTTGTAAATTAGAGCCACTGCCTGAAATTAAAACTACTAGACGAGTGGGTGCCATTACTTAGCACCACCTACAATATCTACTTGCTCTTCGCCTGGAGCCGCATCTTGGATTTCGCCAAGGTGCCAAGCGTTTTCACCTAAATCTTTAAGCAAAGTTAAGCTTTGCTCAAGTTTATCGGCAGGAACAACCAAAACCATGCCTACGCCACAGTTAAATGTGCGGTACATTTCATGCGTAGTAATATTACCGTTTTCTTGTAGCCAGTTAAAAACACTTGGCCACTGCCAGCTATCGCCTTTAACCACAGCCTTAGCAGATGCAGGTAGTACGCGTGGAATGTTTTCCCAAAAGCCACCACCCGTAATGTGCGAAAGGGCATGTACGTCAACGTGCTTAAATAACTCAAGTAACGGTTTAACGTAAATACGTGTAGGCTCTAATAAATGCTCGCCTAGTGTTTTACCGTCTATAACTTGATTAGTGTCGGCGTTTGATACTTCAAGTACTTTACGGATTAAAGAAAAACCGTTTGAGTGAGGGCCGCTAGATGCAAGCGCAATAAGCTGATCGCCTGCGGCTACTTTAGTGCCATCAATAATTTTAGATTTTTCAACTACACCGGTACAAAAACCTGCCATGTCGTAGTCTTCACCATCATACATACCTGGCATTTCTGCTGTTTCGCCACCAATTAGGGCACAACCTGAAATTTCACACCCTTTACCAATACCGGTTACTACGTCGGCTGCTGTGTCTATGTCTAGTTTACCTGTAGCATAGTAATCTAGAAAAAACAGGGGTTCAGCACCTTGAACAATTAAATCGTTTACACACATAGCAACTAAGTCAATACCTACGGTATCGTGCTTTTTAAGGTCAATTGCCATACGCAATTTAGTACCTACACCATCAGTACCCGCTACTAATACTGGTTGTTTATAACCTTCAGGAATTTCGCACAGTGCGCCAAAACCACCAATTCCGCCCATCACTTCAGGACGACGGGTTTTTTTAACTACGCCTTTAATACGCTCAACAAGTGCATTACCAGCGTCGATATCTACGCCCGCGTCTTTATAGCTAAGAGACTGTTTTTGTTCGCTCACAGGTTTTCCTCAAAATAGTTGTTTTGGGTTGCTTAGAAACGCGCGTATTTTACAACAATTGCATCTGCGCGGCTAGCGTAAATATAGGTTTGAAATAATTAACAAGGACACTTGTCCGCTGTTTGTTGTTTAAATAAACAAAAAAAACGCCCGTTGGCGTTTTTTTAGTATTAAAAGCGTTAAATTAACCGCTATGCTTTGGCGGTTAGTATCGCTCTAAGTGGGGCAGGGTAACCTTCAATGGTTTTACTTGTATCGGTTGGGTCTAAAAAATCAACTAACGATTCGTTTTCCATCCAATCGGTTTTGCGTTGTTCATCAAGCGTGGTCATTGCGCAATCTTTTATTTGCACATCTTTAAAGCCAACGCGCTCCATCCACAGTTTTAATGCAGCAGTACTTGGAATAAACCACACATTGCGCATTTTTGCGTAGCGGTCGGTAGGCACGAGTACTGTATTTTCGTCGCCTTCAATAACTAAGGTTTCAAGCACTAACTCGCCGCCCGGGCGAAGCTGCGCTTTTAACTGCGCTAAAAAATCAATTGGTGAACGACGATGATAAAGCACCCCCATTGAAAATACCGTATCAAAGGCTTTAAGCTCTGGCAGGGCTTCTACACCTAATGGTAATAAATGCACGTTTTCGTCGGGGTTGAAGTGTTTAATTGCCTGAAACTGGCACAAAAATAAGTCAGATGGATCAATACCGACTACAAACTCAGCGCCTTCTCCGCGCATGCGCCACAAGTGATATCCCGAGCCACAACCAATATCTAACACGGTACGGCCTTTTAACGGCTCAATATGTGGAAGGAGCCTGTCCCACTTCCAATCACTGCGCCATTCGGTGTTTATTTCAATACCGTGCACACTAAATGGGCCTTTACGCCAAGGCATCATGCGTTTTAATAAATGTGTTGCTTGTTTTTGCTCGCCTTCGCTCATCTCCCCTGGTGCGCCAATTTCTACTTTAGTGGCTATATCAACGTGAGTTGTTTTTACCTCGGGCAAATTTTTAAGTACTTTTTGCCATTTTGGTAAATCACCATGGCTTGCCTCTAACTGCCAATGTTTTAATTGGGCAGGTAGCGTTTCTAGCCAGTGGCTAAGTGGGCTTTGTGCAATTGCAGCGTAAAATTGATTAAACCATTGAGACATAAATTACTCTTTATTATTTAATTGCTACCATTGAGCAAAAATTAAAACATTGGTACCACACTTGTTTTTGGCTAAAGCCAATATCACTTAACCTGTTAAGGTGCGTGCTGAGTGTATCGGGGCGCATTACGTTTTCTATTGCGGTACGTTTTTGACTTATTTCAAGCTCAGAGTAGCCATTATGACGTTTAAAGTCGTGATGCAAATCAATCAATAAATTATCGCATTGCTCGTTTTCAGCTTTAATTTTTTCGCTTAGTAGTAACACACCGCCAGGCTTTAAATTAGCGTATATTTTTTCAATAACAGCTTGGCGCTGCGCATGAGGAATAAACTGCAGTGTAAAGTTCATTGCTACAACCGATGCGTTTTGAATTTCAAGCTCGTTAATATCGCCTAAAGTAACGGTTACAGGTACCTCAGATTTGAAACCCTGTAAATGCAGTTTACAACGCTCAACCATGGCTTGTGAGTTATCTACTGCAATAATGTGGCAATTATCGGTGCGAATATTACGGCGCATACTCAGTGTAACTGCACCAAGCGAGCAGCCTAAGTCATACAAGTTCGAATTACTTTGTGCATATTGCCCCGCTAATTTGCCCATAGTGCTAACAATAGTGGCATAGCCAGGCACAGAGCGCTGAATCATATCGGGGAATACTTCAACCACATTTTGGTCAAAGCTAAAATCTTTTACTTGTTGCTCAGAGGCGTAAATACTGTCTTTTATGGTCACGAAGGCAGTCTCTTTAAAAATAATAAGGTTATTTTAACATTTTATGCTGGATAGTCAGTGATAAATTCAGTAGGTTGGCTAGAATTATGAATAATAAGTACAAAAGAGAACGTTAAATGAGCAAAAGTAAAGTTATTAGCACCGACGATATACTAGCAACGCTTTGTCACTCTGTGACAGGGGTACTTTCATCAGCAAGTGGTAACGAAATAAGTTACTCGGCCATGGTTCAAAAAATAACACGCACCTGCATGCGACCAGACATTGGTTGCTTTGTATTGTTTGATGGCGGCTTTACAGGGCTTGTTGTAACCAACTTTACATCGCAGGCTGCAATGGAAATCTACGGCGACTACATGCGCAACATGGGTATGCCAGAAGAAGAAATTGCACATAGTCACTTGTCAGACGATGTTTCAAACGTAATGGGCGAGTTAATGAACCAAATAGTAGGTGACTTTACTTCTAAGGTTCGTGAGCAATTACATACCTCTATTACGCAAAATCAGCCAAAAATGATGGCGATCAATAAACAAGTGCAAATTTCGGTCGATACCACAATGGATCGCCCACAAGCACGACGTGTTACTTTTACTACACGTAATCAAAATATTTTTTACCTAGAACTGGCAATGGATAAAACAGAGTTTATTAAACTACACGATTTTGACATTATTGAAGCCATTGACCCAGACGACATTATCGAAAACGAAGCTAAGCAAAAAGCTGAAAAAGCGCAGGCTAAAAAAGAGCCCGTGCAAGATGATGCCGATGATGACTTTATGGCTGAGTTAGGGCTTTAACACCCAAAGCTGTCAGTTTATAGCTGTCAGAATTGAAAAACTGTAAACAATAAAAACGCGATTTAGATCGCGTTTTTCATTTATGAGGGTTTTAATTACTAATGAAATTTGCTGTGCCAAAAAGCTATTTATACGGATTCTCTCCCATCGCAACCACTACACAAAAAATCCGTAAATCTAACTCTAGCTGGTGGTATTGTGGCTCCATGTAGCAACACAGCTTATAAAAGCTTTTGTTGTGGTCTTTTTCTTTAAAATGGGCGAGTTCGTGCACAACCAGCGCTTTTAATAATGGCTCGGGGGCGCGCAGTAAGTCGCTGTTTATGGCTAAATCGTGTTTACGGGTTTTGCCTTGCATGCGGTAGGTGTGGGTACCGAGTGCATTGGTGACCATATCGCCTTGTTTTTTAAACGCCGCACGGCCAAATGGTGGAGCGTTTTTTAAATACTGCTTTTTAAGCTCTGTTGCGTAGCTGTAAAGTAACTTATCGCTGGTAATAGTATGTGCATGCGGGTATTTTTTAAGTAAGTAGTCACATACCTTATTGTTATTTATAAGGCTTAATACTTGCTCAACAATGTTTGCAGGGTAGCCTGTAAAGTAACGGGCATATTCACTCATTTTTATGTCTCTATATTTTTGTTTTAATTTTTTAAAACAGGGCGTGTTGCTGCGCTTCTTTTTCGCCGCTGAACGGGTTGAGTACTGGATGATTATACCCAAGATCTTTACAAAATTGACGTGCAAGTAGTGGCGACTCACGATTATCGGCAGTATGAAAAAACACATAAGGAGATTTACCCTCATCAAGCCATTGTTTTACTTTACCAAGCCACGGTTTATAAAAGGTTTGATAGTCGTTTTGTAAATCAGCGATTACAAACCGGGCCATAGGCTGCGAGCCAGTAGCAATAGCGTGTACAGGTAAGTGAGGCTTTTTTTGTTGGGCGTCTATTAGCGCTTCGGTGGTTGGCTTTACTGCAAAAAGCGCTCGTGTATCCATTGAAATACGATTTATGTTATTTGCCATTAATAACTGATTAAGCGCTATTTCGGCTTCACCTTTTTTAAAAAACTCAGCATGGCGTACTTCTACACCATAGGTAAGCTCTTTAGGCAGTAAGCTAATAAATTGCGCCAGTTTGGGTAAATCGTTTGGGCCAAATGCTTTGGGTAATTGCAGCATTACTTGCCCTATTCTTTCAAGTAAAGGGGCAAATAATGTAAGCCAGTCGGTAAGCTCTGTTTGCACGTTGCTAAGCGCTAGCTCGTGGCTAAAACGACGATGAAATTTAAAGGTAAATCTAAAATCGTCAGGTACGCTTTGTGCCCAGCGCAAAACAGTACTAGGTGATGGGTCGGCGTAAAAACTGGTGTTACCTTCTACCGAATTAAAATGCTGTGCGTATTGGCTTAGCATGTCGGCGTTTTTACATTGGCTTGAAAATAAATTGCCTTTCCATGCACTGCTAGACCACTGAGGGCATCCAATATATAACATAAGAAATAGCTGATAAATTACATCGTGGCGCCAGTGTAGCAAATACCAACAGCGCCTGCTTTAAATTAACACCAACACACCAAACACGCCTAGCATCTTCAACCTACTTGGGTATAATGCAGGGCTTAATTTGAATATTCTTAGATTGCTTACGGCTTTATTTGAAGTGTGGTAGCTCTTTTTTAAATTATGCGCCTATAAAAACAAATAATTTTTACCGTTGAAGCCTTTTATCTGACAGGAAAACTATGCGCTCTATATATTGCGGACAGCTAAATAAAACTCACGTAGATCAAGAAGTTGAACTATGTGGCTGGATCAACAAACGACGTGACCTTGGTGGACTTATCTTTGTCGATTTACGCGATAGAGAAGGTTTAGTACAAGTTGTATTCGATCCAGAAGTTGAAGGACTTATGGATACAGCGAACAAGCTTCGCCAAGAATTTTGTGTTCAGTTAAAAGGGGTTGTACGTGCTCGCCCAGAAAGCCAAGTAAATAAAGATATGGCAACAGGCGAAGTGGAAATTTTAGGCACCGAGCTTACAATTATCAACCGCTCAGAACCATTGCCGCTTGATTTTAACCAAACAAACTCTGAAGAGCGCCGCTTAAAGTACCGCTACTTAGACCTTCGTCGCTTAGAAATGAGCGACCGCATTAAATTACGTGCTAAAGCAAGCAGCTTTGTTCGTCGCTTTTTAGATGAAAACGGCTTTTTAGATATCGAAACACCGGTGCTTACAAAAGCAACGCCAGAAGGTGCACGCGATTACTTAGTACCAAGCCGTGTGCATAAAGGCAGCTTTTACGCATTACCGCAGTCGCCACAATTATTTAAACAATTGTTGATGATGTCAGGTTTTGATCGTTACTACCAAATTGTTAAATGTTTCCGTGATGAAGATTTACGTGCCGATCGTCAACCTGAATTTACTCAAATAGATTTAGAAACCTCGTTCATGAGCTCGGATCAAGTACGTGGTATGACTGAAAAAATGATCCGTGAAATGTGGCAATCGTTACTCAACGTTGACTTAGGCGAGTTCCCAGTTATGCCTTACAGCGAAGCGATGAGTTTATACGGTTCTGATAAGCCAGACTTACGTAACCCAATGAAATTAGTAGACGTTGCTGATTTAGTGAAAGATGTTGAGTTTAAAGTGTTCTCAGGCCCTGCAAACGACGAAAAAGGCCGTGTTGCTGTATTAACAGTACCGGGTGGCGCTAAGCTTTCGCGTAAGCAACTTGATGATTACACTAAGTTTATTGGTATTTACGGTGCTAAAGGCTTAGCATGGATGAAAGTAAACGACCGTGATGCAGGCGCTGAAGGCGTGCAATCGCCAATCGCTAAATTCTTAAACGAAGATGTGATCACACAGTTACTTGAGCGTACTAATGCACAAACTGGCGATATCATTTTATTCGGTGCAGATAAGCGCAACACAGTAAATGAAGCCATGGGTGCACTACGCCTTAAAATTGGTGTAGATTTAGAAATCACTAATCTTAACAGTTGGGCACCACTTTGGGTTGTAGACTTCCCAATGTTTGAAGAAGACGACGAAGGCACATTACACGCTGTGCACCATCCGTTCACCGCACCAAAAGATATTAGCGCAAGTGAGCTTGAAGCAAACCCTGCAGCGGCTATCTCAGATGCATACGATATGGTATTAAACGGCTACGAAGTGGGCGGTGGCTCGGTACGTATACATAATGCAGATATGCAAGAAGCAGCATTTAGAATTTTAGGAATTGATGCACAAGAGCAACAAGACAAATTTGGCTTTTTACTTGATGCCCTTAAATACGGTACACCGCCACATGCAGGTTTAGCATTTGGTCTAGACCGTTTAGTTATGCTTTTATGCGGAACAGATAACATTCGTGACGTTATTGCTTTCCCTAAAACTACACAAGCGTCTTGCTTATTAACCGACGCGCCAAGCAAAGCGAATAATGATTCGTTAACTGAGCTTGCAATAAGTGTTGTAGAAAAACCAGCCGCAAGCGAAGAGTAATTTGAGCTGAGTTTACAGCATTGTATTTAAAACCCTTAAGTTGTTTGCTTAAGGGTTTTTTTGTGGTTAAATTTAGCGCAGATTATAATTTAACCACTATGAAAAGGAATTCCCATGTCAATTAATCTCACTTTATTTGGCGAGTTTTTAACATTTTTCATCTTATTTTGTATTCCTATTTTTGCGCTTATTAGCTACAAAATTGGCAAGCGAAAAAGCACCAGCCCAGGTGTTTTAGCTTTTGTAGGCGGGTGCTTAGCATTATTTCCATTGTTTGGGCTTATTTATATTGCAGTGCTTGCGCTAAGAAAAGATTTACCAGAGAGAGGCGACTACAGCCATTGATAACAGTGAAGAGGAAAGCGTTAAGTAAAAAGTTTAACTAAAACATTAGAAGCAAAGACGATGCCTAAGCTTCTAAACGTTACCTGCGTTGTTTAATTATCGGCTAGGGCCATTTTTATTGCGTGCACTGGCTAGTTGCCTAGCAATTGCTAGTAACGCCGGTGAAATATCGTCAGCGCCATTTTTAATTAAAGCAGTAACATCACCAGATGAAAACAGTCCATCACGCGGTGATTTAATTCCTAATTCACGAACAAAGTCCTTTGTTTTACCTGTACTGCCGGTTTCAATAAACTTAAATATAATGCGTTCATTGTTGTTTTTAGCGGGTGTTTTTAATGTGCTAATTTCATCATTAATTAAGGCTAACTTTTCTTCTAGAATTTCAATGCGCTGTTCAATGGTGCTGTATGATTTCATGTATCGGATCTTTTACTGAGTATATTGGAACAATTGCATCTATTATCGCACAATTTTGTGTTTGCGGCTGTTAGTCTTTTACAACATTCATTGATCTGCAATTTAAATGTAAATAAATTTGGTATATCCACACAGACTACTATTACTTTTAAGGCTGTCATTAATAGTATAAAACGCCTAAACTAACTCGCATTAATTATAATAAACACTACGTTAAGTAATATGCATAAAACACTCTTTTACCTCACGCTTCTTTTCACAAGTGTAAGCTCCTATGCAAGCGAAGCGTTTATTACAGACATTAGCCGTGATCGTGAGATCCCAATTAGCATTTCGTTGCCAACAAATAACGTTAAATGCAGCAAACAAAATAAATGTCCGGTTGCCTTTATTAATGCAGGGTATGGTATGGGTCACAATCGCTATACTTTCGCCAGTGATGAATTTAACAAACAAGGCTATTTAGCCATTGCAGTGGGCCATGAATTAAAAACCGACCCTACGTTAAATGTACATCCACCTTACATGACTACCCGCATGGAAAACTGGCACCGCGGTGTGGTAACCCTTAAGTTTTTAGTCAATGAATTAGCATCCAAATACACAGAGTATGATTTTTCAAAGCTTACTTTATTTGGTCATTCTAATGGTGGAGATATTTCAGCCTTGTATGCCGCAATGTACCCTGATGAAGTAAGCGCTGTAATTACGCTTGATCATCGCCGCATGTTACTGCCTCGTAATAAAGATATTCGTGTACTTACCCTTAGAGGTAGTGATTACCCGGCAGATGCCGGCGTGCTTTTAAGCGAAAAAGAGTTGAGTGAGTTTCCGGTTACTCAATTACGTATAGAAAAATCGCGCCATAACGATATGTATGGTGGTGGTCCTGACTGGCTGGTTGATAGAATGAGTAAAGAAGTTGCTAAATTTATAAATTAGTAGGTTAACGCGCCGTTTTAGCAGCGCGTAATGGTAAGTTTTCCTTATGCGTAATGTACGTAGCGGTTTGCCCAATGTGCAATAATTGTTGCTGCGTAATCGGCATCGTTTTTATTTGTCAGTAAATGATCAGCGTTATCTAGACTTATAAAGCTTTTTGGGTGCTTAGCGGATGCGTAAATTTTTTCAGCTTCAGTAATGTTTACGGTTGTATCAACCGGTGAGTGCATTACTAATAAAGCGCGTTTAAGTTTACTTATGTGGCTTTTATCGTATTTAGCTATATCGTCGATAAATTGCTTTTTAATGGTAAATTCGCGCCCAGCTAAACTCACTTTTGCTTCGCCATCTGCGTTTATTTCATCTAAATGGGCTTCAAAATTATGTGCTACATGTTGCGCATCTGACGGTGCGCCAATGGTTGTGATAGCTGTAACTTCAGGAATATATTGTGCAGCAGCAAGCACTGCGGCACCCCCTAAACTGTGACCAATGAGTAATTGCGGTGCTTTAAAGTGCGCTCGCAAATGATCAGCAGCAGATACTAAGTCTTGAATATTTGATGAAAAGTTACTGTTTGCAAAGTCGCCATCGCTGTTGCCTAGGCCGGTAAAATCGAAACGAAGTACAGCGATTCCTTGCTGTGTTAAAGCACGACTAATACGTGTTGCTGCTGCAATGTCTTTACCGCAGGTAAAACAATGGGCAAAGAGGGCATAAAATTTTACTTCACCATCGGGGAGTTCAAGTTGTCCGGCAAGTTCTAAATTACCACTTTTAAAAGATACTTTTTGTCGCATGGGTCGCCTTTTTGAACAAATAAAATACGTTGTAATACTAGACCATACATATGCATCAATGTGTGCAAATTCAATCGCTTTTATTTATTGATCTTGATCAACGCACCCTTTGATGGTGGCACTTTACGGACATATGTCCTTATGTTTTTGGGGCTGTTTGTCTATCCTCGCATGGCGCTATAATGAAGTCCTTGCTACTTTATATACATAAAAGTACCTGAAGTACCTAACTTCAAATAACCTATTCACTGGAACGTACAATGCAATTACCTACTGTTGATTATAAAGCTCCCGATGCGGCTGCACAATTTGTTGAATCGTTAAGAAATACTGGATTTGGTGTTTTAAAAAATCACCCAATTCCACAGTCTTTAGTTGAGTCTATTTACAACAACTGGCAAGACTTTTTTAACTCAGAGCAAAAGCACGACTTTTTATACTCTAAAGAAACACAAGACGGTTACTTTCCGCCTTCAGTGTCTGAAGTAGCTAAAGGCTTTACCATTAAAGACATTAAAGAGTACTTTCATGTTTACCCAAATGGGCGTGTACCTGCTGAGCTTGAAGCCGACGTACTTGAGTACTATCGCTTAGCAAATGAGTTTGCTGCAACACTTTTAAGCTGGGTTCAAGCTGAGGCGCCTGCTGATGTACGTGCTAAGTTTTCGATTGATCTTAAAGATATGATTGCAGACTCTGATCAAACATTGCTACGTATTCTACATTACCCACCTATGACGGGTGATGAAGAGCCAGGCGCAATTCGCGCAGCTGCACATGGCGACATCAACTTACTAACTGTATTACCAGCGTCAAACGAGCCGGGCTTACAAGTTCAAAAAACAGACGGCGGTTGGTTAGATGTACCATGTGATTTTGGTAGCTTAATTATTAACATTGGCGATATGCTGCAAGAAGCATCTGGCGGTTATTTCCCGTCTACTATTCACCGCGTTATTAATCCAACGGGCAAAGCGTCTACTAAGTCGCGTATTTCATTACCGTTGTTTTTACACCCGCGCCCAGATGTTGTACTTTCAGAGCGTTACACCGCAGATAGCTACTTGCAAGAACGTTTACGCGAGCTAGGTGTTAAGTAATACCTGAGCTTAATTAAGCCTTAATTTAGGTTTTTAAGCATTAACAAAAAACGGCTTTTAGCCGTTTTTTGCGTTTTAGGCTTAGCAATATATGGCTTCAATTGAGCGCAAAGTAAATAATGTCATGCATTCTAGCCCACGACAGGTATAATGCGCGCAACTGGCCGTTTTGGCCTTATTTAAAAGAGAGTTTATATGAGTTTTGACGGTCTAGGTTTATCACAGTCTTTAGTTAATGCGGTTTTAGAAAAGGGCTATGAAACGCCAACGCCAATTCAGGCTCAAGCAATTCCTGCAATTATTGAACGTCGCGATGTAATGGCGGCGGCACAAACTGGTACAGGTAAAACAGCGGGTTTTACTCTGCCACTTATCGAACGATTATCAACAGGCCCAAAAGCAAAAAGTAACCATGTTCGAGCGCTTATTTTAGCACCTACGCGTGAGCTTGCACTTCAGGTAAGTGAAAACGTTGAAGAGTACGCTAAGCATTCAAATGTGAGTTCGTTTGTTGTATATGGTGGCGTTAAAATTAATCCGCAAATGCAGCGCCTTCGTAAAGGTGTCGATATTTTAGTGGCAACGCCTGGGCGTTTAATTGATTTACATAATCAAAATGCCGTTAAGTTTGATAGCGTAGAAGTGCTCGTTTTAGATGAAGCCGACCGCATGCTCGACATGGGGTTTATTCACGACATTAAACGCCTTATTGCTAAGATGCCAGCTAAGCGTCAAAACCTCATGTTTTCGGCCACGTTTTCAGATGATATTCGAGCGTTAGCTAAAGGATTAATAAACGATCCGGTTGAAATTTCAGTTGCTGCAAAAAACACCACCGCTAAAAGTGTAACGCAAAGCGTTTACGCGGTAGATAAAGGCCGTAAAACAGCTTTACTAAGTCATTTAATTCGTAGTAACGATTGGCAGCAAGTTTTAGTATTTAGCCGCACTAAACACGGTGCAAACCGTTTGGTTAAACAACTTGAGCGCGATGATATTGTAGGCGCAGCTATTCATGGTAATAAATCACAAGGCGCACGTGTTAAAGCATTAGATGGTTTTAAAAGTGGCGAAGTACGTGTACTTGTAGCCACTGATATTGTGGCACGTGGCCTTGATATTGTTGAGCTTCCGCATGTTGTTAACTACGACTTACCTAATGTATATGAAGATTATGTACACCGTATTGGCCGTACAGGACGTGCGGGTGCATCGGGCCATGCAATTTCGTTTGTTACAGTTGATGATGCAGTCGATTTATATGGTATTGAACGCTTTATTGGTGAGCTTATTCCGCGTGCTGAAGAAGAGGGGTTTGAACCAGTAAACCCAGTAGCAGAACGCGCATTAGATGCACGCCCATTACCTGCTAAAAAGCCAAAGAAAAAACAGCCTTTTAATAAACCTAAATCGGACAGTAGTAAGCCTAATAGTAAAAAGCCAAATAATGGCGGCAACGGTACGGGTCCTCGTCGTGGCGGTTCTAAAAAACCTGCTGTTAAAACAGATGATAATACACAAAACCCTTGGGCAAAGCGCCAGTCGGTAGGTGGAAGCGGTCAGCGCCGTCGCCGTCCAACTAATAATGACTAATTAGGTTTAGTTAGTTTTAATAAAAACGCGCTTACTTTAAACGGTAGCGCGTTTTTTTAATGTATTAAATACCTTACCATCAAACCTACAAACAAAGTCACACTTACGCTTAGTAGTGTGCCAAGCATGACGTATTCAGTAAGCTTTTTATCTTTACTAGCGCTTAAGTCGCCAAATCTAAAGACCGACTTAGCTGCTAATAAAAAGCCAACACCCGCAAATTGATTAAGCAAAATAAAGCTCAGCATTAACACGCGCTCCAACATGCCAATACTTTGCCCTGCAAGTACTAAGCTGCCTTTACTGCTAAAGTTACCCGTTAAACGCTCTAGCATCATTCTAATAAATACTGCACTTGGGCTTAAAATAATTAAATAACCGCACACAACCCACAACACATTTGGGTTAGTGACAAGTGAATATAGGGTGTCTAAAAAGTGTGTATTATCGCTCAGCCATACGCTTAAGTAGATTATTACGGCTATGTGGGCAAGTTGATCCAATAAAAAGGGCACGACACCTTTGCTTGAGTAAGATTTGGCTATATCAATTGCGTAATGACTAAGCATAATAACGGCGGTTGCAATCACAACGCTGCTAATTTGTTGCCAGCCATAAGTGTATTCCCACACGCTGATAATTATTGCGCTAGTAATGCCATGAACTAACACATGAAAATACAGTTTAATTGCCTTGAAGTGGCGGGAGTTTCTGTCGTTAACCCAGCTCATAGGTTGCCAGTAAAAATCAGCCAATAAATGGCCAATAATTAGGGCTACGAGTAAAAGCGAAAAAGCCATTAGCATCTCCTTTGACTTATATTTTTTATAATGTTGCTCGCATGCTCTAAAAACCGTTCGATAAGTTGGTAATGGGCTAAATTAAGTAGCTTAGTTACGTTTTCTCTGCTGGTTTTAAGATCTTTTGCTAAAGCTGCATGGCTATTATCGGTACTGGTTAAATAGGCGTACAAAGCATTGGCTTGTTTTTGTGTTATTTTAGTAAGGAGTACATCAGCAAAGGCTAAATTAAGGTTTAAACTTTCATGGATGTTTTGAGGAGGCGTATTAAATAAAAACCGTTGATTGGCCATTTGGTCAAGGCCATGACCCGAAAGAGTAAATGCTGAACCTGTAGCTGTTTTTATATCATTGCGCGGGTTATCTATTTCCCCAATAGCCATACTTTGTCTGACTTCGTACCCTGATGCCTTCAAATATAAATAAATTAAAACGGCATGCTTAAACAAATACTCAGGGTCATTAATTTGTAATTGAAAAGAGTCGCCTCGATAAATATTCCAAAGTGTACTCTCGCCCGATACACAACGTAAACTTTGCTCTAGCTCATAAAGCATGGCATCGTATTGCTGTTTAGGAATAGTTTGCGATTTAATAATATCGCCGCTGATCACACCAATCATAACAATCCAAATTAGTTACTTTTAAAAATGTAACCTAAAATGGTTACATAACGATATGTAACTAATTTAGGTTACTTAAAAGCAAATAGCAAGGTACACTGAGTTTAAATTATTTCGCTATGGCTATTATTCTAACTAGGGCATTACATGACTTCATTAAACTCGCAGCAAAACATTAAACCGCGTGTAGGTATATTTGTTGACGTACAAAATATTTATTACACGTGTAGAGAAAGCTATAGCAAAAACTTTGACTACAATGCTTTTTGGCGAGTTATCCAGGAGCAGTACGAAATAGATTGTGCTTATGCCTACGCTATTTATCGTGGAGATGAAAAGCAAAATCAGTTTCAAAATATTTTGAGAGCGATTGGGTTTGAGGTAAAACTAAAGCCGTTTATTCAGCGCCGAGATGGCAGTGCAAAAGGCGACTGGGATGTAGGCATAACGATAGATATGTTAGAGCATGGAAAAAATCTCGATAAAGTAATTTTGCTCTCGGGCGATGGCGATTTTGCACTGTTACTTGCTCATTTAAAAAATCAATATAATGTGCCGTGTGATGTTTATGGAGCAGATAAGTTAACCGCTGAAGTACTCAAACAAAGTGCAGAACAGTTTCATTTGATTGATGATAATTTATTACTTTAAAGCTTAAAAAACAGAGGCTAAGTGCCTGCAACATGAGAGTTTTTAATACAGAGCCTATATTGTTCATTTAAACCTAATATAGGCTTTTTTTATTGTTGTAATCAATTGGGTTTACTAGGTGGTTATGTTAATTTTAAGCGATAACGAGTAATTAAGGATTTACATGCTCAACTACAGTGATATGCCGCTTGATAGATGCTCCAATGTGCGTAAAGACCTAACGTGGCTTAAAGCACATATGTCGCCGCAAAGCGTGTGGCTTTTGGTAAAAAACAACGAGACATTATTTGTTAAAAATACGCCTCAAATAATGTTTTTACCGTACGAGAAAATTGCACAGCTAAACTTAAACAATGCCCTATTTTTAGGCTTAAACACCAAAAAAAATGGGGTGTTTGCCCTCGATGTATCTGATATTGACGACACAATTCTTGCCCCGATATTAAGTGGCGCAGAGTTTATGGATATTCGTAAGCAGGGGCCGCTTATTGATATAAAAGAGGGCTCGATTGCTGCACTTGCCCGCGGGCTTTGTTATTGGCATGCAACTCATCGTTTTTGTGGGCGCTGTGGCAGTAAAAACCACTTAGTTGAAGCGGGACATTCTCGTTTATGTGAAAACGAGCGCTGTAAACACCCCACCTTTCCTCGTACCGATCCTGCGGTAATTATGGTTGTAACTAAAACGTTTTCCGATGGTATTGAGCGATGTTTGCTTGGCCGCCAAGCAGTGTGGCCCACAGGAATGTATTCGTCATTAGCCGGCTTTGTGGACCCAGGTGAAACTTTAGAGCAAGCTGTTGCCCGTGAGGTAAAAGAAGAGGCAGGGATTGACGTTGATGATGTAACCTATGTGGCGTCTCAGCCATGGCCATTTCCTTCATCTATTATGCTTGGCTTTTTTGCAAAGGCAACCTCTGAGCAAATTAACGTAGATAAAGATGAGCTTGATGATGCTAAGTGGTTTAGCCGTGAAGATTTGGCAAATTTTGGTAATTGGCATGACGAAGGCGAGCATTTAAAACTACCTCGTACTGATTCTATTTCTCGCTATTTAATTGAACATTGGCGTACTAATCCATAAGGAATAACCATGTCGAGTAACAGTAATAAAAATACTCAGCTTGTGTCGTCTGGGCGCAAAAAAGCGTACACCCATGGTGTAGTAAACCCCGTTGTGCAGCGCGCATCAACGGTGGTATTTGATTCGGTTGCAGAACTTAAAGAAGCTGCGAAGAAGCGTGGCGATAAAACCCTCTTTTATGGGCGTCGTGGCACAACCACACATTTTGCATTGCAAGAAGCCATTACCGAGTTAGAAGGCGGTGAAGGGTGCGCACTTTATCCGTGTGGGGCTGCTGCAATTAGCCAAGCGCTATTGTCGTTTTTAAAAAGTGGTGACCATATTTTAATGGTTGATAACGCGTATGAGCCTACTCGCGATTTTTGCGATAAAATTTTAGCAGGGCTAGGAATTACCACTACTTATTACCCGCCAACAGTTGGTGCAGGCATAAAAGATTATATTAAGCCAAACACCAAGGTGTTATTTTTAGAATCTCCTGGTTCTATAACTATGGAAATTCAAGATGTACCAGCCATGGTAAACGTAGCCAAAGAACATAACGTTATGACCATACTGGATAATACTTATGGAAACGGCCTTCATTATCGACCGCTTGAGCATGGCGTCGATATTAGTATTCAAGCGGCAACAAAGTACATTGTTGGTCATTCAGATGTAATGATGGGAGTTGCAGTGGCAAATAAAAAATATTGGCCAACGCTTCGCGAACATTCTTACTTACTAGGGCAGTGTACAAGTGCTGATGATGCATATTTGGCACTGCGCGGTTTACGCACGATGAGCGTGCGTTTAAATCAGCATGAAAAGGCGGCGATAGAGGTGGCAAAATGGCTTGAGCAGCATGAGTTAGTTGATCATATTCGCCATCCAGCCTTTGAAACTTGCCCAGGCCATGCGTTTTTTAAGCGTGACTTTGACGGCAGTAATGGCTTGTTTTCAATTGTTATGAAAACAGGAAATCAAAAAGCCATAGATGCATTTTTAGATAGCCTTCAGCATTTTAAGATGGGTTTTTCGTGGGGAGGCTTTGAAAGCTTGGTCACCGCTAATTTAACCATGAAAGGGTTGCGCTCAACCACTGGCTGGGATTTAGGACCGGTTATTAGATTGCATATTGGCCTTGAAGATATCGATGACTTAATAGCTGATTTAACCCAAGCGCTTGAGGTATACAAGCTGCATTTATAACTATGCGCTAGTTACATTTAAATGGTTTGTTACAAAGCTCACTCTTCGTGGGCTTTTTTTTGCTGGTAATTCAAGGTGTTTACACTTAGGGTAGTTATATTAGGCTTTGAACTAAAGCATAAGCAACGTCATTAAGGATAGTCAATGGCAACACCATTACCAATAAACGTAGGGCGATTAACGCAAATTGCGGGATTTGAGCTTGTACGTATGTTTTTAACTAAACGTGGGCTTATAGCCCTTGCGGCATTTGCACTTGTTTGGTTAATTATTTTGCGCTACCCGATAGGGCAAGCTGTGAGCATTATTAGCTCCCCAAACTTTGAGCAAATAGCCCGCGATATTTCAGGCTCAATTGGCTTGAGTAAACTTCTTGATTGGCCTGAAGCCGAGTTTGCTATGTATTGGTTAATTGCTTTGTACAGTTTTCCTGTGTTTAGTTTATTTATTTGTAGTGACCAAACAGTGGGTGACAGAGAGCGCGGCACGCTTAGATTTTTATCGTTGCGCTCAACCCGATTTGAAATTTTGTTTGGCCGGTTTATAGGGCAATTAGCGGTATTAACGTGTTTGGTCGCAATTACTCTTGTGGCCACATTAGCGGTATTAGGGTACCGCGATCCGAGTTTGTTGGTAGGGGGCGTTGGCCGTGCACTGTCGATATTTTTAATTCTTATAGTTACATTTGCACCGTTTGTGGCGTTAATGACTTTAATTAATACTTTTGCACGTTCATCGCGGTTATCAATTGTACTCGCTATTTTATACTTTACAGCAGGCGGTATTGTAGTCGGTTTATTACAGTGGCAAATACCGGCATTAAGCGTGCTTGATTATTTATTCCCGGGTGTACAAATAGAGCAACTCGCCGGTCAAAACCTGCCATTATTAAGTGCTTTGGCAATCCCACTTGTACAAACTGCTGTGTTACTGGCAGTAGCCCAACGTATTTTTGCAAGGAGCTCACTATGAATCCACTAATTACAGGGCGTAATTTAAGTAAGTCGTATGGGTCTAAACTTGCGCTTAATAATGTGAACTTTGAAATTGAGCAAGGTGCTCCTGTTGCTCTTGTTGGCCCAAATGGTGCGGGTAAAACGACATTATTTAGTTTGTTATGCGGCTATATAGCGCCCAGCAATGGTGAGCTTGAAATACTCGGTCATAAACCCGGCAGTGCCGCATTATTTAATAAGGTCAGTGCTTTACCACAAGATGCGCAGCTCGATCCGCGTTTTAATATAGACAAGCAACTTGCTTTTTATGCCAAATTACAAGGTATGAGCACCAAGCAAAGTCAAACAGAAGCATTGCGCGTGCTTGATTTAGTTGGGCTGCGTGAAATTGCTAAAAACCGTGCAGGTGATTTATCGCATGGTATGCGCAAACGTGTGACTATAGCTCAGGCTCTTATTGGTTCGCCGCAAATTGTTATGTTAGATGAGGCAACCGCAGGACTTGATCCTATTCATGCAAGAGAGGTACGTGAGTTGGTGTCAACGTTGAGCTCTGAAGCAACCTTTATTTTAAGCTCGCACGATTTAACTGAGCTTGAGCGATTATGCTCTCAAGTGCTGCATTTAGACAAAGGCGTATTGAGTGAGCACCAAACAAAAGTAAATCAAACCGACAAACACTTTTACACATTAATGCTAAACGAGATGTATGAAAACGTTGAGCAACAGTTACAGTTACTCAATGGTGTAAGCTCTGTTTATATGAGCCAGCACAAAGAGTATGTTATTGAATACACACAATCTGAGCATGCACTTGATATTGCACTATTACAGTTTTGCCACCAACATAATTGGCAATACAGGCAATTGGTTAATGGCCATACATTAGAAAATCAAATTTTTAAACAGGAGAAAGTATAATGGGTTTATTAAGCGGATTAATGGGTAACGCAAGCGAAGTTGATGATTCTGATTTAGAAAAAGTACTCGCTAATACATTAATTGAGGGTGAGCACGTCGAAAAAGCCTATAAAGTTATTCGCGATATGTTCATTTTTACTAATAAGCGCTTAATTTTAATTGATAAGCAAGGAGTAACTGGTTCTAAAATGGAAATGGTGAGTATTGCTTACTCTAAAATTACCAAGTTTAGCAAAGAGAGTGCAGGGCACTTTGATTTGGATGCTGAACTTAAAATTTGGATTGGCTCTGACCCAACGCCACTTACAAAAGAGTTTAAAGCAGGCGATAACATTAATGAAGTTTATAGAGTAATTAGCCAACACGCTTTATAATTGTACACATACTTTAAGTAGTTGTTGACTAAATGTAGCAACTACTTTAATTTTACAGTTTCTTACACCTCCTTACAATTAACTTAACAAATACAAAGGTTTAATTAAGTTTCCATTCAGTTTCCCGGCGTTAGCATGTGCCCACTTTAGTAATTTAGCTAAAGCATAAAACGCAATGTACATAGGGAAGTCTTACAATGAAAAAATTAGCAGTTATTATTTCAAGCATTTTATTATCTAGCACTGCGGCTGCTGCAGACAGCTATAACTCAATCAGTAATTTAAGTTACAAAGACAGCGACAATAACGATACCGTTGCTGTAGATTCTATTTATTATCTATCACCTAAAAAAACATTAGGCCCGTACGACCAATTTGAATACATTAATAAACAAAGCAACATTTACGGCGCATACGCTGATGACGACTTTAGCGATACAACGTTAGTTGGTGGTGAGTATTTTATTAATGAATTTGTTATTGGTGCGTCATACACAAACCTTGATGTTGGCAATCATAACGAAGCATATACAATTTCAGGGGGTTACTTTTTTAACCCAGATTTGCTTGCAAAAGTGACGCTAGTTGAAAATAAAGATGGCGAAGACTTCGCTTTATTCGATTTAGCGTATAACCATATGCTTAACAGTACCGATTACGTTGGTGTAACTGTTACTGCGGATGATGATTTTGATTACCGCGCCGTTGCAGCTAAATACTTTATTGATTTACAGCAAGGTAACTACTTAACGTTTGAAGGTAAATACGAAAGTATTGATGACGCTGAAAACCAATGGGTGGCAGAAACGAACTACTATTTCTCAAAAGCGACCTCGGTATTTGCAAGCTACGATAAACAAGATACCTACAGCTTTGGTGCTCAGCACTTCATTAACAAAAATATTGGCCTTAAAGTAGGTTACGAGAACAATGCCGATGACTCTGATAATGATGCTTACTTTGCAAACATGCGTTTTCAGTTTTAATTAATAACGCAATTTAAGTTTTCAGCTTAATTAAAATATAAGCCCGCTCATGCAGCGGGCTTTTGTATTAATAAGGCTTATACGTTTGATTTTTTAGTTGCTTTACCCATATCAAAATTAATAATTAAAGACTAGTTTATTCTTTATCCCCTAATTTACAGGCTTAGCAGAAAGCGTATTTGCAATGATTGTATTTAAACTAAGATGGGTCATACTTAGGTTATTAATTTCTAATGTGAAAGGAATGTAGGCATGTCGGTATTTATCATTTTACTGGTTGTTATAGTGGTTATTTTTGCGGTTAAAGATATCCGCTTAAACCTTATCAGTAGACCCACGTTTAAAATGTTTAAAAAAGTACTTCCACCGCTTTCGCAAACAGAGCGAGAGGCTATGGAAGCAGGCGATGTTTGGTGGGATGGAGAACTCTTTAGTGGTAACCCTGATTGGAAAAAATTACACAATTTTCCAAAGCCAGAATTGAGCGAAAAAGAAAACGCATTTATGGCTAATCAGGTTGAGACCCTAATGGCGATGCTAGATGATTACCAAATAGTGCAAAAAGACAAAGACTTGCCAAAAGAAGTGTGGGATTACTTAAAAAAAGAAGGTTTTTTTGCATTAATTATTCCTGAAAAGTTTGGTGGGCGAGAGTTTTCGGCGATTGCTAATTCAACCATTGTGTCAAAAATTTCGACTAAGAGTTTAACTGCGGCGGTTACCGTAATGGTGCCAAATAGTTTAGGGCCAGGTGAGCTATTGCTGCATTACGGTACTAAAGAGCAACAAGACCGCTGGTTACCAACGCTTGCCAATGGTGAAGATGTTCCATGCTTTGCACTTACAGGCCCAGAAGCAGGCTCTGATGCCGGTAGCATTCCAGACTCTGGTGTTGTATGTAAAGGAGAGCACAACGGTGAAGAAGTAATTGGCCTACGTTTAAACTGGTCAAAACGTTACATTACCCTTGCACCCGTTGCCACAGTATTAGGCCTTGCTTTTAAAATGTATGACCCCGATGGTTTATTAGGAGACGAAAAAGAGCTTGGTATTACGTGCGCACTTATTCCAACCGATCACCCAGGAGTTAAAACAGGTGAGCGCCATTACCCACTTAATATGGCATTTATGAACGGTACAACTTATGGTGAAGATGTGTTTATTCCGCTTGACTGGATTATTGGTGGGCAAGAGTGTGCGGGGCGTGGCTGGCGCATGCTGGTGGAGTGTTTAAGTGCAGGGCGTGGTATTTCGCTGCCGGCTTTAAGTGCTGCAACCGGTCACCTAGCGGCTAAAATGACTTCAGCATATGCCGTAGTTCGCCAGCAATTTGGTGTATCTATTGGGCAATTTGAAGGTGTGCAAGAAGCGCTTGCTCGCATTGGTGGCTTAACTTACACGCTAGAGTCATGTCGGTTAATGACGGCTGGCGCAATCGATTTAAAGCTTAGCCCTTCGGTTGTCACTGCTATTGCCAAATACCATATGACGGAAATGGGTCGTACAGTCATGAATGATGCGATGGATATTCATTCAGGCAAAGGCATTCAGGTGGGGCCAAATAACTATTTGGCACATGGTTATATGGGAATACCGGTGTCTATTACGGTAGAAGGCGCAAATATTTTAACTCGAAATTTAATGATATTTGGCCAAGGAGCGACCCGCTGTCATCCTTTTGTTTTAAAAGAAATGGAGGCCGCTGCACTTGAAGACGACGATGCTGCTCTGAATCAATTTGATGGTTTATTAATGAACCATATATTATTTGCGGTAAGTAATGCCAGCATGGCATTTATACATGGTTTAACACGTAGTTACTTTGCAAAAGCGCCAGTTGGCGGCGAAACTGCCGTTTATTACAAGCATTTAAGCAGAATGAGCAGAAGCTTGGCTATTTGTACGGACGTGGCAATGTTAATGTTAGGCGGTGAGCTAAAACGCAAAGAGATGATATTAGCCCGATTAGGTGATGTATTGAGTCACTTGTATTTAGCTTCTACGGTTCTAAAGCGCTACGAAGACGAGGGCCGTCAACAAGCCGACTTACCTTTTGTTAAATATGCGATAGAAACATCGTTATTTGAAATAGGCCAAGCGTTTGATGGTTTTTTCAAAAATTTCTCAAACCCGATTATTAATTTTGTGCTTAAGCGTATTGTATTTCCAATTAGTAATCATTACGAAAAACCAAGCGATGAAATTGCACAACGTATTTGCGAGCATATGACACAACCAGGTGTGTTTAGAAATCGCTTAACTCATTTGTGTTATGTAGATGAAAACGCAGGTACAGGGGTAATGGAAAATGCATTTTTAGCTATGCACGATATGCAAGCTCAATTCAAAGATTTAAAACAATGGCAGCGCAAGGGTAATATTCCTGCAACGCTCGATATTGAAGGTGCGATTAACTTTGCATTAGACAATGATTTAGTAACGCAAACCGATGCTGATGCTATGCACCATGCTAATAAGCTACGTAAGCAAGCAATAGCGGTTGATAACTTTCAGCAAGGCGAGTTGTAGCTAATTATGTGAACCGTAAATAAAAAGGCCTTACATGTGTAAGGCCTTTTTATTAAATACTTTAACGTGCGTATGGGTCCGCAACTATTTTATCGATATACCATTTACCTTTTTTACGTAGCATTTTTACGCTACGCATATCATCTATTTTGTTACCATTTAAATAACCGGTGAAAATAAGATTTATTTTAGTATTGTCACCATACTGTTCGCGTACACTCATATTGGTCATATCAACTTCAATAACAACCTCATCGTACTGCATGTTAACTAAGTTACGCGTAAATTGTTTAGCTGTACCGTACGACTTCATGATTCGCGTAAGGTTGGGTGTAGCCATAGTTGTTGCTTTTTGAAGATCTTGCTGATTGTACAAGGCGTCAAAGTAAGCTGTTGCGGTGTCGCCGGGTGAATCACCAAGTTTTTTTACATCATCGCCACAGGCAACTAAAAACAAACACAGAATAAGGCTGACTAAATAGGTTATTTTTTTCATGTTAATTTTTGTTAGTTAGTTTTATTTAAGTGTGTGGTGAATTAGCTAATATGTAAAGACATGGAAGGTAAATAAAAAGATATTGCAGAGTAAATAATAAAAAAGGATGCCTAGGCATCCTTTCAAAAATGGTTAGCTATGATTATTGAACAAGCTCTTGATCACTAAATTCCTCATCAAATAGCGGGCTTGATAAGTAACGCTCAGTGGCACTTGGTAAAATAACAACAATATTTTTGTCGGCATTTTCTGGTTTTTCAGCAATACGTTTTGCTGCCACTACAGCAGCGCCAGATGAAATACCCACTAATATACCTTCTTTTTTCATTAGCTCATGTGCCATTGCAATTGCATCTTCGTTAGATACTTGCTCTGCAGCATCTATTAGGCTCATGTCTAGGTTGCCAGGGATAAATCCTGCGCCAATACCTTGAATTTTATGTGGCCCTGGTTTAACTTCTTCACCGGCAAGTGTTTGGCTGATTACTGGCGAATTAGTTGGCTCAACAGCAATAGACTTAACATTTAGACCTTTTTCTGTTTTAAGGTAGCGACTGACACCTGTTATAGTCCCGCCAGTACCTACGCCTGCTACAAAGTAATCCACTTTTCCGTCAAGAGCGTCAAAAATTTCTGGACCTGTAGTTTCAAAGTGTATTTTTGGGTTTGCTGGATTCTCAAACTGCTGTAGCAAGATATACTTTTCAGGATCGGTGGCTTGAATCTCTTTTGCTTTTTGGATTGCACCATTCATACCTTTAGCGCCGTCTGTAAGCACAAGGTTGGCACCCAGTGCCTTTAGAAGTTTACGACGCTCTAAGCTCATAGTGTTAGGCATGGTAAGCGTTAGTTTGTAACCACGTGCTGCGGCAACGAAGGCCAATGCAATACCTGTATTACCAGATGTAGGCTCGATAAGTTCTTTACCCTCAGTTAGCTGACCTGCTTTTTCAGCCTCCCAAATCATCGATGCACCAATGCGGCATTTTATACTAAAGCTTGGGTTACGCGCTTCCACTTTAGCGAATACATTCCCACCTGTAACACGTTTAAGTTTTACCAGTGGTGTATTACCGATACTAAGTGAGTTATCTTCAAAAATAGTAGACATAATGTTCCTTTGGATACAATCTGATCAACGTGCTAATAGCCTTTGCTACTAACTATATGTTGACACTTTACTGAGAGTTTAAAAAAATAAAAGTAAAGTTTGGCTATAAGATATATCTATTGAGCTTATAACTAAGTGAAATAAAAATCTATATTAGCTGTGCCTTTTGTTATTAGGTGCGCACATTAAATTTAATGATAAGACGCTTTTGTTTGTTATGTCGGCTTTTTACTCATAAATAAACTAAAGAGACGCTTAAATATTTAAATAGGTGTAGAAACCCATGCGGCCCAATGACTAATAAATTGACTGATTTTTGAATATGATACTTTATCGAGACCAAATGTACTTTTTATTGATGATTATTTATGCAAACAAACTTTAGTTCAGCGGTTTTATGACACAAGCCAATCAAAACATGATAAAAACGTTTATCTAACAATAATTGAGTAATAAAAATGAAGTTAATCTTAAAGTTAATTGCCGGCATTATGGCTGGTATATTGGTAGGCTTTTATGTGCCTTTGACAGGTGTTGAACTCTTATTTACGGTTAAAGAGTTAATTGGTCAAATTATTTCCTTCACTATTCCTCTTATTATTTTATTTTTTATTGCTTCTGGCATTGCCGGGCTTCCTAAAGGTTCTGGCCATTTACTTGGTAAAACGGTTGGGTTTGCTTATAGCTCTACCGTTATTGCCGGCACGCTTGCCTTTTTGTTAGTCAGTGCTGTTATTCCGTTTTTAAGTGGCGGTATTACTTTTGAAGCCGAAGTAGCCACCGAGATAGGCAGTTTTATTGATATAGAAATCCCACCATTAATGGGGGTGATGACTGCGCTTGCTACGGCTTTCATATTTGGCATTGGTATGAGCCAGCTTGAGTTAGACACACTTAAAAAGGTATCAGATCAGGGACGAGATGTAATAGATGCCTTATTGTCAAAAGTGATCATTCCTGCGTTACCATTTTATATTGCAGGTGTGTTTGCTGAAATGACCGTAGCGAGTACAGTGGTTGATACGCTGCAAACATTTGGAGTGGTATTAATTGCGGCTCTTGTTATGCACTGGTTATGGTTAAGCGTCTTATATATTGCTACGGGAATTTTGTTAAAGCGTAATCCACTTGAGTTAGTTAAAAATATGCTACCGGCTTATTTTACTGCATTAGGTACTATGTCGAGTGCAGCAACTATTCCTGTGTCGTTGCAATCAAGTAAAGCTAATAAAGTTAAAGAAGACGTAGCAAACTTTACAGTACCTTTATGTGCCACCATTCATTTGTCGGGTTCAACAATTACTATTGTTACGTGTGCCATGGCCGTTATGTTTTTATCGCCAGGTATGGAAGTGCCATCGTTAATGGGCATGTTGCCATTTATATTTATGCTCGGTGTTGTGATGATAGCTGCTCCAGGCGCACCGGGTGGCGCGGTAATGTCGGCGCTTGGGCTTTTAACCAGCATGCTTGGATTTAATGAAGGAGCTGTGGCATTAATGATTGCACTGTACTTAGCTCAAGACAGCTTTGGTACGGCATGTAATGTTACCGGTGATGGTATTATTGCATTATGGGTTGACCGTTTTAGTGAAAAGTCAGCCTCTTAAATCGCTGGGTACATTGATTTCAGTAGTTTTAACTTTAGTTAACGTGCCTGAGTGAGAGCGATAATATTAGTTATTGTTTCGCTTTAACTGTGTTACTGTGACAAATTAAATTATTTAGACGTGTGTAGTTGAGTTAATGAGGGTATTGCATTGATTAATGTACTTTTAGTTGATGATCATGAACTAGTACGAACTGGGATCAGACGCATATTAGATGATGTGCGTGGGTTTAAAGTTGTAGGTGAAGCAAAAGACGGTGAAGCCGCTGTCCAGTTTTGTCGACAGCACACACCTAATATTGTACTTATGGATATGAATATGCCTGGCATGGGTGGATTAGAGGCAACTAAAAAGATTTGTCGCTATTGCCCAGACGTAAAAATTATCGTTCTTACTGTTAATTGCGAAGACCCATTTCCGTCTAAAGTAATGCAAATTGGTGCTCACGGCTTTCTTACCAAAGGAGCTGGCTCTGATGAAATGGTTCGTGCCATTCGTTCAGTTCATGCTGGTCAACGCTACATTGCGCCAGAAATTGCACAACAAATAGCACTGGCACAGGTTACTGGTCGTACAGACGAAAATCCGTTCCAGAGTTTATCAGAGCGCGAACTTCAAATAATGCTTATGATCACCAAAGGTGAAAAAGCACAAGATATTGCAGAGCGCTTAAACCTCAGTTCGAAAACAGTTAATAGCTATCGTTACCGAATGTTTGAAAAGTTAAATGTAGGTGGCGATGTTGAACTTACACATTTAGCTATTCGCCATAAGATGATTGACATAGACGTGTCGTACTAACCCTTTTATATGTCTAAATTTGATCACGTACATTTTTTAAAAACGCTATCAAGCGAGCCCGGTGTTTACCGTATGCTTGATAGTGACAACCAAGTTATTTATGTTGGTAAAGCTAAACAATTAAAAAAACGCGTAAGCAGTTACTTTAGATCCAACATTACCGACAGCAAAACCCGTGTTTTAGTCAGTAACATTAATGATATTGAAGTCACACTGACCAACACCGAAACTGAAGCGCTACTGCTCGAAAATAACCTCATAAAAAAATATCAGCCTCGTTATAATATTCTACTGCGAGATGATAAGTCTTACCCCTATATTTTATTAACGAACCATAAGCATCCGCGGTTAGCGTTTCATAGAGGTAGCCGCAAAATAAAAGGTGAGTATTTTGGTCCATTTCCGAGTGCAGGCGCTGTCTCGGAAAGTTTGCGTTTAATGCAAAAAATATTTCCCGTTCGTCAATGCGAAGATGCTTATTATCGTGCCCGAAGTCGCCCTTGTTTGCAGTATCAGCTCAAGCGTTGCTCTGCGCCATGCGTTAACAAAGTTACCGAGCAAGACTACAGTGAACAAGTTGACTATGTTCGCAAATTTTTGACGGGTAAATCGGATGAAGTCATTGCCGAACTAATAAAAAAAATGGAAGCAGCCAGTGCGGAGCTCAACTTTGAGCTTGCCGCAAAAGTACGTGATCAAATAATGCTACTGCGTAAAATGCAGGAGCAACAATCTATTTCGGGTAACTTTGCAGAAATGGATGTGGTGGGTTTTGCGCATTTAAATGGATTAAACGGCATACATTTATTAATGATTCGCGATCATAAAGTACTAGGTAGTAAAACGTATTTTCCAAAAGTACCTAAAGATTCGAGCGAGCAAGAAATTTTAACTTCATTCTTAGGTCAATATTATTTAGCACCAGGTGCAACTGGACGCATTGCTAAAGAAATTATACTCCCGTTTGAAGTAGAAGAGAGCAGTGCGTTAAGCGAAGCACTGACGCAAATAAGCGATCGTAAAGTGGCGCTTAAAGTGGTTACACGTGGAGAGCGTGCGCAATACCTTCAACTAGCAAATAAAAATGCGTTAAACAGTATTGCTGTCAAACAAAGTACACAAGACTCAATTAATAAACGCTATGCCCAATTAAAAGCAACATTACGCCTAGATGATATAGCGCGAATGGAGTGTTTTGATATAAGCCATACTATGGGGGAAAACACGGTAGCAAGTTGCGTTGTTTTTGATTCGCAAGGCCCAAATACAAAAGAATACAGGCGCTATAATGTAACCGGTATAACCGGTGGTGATGATTATGCAGCCATGGAGTTTGCTTTAAATAAGCGTTACAACAAATTAGTGGATGAAGACAAAATTCCCGATGTAATATTTATAGATGGCGGTAAAGGACAGTTAAGTCGTGCTGAGCAATATTTTGCTAATTGGTCTCATTCTAAAATGCCTCTGCTAGTCGGGGTTGCAAAAGGAACGAGCCGTAAACCTGGCCTAGAAACATTGCTCATAGATGGGGGGCGTAAAACAATTCCGATGGATTCTGATGCGCCTGCACTTCACCTAATACAACATATACGAGATGAATCTCACCGTTTTGCAATAGCTGGGCATCGTAATAAGCGCCAAAAACAGCGAACACAATCATTGTTGGAAGAAATTAATGGAGTAGGTTCTAAACGTCGCCAAACATTATTAAAATATTTAGGGGGCATGCAGGGGGTAAAAGCTGCTAATATAGAACAATTAAAGAAAGTTCCCGGGATCAGCCCTGATATGGCTGAGAAGATATTTAACCATTTACATGACAAGGGCTAGCCCTTCATGCGAATATAAAAGAAAAGACATATCCAAGTAGTTATGTGGAATATTCCAAACACACTCACAACATTTAGACTTTTTCTTATCCCCATTTTTTTGGTGATATTTTATTTGCCTTATAGCTGGGCTTTTTTTGCTGCCGCTTTTATTTTTTGGCTTGCATCAATTACCGATATACTTGATGGCTACCTTGCAAGAAAATTAGAACAATCAACGCCATTTGGAGCCTTTTTAGATCCTGTTGCAGACAAGGTGATGGTGTGTGCGGCACTTGTTGCTCTCTCTGATCAATATCAGTCAATGTATATGACTATTCCTGCGCTTATTATCATTAGTCGAGAAATAGTTATATCAGCATTAAGGGAATGGATGGCTGAGCAGGGCAAGCGTGGCAATGTAGCTGTATCTAACATGGGTAAAATCAAAACTGCTGCGCAAATGTTAGCCATCATTGGTTTGATTTGGCAATATGACACCTGGATGAATTATTTAAGTTTTGGGCTACTCTATATAGCAACCTTTTTGACCCTGAGTTCTATGCTGCAATATTTGAACGCTGCATGGAGTGAATTGACCAAAAATTAACTGTAAATGTATAATAACGCACCGTTTTAGATAAAAAACAAGCAAACAGTTCAAAACTAGCATTTTTTGTATTGACGCGTTTAATAATCTCTGTAGAATGCGTCCGTGTTGAGAGGGCATAGCCCCCAAGATAACGAAATGCGGCACTAGCTCAGTTGGTAGAGCGCGACCTTGCCAAGGTCGAGGTCACGAGTTCGAGCCTCGTGTGCCGCTCCAAGTTATCTAAGGTTATAACCCCAGTGCTGGGGCGGAATGGCAGAGTGGCCATGCACCGGATTGCAAATCCGTTTACCCCGGTTCGACTCCGGGTTCCGCCTCCAATCAACGCTCCACATGCTTTAAATAGCAAACTCGATGCCCGAGTGGTGGAATTGGTAGACACAAGGGATTTAAAATCCCTCGCTCTTAGAGTGTGCCGGTTCAAGTCCGGCCTCGGGCACCACTTTGTGGTTTAGTTATATGCACCAACATATAACTTTTAAAATGTAATAGTAGAATTAATATGATGCGGCACTAGCTCAGTTGGTAGAGCGCGACCTTGCCAAGGTCGAGGTCACGAGTTCGAGCCTCGTGTGCCGCTCCATATCAGTTTTATCCACTTGCTTTAAATAGTAAACTCGATGCCCGAGTGGTGGAATTGGTAGACACAAGGGATTTAAAATCCCTCGACTAACAAGTCGTGCCGGTTCAAGTCCGGCCTCGGGCACCACTTTTAATTACTGACCAATTTAATTAAAAGTTTGATAAAAATTTATTATATGCGGCACTAGCTCAGTTGGTAGAGCGCGACCTTGCCAAGGTCGAGGTCACGAGTTCGAGCCTCGTGTGCCGCTCCAAATTATATGGAAGCGTTAAGGCGGAATGGCAGAGTGGCCATGCACCGGATTGCAAATCCGTTTACCCCGGTTCGACTCCGGGTTCCGCCTCCACATAATTTACTCCACACGCTTTAATTAGCAAACTCGATGCCCGAGTGGTGGAATTGGTAGACACAAGGGATTTAAAATCCCTCGACTAACAAGTCGTGCCGGTTCAAGTCCGGCCTCGGGCACCATATCTATATAAATCCCAAATCACAAAAACTCACACCACAAATTTTTTAATATATATTCAAATCTCAATTATCTAATCTATTTTTAATATCTCCTTAACTTTACTATTTAAAGATTTTATTACGTAGCCTTTGCAAGGCCCAATTTTATCGTCATTACTTTATTTCACTCAGCTCAGTTAATACCAATCCGAAATAGTACTTAATTATTTGAATCTGTATGATTAACGCACTTGTACATAACAAAATTAACAAATCAGAACATTAGTGATTCAATTACGCCTTTATCTATGTTTTAGTCATTCAGGTATTTTCAACACGATGAGAGTAAAGTTTGTTCTTTTAAAATAAAAAAGTAGTAACTAGAGCTAGATTGAGGAAAATGTGACGTGGCTATAATAAGTTTTAAATGAGTTGTATAAGCGACTCTTAAGAGCCACTTATACCGGATGAATTGTTAGTGCAGTTTGCTTTGAACCTTATAAGTAGGGTATTCGCTTAGCAAGCCTTGTATAAGCGCAACACACATTAAAATAAGTATGATTGAAAATGGGAGTGCAGTAGTTACTACACCCGATTGAAGTGCTTGTAAGGCTTGCGAGCCGCCAACCCAAAGTAACACTGCTGCTATCATACCTTCGACAGTAGCCCAAAATATACGCTGTGGCACTGGTGCATCAATTTTACCGCCAGCAGTTATGCCGTCTATCACCAGTGATCCTGAATCAGATGAAGTGATAAAAAAGACTAAAACTAAAGCAATAGAAATAATAGAAATAAAGCTAGAAAACGGTAGCTGTTCATATACCTGAAATAAAGTAACTGAAATATCAGTCAAACCATTTTGTCCAAGTGGCCCGACTTTATCTATAACTTGTGTTATTGCCATATTGCCAAATACACCCATCCACACAAGGCTAAGCAGAGTTGGTAGGCCTATAACAATAAGTAAGAACTCTCGTACAGTGCGCCCTTTTGAAACACGCGCTATAAACATACCAACAAACGGTGACCAAGATATCCACCACGCCCAATAAAATACAGTCCAAGAATGCATCCAATCTTCATCGGGCCTATTAAAAGGATTACTCAATGGTACAAAATGTTCTACGTATGCTCCCAGGGTAAACCAAACAGCAGGGATTGAATCAGAGAATGTAAGTACGATAACAACTAACAGTAAAAAAAACGCACAAATTAAATTAACGTTGCTTAGTACTTTTACACCGCCCTCAATACCTCTAATAACAGAGAAAATAGCAATACACGTTACTAAGCCGATAACAGATATTTGAAAAGCAGTGCCATAATCGGTACCTAAAAGGTAATTTATACCACTGGTTGCTTGTTGCGCGCCAAGCCCCAGTGATGTTGCTAAACCAAATAAAGTCGACAGTACCGCGAGTATATCTATGATATGCCCCATCCACCCCCATGCGCGATCACCAAATAAGGGATAGAATACAGAACGTATAGACAAAGGCAGGCCTTTATTAAATGCAAAAAAAGCCAAGCTTAAGCCAACTACTGCGTAAATTGCCCATCCGTGCAAACCCCAATGGTACATAGTTGCACCTAAAGCTAATGAATGTGCTTGTGGTGAATTGGGTTCAACCCCCATAGGCATATGATACCAACCTGTATAATAAGCTGTTGGCTCTGCAACACCCCAAAATAGTAATCCAATGCCCATTCCTGCAGCAAACAACATGGCAAGCCACGATATGTAACCATGCTCTGGACGGGCTTTTACACCGCCTAAACGAATTTTACCTAAGGGAGAGAATGCCAAGATAATACAAAAGATTACAAAGGCGTTAGCAAGTAACATAAAGTAACTATCGAATTGATCTATGATAGCATCTTTAGTGGAGGTTAGTGCATCGCGGGTAACGGTAGGGTCAAAAACCAAGCTAAGCAATACAAATAAAACAACTAAAAAAGCGCTTATTCCAAATACAGGATTATGTATATCAAACCCCCATTTTTGAATATTATCTTGTCCAACTTGATAATCAGTAGTATCGATACTGTATTTTTTTGTCATGTCACCCATCTGCTTTCCTTTTTTAGATATCTCTTTGTGTTCCTATACGTAGTAAATATAAAGTAGTCGTAAAAATTAATCTAAGTTTTAATGTTGGGTAAATAAACTTTAGAACTAAAAAAGCGAGCCGGAACTCGCTATTTTATTTTTTATTTCCAAGCTAGAGGGTCTACCTCTTTATCTAGTTTTGGATGTTTACTTTTATCAAACGAGGGGATAAGGCCTTTTTTACGTTGTTCGTTATAGTCTTTTGAAAGCCATACAACGACACCAGAAAGCATAAATAACGCGATTACATTAACAATAGCCATTAAGCCCATAGATATATCGGCTAATGTCCAAATTAATCCGAGCTCACCTACAGCCCCAAACATAACCATTCCTAAAACAATCAAGCGGAATATAAACATTCCTTTTTGGGAGTTATGTTCTAAAAACATAAGATTAGTTTCTGCATACGAGTAATTAGCAACAATAGAGGTAAAGGCAAAGAATAAAATTGCAATAGCGATAAAATAAGTGCCCCAACTACCAACATGTTCTGATAATGCTGCTTGAGTCAATTCTATACCCAATACTCCTGATTCAGGAATTAATTGCTGGGATAGAAGGATAAGTGATGCAGTCGCAGTACAAATTACAATTGTGTCAATAAAAACCCCAAGCATTTGCACATAACCCTGTGAAGCAGGGTGAGGAGGGTATGGTGTTGCAGTTGCTGCAGCATTAGCAGCGCTACCCATACCCGCTTCGTTAGAGAACAAACCACGTTTAATTCCTTGGATCATCGCCTGTATTACACCATAACCTATAGCGCCAGCACCGGCTTGCTCTATTCCAAAAGCACTGTTAATTACTAACATGAATACATCAGGAAGTGCAGAAAAGTTAATAGCACAAACATAAAGCGCAACACATAAATAGGCCAGAGCCATAAAAGGCACAACCATTTCAGCAAATCGAGATATTGTTTTAAGGCCTCCAAATATGATCATCCCAGAACCAATAACTAAAAAAATACCTACAATATATTTAGGGATATCAAATGCTACTTCAAAAGCGGCAGCAATAGAGTTTGACTGCACAGCATTAAATACCAGACCAAAAGCTAAAATTAAACACAGTGAGAATAAAACCCCCATCCAACGTTTACCTAAGCCAGTTTGCATATAGTAAGCTGGACCACCTCTAAAATTGCCTTCAGCATCTTTTGTTTTATAAGCTTGTGCAAGTGTACTTTCGGCAAAGCTTGTCGCCATACCAATTAATGCAATTAACCACATCCAAAAAATAGCTCCCGGGCCACCCAGATACAATGCAACAGCGACACCTGCCATATTCCCAGTACCGACTCGAGCTGCTAATGAAGTACAAAAAGCTTGAAAAGAAGAGATTTCGTTATTCGCACATTTTCGAGATCCAAACATAACCTTGAACATATGTGGAAATTGTACAAATTGAATAAAACCTAATTTAAAGGTAAAAAATAAACCCGCTGCTATTAATAAGTATACGAGAACGTGCCCCCACAAGAGACCACTTATACTATTTATTAAATCTGCCATAAATACTACCTAAAGACATGCGTTAAAAAAGTGACCGCAACTTACCATAGGAATGGCCAAGTGTTTAGAATAAACGACCATAAAAACAAAGTTATCAACAGGTGTTTGTGGGTAACTTGTGTTTAGAGTGTGCACTTGCGTTGGGTCCAATTTAAATCACTTTTTTAGTTAAAAAAGGCTTGCGTTAAATCCGCGGCTCCCTATAATGCGACCCCACTGAGACGGCAGAGCAGGCAACGCTTAGCGAGCCAAGCAAA